>JBGAOI010000532.1:0-5567 GCA_044221885.1 Polyangium sp. (in: bacteria)
GACGTTCGCGAATGCTTGGGTCGACGGCACCAATGTGTCGAGCGAGAAGCTTGCAAATCACAGCCGCGTGTGTTCGTACCGTTCCTTGCGAGAGACCTTGTGAGAGACCTTGACTTCGACCACGGTCTTCGCCTTCAGCAAAAATGCTCTTATAGAGTTTGCTTTCCATGAGTTGGGCCCTTTGGATGTAAAACTGCAGCAGCTTCGTGGGAACGTCTTCCGCGTCGGCGATGAACCATAATACCGCAAGGTGGTCCGCAAGGTGAGAAGAATTTTGGGGCTTCTTCGAGACGATGGCGTCACGGGCCGCCTTCACCCCTTTTTCGGTAGCACCGTTTTTCGTGAGCGGCACGAGTGGCCACAAGCCCGACGGCGCTTGTTGCAACAGTTGCTGCCAGGGCATGGCCCGCAGGTTGATTCGATCATACCCGGCTTTCGTTGCCGGACCAATCATGAGCGAACGAGCTGTCACGAGTGGCGCTTTGCGCGAACCGTACAAGTCCCACACATGGGTCGTCACGGGACAGTCTTCGCGTCGATAAAGTCGTAATTGTGCATCGGCAACGTCGATCGCCAAATCCTTGAGCTTTTGGTGCTTCCGGTGAAACTCGATGTGCCCAACCTCCTTCTGTCCATTGCGCAGGATCAAGTAGCTCGCATCGATGTCCCGATCCCGCGAAGGCAAATTGATTTCGCAAGGCCGTAGAACCTTCACCGAAGGGTCCGCAAAACCAAACCGAAGAAAGTCTTCAGGTTCTTCTTGGAGCAAGAACTTGAGCGACTCATCGAAAGACTCCATGCGTTTTCCCCGGTACCACGGGAAAACTTCACATGCAAGCCCGATTGTCAGGGATGATCCGTCGTGGTGTTTGCGTGAATGGCGCAGTCGTTCCGTGACCCGGGTTTGGCGTCCCACATGGGAACGGGCCATGACGGATTGACAAACGTTTTACGGAGAATTCGTTTAAGCTGGATCTTTCTATTTCGCCGCCGTTTGCGGCTCGGGAAAGACGCGTTTTCCGATTTGGGTGCTCAACCAAGCCATCGGGATGTACGCAACGATGAGATCCAGGGCAATGAACCATTTGGGCGCGGGAATCATCACACTGGCCGCGATACCGCCGATCAGGGTGAAGACGCCAATAAAATAGGCGAACTTGGCGCGTGACGTCGCAGCAATTGCATAGGCAATGCATGCGCCGACAAACGTACCCAAAGCATGCGCAAGGAAGGGCATGACGAAGTGACGAGGCTCGAAAAGGTGAATGGACTTGGCGAGATTCTCGGCGTTCGTTACATCGACGCCGGCGGGCGGCGGTATCAGCGACGGGCCAAGGGTGATGAGCTTCATGTTGACCGTACCGCCAAGGATGATTCCTGCAAGAACGGCCAAGATGTTGCGCGCGATGTTGGGCATGGGCGTTTCTCCGGGATGACGAACAGGCGCATCAAGCCGCAAATTCTTGCCGTTGGCAATCTTTTTTTGCAGCGACGAACCAGATCGTGAGGAGAATTTACGATCCGGGCGGGATAATGTGCGAATGGGTTGTCATGACAATACACTTCGTCAGGAGCGGCGCTATTGCGCACACCTGCGACACGGGTCGCCGTTCACGTTCAACCACCGCACGTTCGTCCGTCAACGTCTCCGACACTCTATTCAAGTGAACGTGCGCCGCTGAGAGCACGAAGTTTGACGATGCTCCAAGGGCGTTTTTCTCTGCGAACGTCGATGCAAACTACGCAGCCTCGGACGAACCTGTCGTGGAAGGTGGTACAGGAGTCTTGAGGATCTTTTGCAGTAGCTTACGTGCGGACTTTGCGTCTTTGAGCTCGATGGCCTCGTCTTCCCACGTTTCGAGGGTTTCGGGAACGGGCCAAGCTGCAAGGCGTTCACGAATGCTTGGGTCGACTGCGCCGAGGTGTCGAGCCAGTAGCTTGCAAATGACAGCCGCGTGCGCTCGTACCTTGCCTTGCGAGATGCCTTGCGAGATGCCTTGCGAGATGCCTTGCGAGATGCCTTGACTTCGGCCTCGGTCTTCGCCTTTTGCAAAAATGCTCTTGTAGAGAGTGCTTTCCATGAGCTGAGCCTCTTGGATATAGAACTGAACCAACTTTGTGGGAACGTCTTCGGCCTCGGCGACGAACCACAATACCGCAAGATGGTCGGCGAGGTGAGAAGAATTTTTCGGCTTCTTCGAGACGATGGCATCGCGAGCGGCCTTCACCGCCTTTTCGGTTGCTCCGTTTTTCGTGAGCGGCACGAGCGGCCACAAGCCTGAAGGAGCTTGTTGCAACAGTTGCTGCCACATCATGGCCCGCAGGTTGATGCGAACATATCCAGCCTTGGTAGAAGGACCGATCACGAGCGAGGCATCCGTCAGAAGTGGCTCTTTGCGCGAACCGTACAAGTCCCACACATGGGTCGTGACTTGACAATCTTCGCGCCGATAGAGGCGCAACTGCGCATCCGCAACGTCGAGCGCCAATTCCTTGAGCTTTTGGTGCTTCCGGTGAAACTCGATGTGCCCGATCTCCTTTTGCCCATTGCGTAGGATCAAATAGCTTGCATCGATGTCGCGATCCCGTGAAGGTAAGTCAACTTCACATGGACGTACAACTTTGATGGAGGGGTCCGCAAAGCCAAACCTCAGAAAGTCTTCAGGTTCTTCGTGGAGCAAAAACTTCAGCGATTCATCGAAAGACTCCATGCGTTTTTCCCCGTACCATGGGAAAACTTCATGTGCAAGTCCGATTGTCAGGGATGATGTACAAGACGTGCTGCCTGATTCACGCAATGCCGCTGTCGTTGAACCGGAGAATCGCCGCGGCTCATGGACACTTGATGGCCGAACCCGTGCAATTGAAGTTCGCCGGATTTTCACATTTTCCAACGACTGGACAACACTCCAAGGGTTTGGTGCATGTGGGACCATTCGGACAATGGCAATACGGCGAAGGTGGCGGTCCGGCCTCTTCCGCCGCGTCGAAACTCGCGTCCGCATTCGGCTCCACTGTGGCATCCGTCCCAGCATCCAGATGTTCGGTCGACGCGTTCGTGTCGATAACGACTTCCGAGCCGCAATGCGCACAGGAAAGGACGACAATGAAAAGATACGGGAAGGGTCGCATACAAGCGAGCGTATGCGTTTCATGTGGGCAAGGCAAGAGCAAACGACGCCGTCGTGTCCGCGGTTGTCACAGCCCCATTTGCTTGGAAATGATGATCTTCATGATCTCGTTCGTCCCGGCAAACACGCGCTGGACACGCGCATCCATGTAGGCGCGCGTGACGGGGTATTCGAGCATGTACCCATATCCCCCGAAAAACTGCAAGCATTCATCGACGACTTCGCCCAGCATTTCCGTTTGCCATAGTTTGGCCATCGAGCATTCTTTGACGAGGTATTTCCCAGATAGGTGCTCATGGAGCAGTCGGTCCAAGAACGCGCGACCAACTTCCACTTTCGTCGCACATTCAGCCAACTTGAATTGCGTGTTCTGAAACTTGGAAATGGGCTTTCCGAATGCTTTGCGATCGCGGCAATACGCAATCGTATCTTCGAGGATTTTTTCAGCAGCGGCTTGAGCGCCAACAGCAACCACGAGGCGTTCTTGCTGGAGGTTTTTCATGAGCATCAAAAAGCCCGCGCCTTCTTCACCCAATCGGTGCGCCACCGGCACGCGACAATCCTCGAACGCTAGTTCTGCCGTATCTTGCGAAGCCATACCCATTTTCTTGAGTTTTTTGCCTTTGATGAATCCCGGTGTATCCGCTTCGACGACGAAAAGACTGATGCCTTGGTGCGCATTCGCCGGATTCATATCGGTTTTGGCGGCGACGATGCAAATATCGCAAAGAATGCCGTTCGAAATGAACGTCTTCGCTCCATTGAGCACATAATGATCGCCGTCGCGTACTGCGGTTGTCGCAATGGCTGCAAGGTCACTGCCCGTTCCTGGTTCGGTCATGGCAATGGCGGAAATGACTTCGCCCGATGCACATCGCGGAAGCCACTTTTGTTTTTGTTCTTCCGTGCCAAACGCGTAAATGTACGGAACGACGATATCCGAATGCAGCGACATCGCGAATCCAGATTCGTACGCCAAGGCCAATTCTTCAATGACGATGACGGAATGCAAAAAATCCCCGCCAGCGCCGCCATAGGTTGTTTCGAGCCACGGACACAGAAATCCATTTTCGCCCGCTTTTCGCCACACGTCACGACCCACGCTCCCGTCTTCACGCCAACGCTCTTGATGCGGTTTGACCTCGCGCTCGATGAATCGTCGAAACGCTTGCCGAAAAAGTTCGTGTTCTTCGCGGAAAATATTTCGATCCATGACTGCCTCGGGAATGGGACGACAATGGATATCGCCGTCTTTGTTCGGAATGTCAATCAGGAAGTAAACGCCACGCAACGTCACGCTACGAAAGCGTCGAAATCTTGAAAAATTTCGCCCGGTTTTCTCGACGAGGGGTTGACTTTGCAATGCCGGCGAAACAACTTTCCCCAAGGTTTGCCATGCACCTCGCGGTGCCCTGCAGCATCATTTCCCAGGAGTAGGAGCATATATGAACATCGTTGGCGTACGCGCTTTTCGGCAACACGGGGGAATGGCGTTTTTGGGGGCTTTCGGCGTGATGATCGTGGCTGCCACGATGGCCGCCTGTGGTTCGTCCGTCGATGCCAATAACACAACCGGCGTCAAACCCGGCGAAGGATTGCCTTGTGACGTTACGAAAGTGTTGCAAGACAAGTGTTGGAGTTGTCATGGCGTAACACCCGTGGCAGGTGCGCCCATATCGCTCGCGACGTACGACGATCTCGCGGGACCTGCAAAATCGGATGCCTCGAAAACCGCCGCGCAATTGAGTGTCGAACGAATGAAATCCACGAGCGCACCCATGCCTCCAGGAACGGGCGCAATGGCCGAAGCCGCGGTGCTCGAAGCCTGGATTACCGCCGGAATGCCCCAAGGAAGTTGCGGACAAGTGACCGATCCGTTTGGTGGCCCCTTGGTTTGTACCAGCAATCAAACGTGGAACTTGGGTGACGATGTCACCGATCCGATGCGCCCCTTGATGAATCCGGGCCAAGCCTGCAATGAATGCCACGCCAAGGAACTCATCGATTTGCCGCCCATTTTTTCCGTGGCCGGCACGGTATATCCCACGGGGCATGAACTGAACAATTGCATTGGCGTGACGGGCGCCGACATTGTCGGTATGGTCGTGCGCGTGACCGACAGCATGAACAACAGCTACGATTTGCCTGTAAACGACAGCGGCAACTTTATGCTATTTCCCGACGTTGGTGACTTCGTTCCACCGTATACCGCCAAAGTCATCTCCCCGAATGGCGAACGCGCCATGGCCACGCCGCAAACCTCGGGCGATTGCAACGCCTGTCATACGGAAATGGGAACCGGCAATCCCGCACCTCCTGGACGTATCGTTGCACCGTGATACAAGCGGCCTCGTTTTTCCTTCTCAAAAGGCAGCGCCCATGATACACACGGGCGCCCCTTTGTTGCGCTCGTGTTGCCATGCGTTTCCGAACCTA
>JBGAOI010000533.1:0-5559 GCA_044221885.1 Polyangium sp. (in: bacteria)
CGATACACGCGTGAATTCGAGTGAGGCCGGCATCGCTGAGCGTAGACCGGAGTTTTTCACGCATGGGCATCATCACTCGCCATGTCTTCATGGATTCGAATGGCATTCGCTTCCACGTAACGGATACAGGGCATGGATTCCCCATTATTCTGCTGCATGGATTTCCCGAGCTTTGGTACTCGTGGCGCAAGCAAATCGATCCTCTTGCGGCCGCAGGATTTCGCGTCATTGCGCCGGATCTTCGCGGATATGGTGGAACGGATGCGCCTGAAGACGTCGATTCCTATGCGATGAGCAATCTTTGCGAGGACGTCTTGGGCATTTTCGACAATTTCGGCCTCGACAAGGCCGCGATTGTCGGACACGAGCTTGGTGGGGCGCTTGCTTGGCAGTTTGCATTGCGTCATCCGGAGCGAACGGAACGCGTCGTTGGGCTAAACGCACCGCATTTGCCACCAACAGCCGCTCCGCCTACGATTGCGCTTCGGGATCAGCTTGGTTTGACAGACTCGACGTTTTACCTTCGATACGCCCAGACCCCGGGCGCCGAAGCGGAACTCGATGCCGACATCAAAACGACGTTCCAAAAAATGATGCGTCCCGTGCGTTATGCCGAAGATTGGTGGACGTTTGTCACCGTCGGCGGAGATGGCAGCTCGCTTCTTGGAAAAATCGGTGCGGGTGAATCATTGTTGTCGAAAGTCGACATCGACACATACGTACGGGTATTCAAGCGTGGTGGGTTTCGAGGCGCGTTGAATTGGTTCCGCGTTATGGACAAGTCGTGGGATGAAATTCGTGGCTTGCCGTCGCTCGAGATCGACTTGCCGGCGATGCTCATCATGGCCGACAAAGACAAACTCAATTCTCCAGAGTCCGCGGAAGGCACGCGAGCGCTCGTGAAGAATTTGCGCATCGAGCACCTTGATTGCGGTCACTGGACGCAGCAGGAAAAACCTGCGGATGTCACCAAGCTGTTGATTGATTTTCTAGGCGATTTGCGGCATTCCGCAACGGAATAGGCTAGGTTTGTCGAACGAAAGCATGCGGCAGCGCCGTAGTTCGTTCGGTTAGCCCATTTGCGGCTCGAAAATCGAAATCACGGCGCCCCATGGATCGCCAATGACGGCCATTTTGCCTACGCCTGGGACTTCGATGTTCGGCGCATAAATCTTGGCACCGAGCGATTCGGCCTTCGCACGAGCATTATCGAGGTTTTGCACGACCACGTGGGTCATCCAATGGCTCGGTGCACCGCCTTGTGGAGCTTCAACGTCCACAATGGTTTGTCCTTCTGCCGTAGCGAAGAACAAGCCTGGTGCCTCGCCAAACTTGCCGCGGGTCCAACCAGCCACGACCCCGTAGAAGGCAAGGGCTTGTTCGCCATTGTGCACGGCCAGCGTATCCCAGCAGAAATCGCCGAGTCCGGGCATTTCGGGCGGTGTTGCATCGCCATTGTTGTCGCGAAAAACAATAAACCCTGCACCTTCCGGGTCGAGGATATAGGCAAATCGACCGATGTTTGGAATGTCCATGGGTGCGCAAGCTACACGCCCGCCATTTTCTCCGGCCGTTTTGGCTGCGGCATCGACATCCGGAACGGACACATATCCAGCCCAATGCGGGTGAATCCCATCTTTGGCGTTTGTCTGCACGATTCCCCCTTGTTCGCGCCCTCCCGCCACGATCACGCGGTACGTGCCCATGGGCCCCATATCGGAGTGTTTGAACGTCCAACCAAAAAGTGCCCCGTAAAACTTTTCGGCAGCGGCTCCATCGGGGGCCATGAGTTCATGCCACACGATATGGCCATGCCGGTACGTTGATCGACTCATCGTTTGCTCCAGGAAAAACTGCGGCCAAGCGAGCCACAGGATTCCATGGTCGTCTAAACGAGGATCTTCTCCGCGTCAACGGCGTATTGATGCCAGGATGGTTTTACCCAACGAGACCAGGTAATGGCCCTGACGAACTGTCACCGAAGCTCGACAAACCATCGCCCATGGCATTGGCGATCGAAACGAAAAGTTTGCCGTGTCGTTCGTAGTTGTACTGCAATAAGCGTCCGGTGGAAATGGAGCCTCCACCACGTCCGGCAAGAATGAACGGCATGTCATCGTGCAGATGCGTATTGCCGTCGCAAACTTCGCTGCATAGAACGACAATGCTGTTATCGAGCATGGTGGCGCCATCTTCGGGGCGTTTCTTGAGTTCGTCCAGTAAATACGCAAATTGCGAGACCCACCAGGTTCGCTGTTGCACGAACGCTTTGAATTCGGCTTTCGCGAGGTCGTGGCTCGCGCCGTAATGCGATGCTTGGTGACTGCGCATGTCGAAGTTTGGCGCGTACATATCCGTTCCAGGAAAGCGGCTCATGATGAGTTCGCTTGTATGGATGGAGCCTTGAATCACGCCCACTTTCGTCAAGCCGCAAGCCATGGCCAGAATCATCAAATCGATTTGCGCTTTGAGAATGCCGGGAAATCGTTCGTCTTTGTACAGTTCGCCGTCGGTGAATCCCGTCGTGTCGATGCTGGGCTTATCGCACGAAGCAACAGGGACGACGCCGCCGCCTTTGATGCGTTTTTCGACTTCCCGGAGCGACTCGAGGTGCATGTCGAGTTTGGTTTTTTCAATGGCGCCGAGTTGGGCTTGCAATGCTTGCACGTCGCCAATGACGTTGTCGATGATGGTTGCTTTGGCCGGGTCGACTTGTGGCGAAGCGCCGCCACCGGCAATCGAGCCAAAAAGGTTATCGAATGCCTTTCGGGGATTGTCTTCCGGCGTGATGCTTTGTCCAGCGCTCGGGTAACTGATGTGTTTGTCGCCGCTGGCATTGTTTTGATTGGCCATGGCGCCGAGGTACAAATGGCGATAGGGGGCGCTTGCTCCGACTGTTCGGGCGAGATATTGGTCAATGGATTCACCATTGCCGCCGTCGACAGCCGTGAGCAATTTTTTGGCTCCGCCAGGATGGCTGCCGGAATCCGTGGAACCCATGCTGAGGCCCCGGAAAAAGACGCAATCGTTTTTGAAGGGCAAAAGCGGGGCGAGAACTTCCGGCAATTGGAAATTCGATTCGGAACCCGTGGCGTGGAATTTCGAAGCATCCCCATTTTGGCTCGGCCCGGGAACTCCGTCGGGGAAGTAGAAAAAGATCACGCGTTTGGCGATTCCCCCGGCGTGGGTTTTTCCTGGACGCAAAAGGTTCAGAAACGGGAGCGTAATGGCAGCGGCTCCAAGACCCTTGACGAAGCGACGACGATGGATATTGTTCGGTTTCATCGTTCTTTGCTCCTTATTTCCTGATCCTGAAACCATCGGACGAAAGTACACTCACGACGAGTTCGCGCATGTCCCAACCGCTCGCTTCGAAAGCCGTCTCTATATTCCGTAATGCACACAAATCGGCGACGCTTTCGCTACGTCCTGTTGCGAATCGATGAACTTGTTGTGCGAAGCAGGCTTTGGCGCGGTGACTCTGAGCAACAATCGACGCGAGCTCCGGCAATGTCGTATACGGCCCGGATGTTTTCGTTCCCATTCCCTCGACGTCGTTCATATTTCCGGAAGCATCGATGGGTTTTCCGCTCTCCATATCGCGGTATTTGCCAATCGCATCGAATCGTTCGAAGCCGAATCCGACGTCATCGATGTATTGATGGCACGAGTGACAAACGGGGTCGGCGGTATGCTGAGCAAAACGTTCGCGCGTTGTGGCATTGGGATCGATATCGGGGACACCGCCGGCATTGGCCGGGGGTTGGCCGAATTCCTGGCAGAGCAATGTTTCGCGTACGAATAACCCGCGACGAATGGGCGAAGATTGATCCGAATGCGCGTAACTTGCCAAAACGCTTCCGTGTCCGAGCAATCCCGCTTGGCGTTCCGGCGGCTGATCGACCTTCGTCATCGTTTGTCCAAGGCCCGATGGCAAACCATAGATGGAGCCAGTCGCGTCGTTGGCAAACGTGTAATTGCTTTGCAGTAGCTCTGGATACTTGCCCGTTCCGTCGAACATCACGTGTGTGACGAAGCGCCGGGTTTCTTCCGCAAAACCTTGCCGCTGCGCCGCTCCATAACTTGGGAACAACGTCGTGCTCTTGTCGGCCGTGAGCACGCGTTCGACGCCGAGCCATTGCAGGGCAAACAGGCCCATCACATCGCGAGCTCGTCCGTCACCAAGCAAGCGTCGGGCTTCTTCGGCTACACCTTGCGCATTGCTGAGTTTCCCGGACTTTGCCGATTCGAGCAATTGCGTGTCCGGCATCGTTCCCCAAAGGGAATAGGAAAGCGCCGAAGCTACTTCATAAGGCGTCAGCGCGAAGGTCCCATCTCCGCGATCCGTTCCCACCTCGAAACGGTAAAGAAAGTACGGCGACGAAAGAAAAACCTGCAAAGCAATGCGTACGCCTTCGGAAAAATTCGCTTGGCCTTGCACGATCGCGGTGTATTTGGTGACTTCGGCGTCGGTCAGGGGGCGCCGGAAAGCTCGTTCGCCAAAGGTTGAGACAAACGTTTTTGCACATCCGGCCGGATCGGCGTTGTAATCGCAAGGCACGACTTTGCCGATGTTTTCTACACCTTTTTGCGCCAAGGCTTCGGCGGCTTTCATGTATTGCTCGACGTGTACGCTGGTGACGAGACCCGCATCGACGTTGTCGTCGTAATTGAATCCCTTGGGCCGACTTTCGACGGGAAAGTCCTTGGCCCAATTGTAAACGCCGCCATTCCCGCTACCGCCTGCATCGCATCCTAGCGTCAACACGGAATTGCTGCCGCCGAAGCCGTCGGGAACTTTCACGGGATTGGCAGGATCCGGAACCCAATTGACTTCGTCGATGACGAATTTGTATTGATACGTGCCGTTGTTCAGCGTGCGTTTGGCATAATAGAGGTTTTTCTTGGGCACGTACGTCATGCCATAACCACCGGCCGCGATCGTTCCTGGCCAACCATTAAATTCGCCGGCGACATGCACCGACCCATATTGCTGATTCGTCGGGAAAATAAACGTTTGCACGTTGCACGCGTCCGCAACGCACGTACCCCCGACACAAGACGCCTTTTGCACATCACAATCGCCGTCCGTGGCACATGTGGCGCCGGATGGGCCCGACAAACCAAACAGATCATTGACCGTTGCGTTGTATTCGCGCCGGTTGAGGAGCCGAAGTTGTCGCGGTCCGAAGGGCGGAGTGTCGCACGCCGCTTCGAGGCTTAGAATAAAGGCCGCGACGTCTTTCGCGCACGTACCGACGCAACGAGATGGATCGAATTTCGGCATCGTCGCGTCGATGATTTGCACGAGCGGATCTGCACCACGTGTCCAGGGAACGAGACGCGGAGCGGTTGCCCCTTCGCCAAGTTTGCCATGGCAGGATGCACATAGTTTTTGGTATTGCTCGGCGCCTGACGCGGGATCGCCAGGCAGCGGTTCATTGGCTGCCGGATCGCTGCACGCGCCGGCAATAAAAACGGACGAGCCGAACGCGGGAATCAGATACCACGCCGCGGCTTTTCGAAAAGCTTTGCGCACAGGGCCCTCGTGAACAATTC
>JBGAOI010000534.1:0-5548 GCA_044221885.1 Polyangium sp. (in: bacteria)
TCTTCCTCGTACATTCTTCTGTGATCGGTGTTTCAGTTGCCTCACGCAGCTCCCGGCTCTAGCGCCGAAATGCCCTCAAAATTCACGGAATCAGGGTTCGTAATTTTGGTGCTCGCCTCGAACCACAAATACGTTACATTCGTTCAGGTGATCTCCGGGCGTGAAGAGCCATTCCCCGCAACTGCCGTGCGCGATCTCGTCGGCATCATCCGCGCAATGTATGTGGCGGCCAAACTCGGCGGCGCCGGCAAAAACGAACTCGCCCGCATCGAACGTGTCGGCCGCGATCTTGCCGATGCCCTCGAACTTGCCAACCGCGCTGGACCCAACACCATCGGCCATTCCGCCGCCTGGAAAAAAGCCGAAGACGCCTCCCGACGGGCTTGTGACCTCGTCGATGCACTCACCCCCGCCGAACCTCTCGTGCACGCTGCACGAAGCCGCATCGCCGGTCCCGTGCACGCACCCAAGAAGAAGATCGCCGACCGTTGAACCAACGCCAATGTGCGAGCTGGACAAACGTTTGTCCGCCTAACTCATTGCGCCTTCATCACCCGCACCGGTGTCCCATCCGGCCCCACTTGCACCTCACCCGGCGCTTGCGTCGCCGAGGGCAAGTGCCCGTTCACCGTAAACGACTGCACCCGCTCGCGCACCGTTCCCCCGAAGCTCCCTCGTACCCGGATCGCCAGGTTCGTCCGGACCGTACTCGACGTCGTGAACGCCACCTCCACGTCCACGTGTTCGCCTTTTCCAAACCGCGAAGGCAACGTCAACGTTTGGCCTCCTCGCGTCACCGCCGAGTTCGTCACGGCAAGCCCATCGACCCCCCAAACCTCGATGGTTACGTCGGTTCCTTCCGAGACAAACCCTACGGCCAGCTTCGCCGTCGTCGCCTCGACCTTCCCATCGATCACCACCGGCGCCGACGGTTTACCATCCCGTGTCCCGTCTGGTTTGTCTGTACCGATGTTTGTCACGGCCGCGTTGCCCGCGTGGTCCGCTTCTTTCGGCTCCGCATTCCCGCAACCCGCAGTCGTTGCCAGCGCCAGGAGGCCAACCATCGACAGCACCGTTTTCATCGTTCGAACCTCCTTCATGGCGTCACCTTCACCGTCGCTTGATAGGAACCACTGGCTGTGCCAAACCCTTGCACGTTGATGACGTAGTCTTCGCCAGCCTTCGTCGAGAATTGCGTCGACTCGTTTCCCGTCGTCGTTACCGAACTCCCAACTTCGTCGTGTTTTTGATACACATACAAATCCACGTCTTCTGCGCTCGATGTTGACACCTTTACGGGCGAACCATTGCCTTTGAAACGCAAAAATCGATTTTGCCCGAGCAGCGATGATTCCAGTCCACCGATGAGCGTAATGATTTTCGTCTCCCCGATGTTGATGGCCCTGTAAATCGGAATTGCGTCGGGATCGTTTCCATTGTGCGTCTCATTCACGCCCCAGTCGTCCGTAATTTTATCGATACCAAACGCGCCGCTGCTCTTGTGGTACCCCACCAGCGTATCGATGGCGCTCGCTTGAGCTACATTGCCAGCCTTGATGCCCGCAATGAAAGGAAACAGCGTCGTTTGTGCCGGCGTTGTTTTCATGTTGCCTGTCATGACCCCATAAATGCCCGGAACGCCAACGGCCACCTTATCGAACGCTTCTGCACCATTGCCATCACCATCGTAAAGATCGAATACGATATGTTGCACGGTCGATTCCGAAAACCACCCCGGATTGGCTTGCGCACTCGTATCGTTTTCGTCGATATCTTCCCAGAATCCGTCTTTTTGCCGCACGCCCGATGAATCACTGTAAATCGTATTGGGCTCCAAAATGATCGCCGAAAGCGCATTACAAAACCCTTCGCTAAATGCAATCCGCGGATCCAATACATCCCCGAATCCGTGCGATCCGCCCGGACTGTCCGAACGGGCAATGTTGTCCTCGAACGAATGCCCCCATTCGTGTACGATCACATGCGTATCGAATTCGTCCGTGTCCACGTCCTCTTTGCCCAAAATGAATATTTCTGTGTTGTCCCAATAGGACGTACCAATTTGTCCAATGTTGACGTTTCCATCCTCGGGTCGATTGTCCACGCTCCAATTGATTTCCAATTTCGGAAATTTCGGAGCTGGGTTTCCCTCGTCGAGAAACCGCTTCGCGGCCGTATAGGCTGCGTCCAAAATCGAAAATGGCGCGGCTTGCCGCGGCTTGCCATACGACATTCCCGTCCAACCCGACCCAGCCAAAAGATCCAGCGTTTTCGGCTGATCCACGACGATCTCCGCGCTCTCCAAAACATACCGAGCATTCAGAGCCGTATTGTCGACGACAACGATGGCCGGTGTCGTCGTTTCCGCATACACCCAAATTTTGACGTTTGGCACGCCAGACCAACCAAATGAATACGTTCCTTCGTTGGTCGAAATGGTTTCTTCGAGGATATTGTTGTTTGCCGCATCCAATAACAAAACACGAGCCCCACGAATGGGATGTGCTTCAATTTTCGAATAATCGAGCCCTTCGTTGGTTACATCGTACGGGACGGATTCATATCGAAGTTGCCCTGACAATCGCGCCGGCGACATCGAACCACTCGAAGTGGTCGAACTCGTCGAGCTTCCCGTGGAAGTGGTTTTTCCGTCATCACCACATCCCGCAAACATGAGCGCCGAAATGCTCAAAAATACCGGCACCAGAGGCTGCCGTCTCGCGCGTATCCGTTTCATTCACTTCCTCCCATGGGCCCGGAACGTCCGCTCGAGCGTAACGAACCGCTAGACGTCACGTCAACCACACTACGTCGACAACCTTCACACAAGCTTTTCTCGTTTTCATCGCAAGGGTCGGTTAGTATCCGCGCCGATGGATTTCCTCCCCGGCGCAATGATTGGCGACAAGTATCGCCTCGAGCGCAAGATTGCCGAAGGTGGCGTCGGGGAAGTGTGGATTGGCACGGACCGCGATGCTCGTCGAGTCGCCATCAAACGACTCTTGACCGACACCTCCAAAGATCGCGAACTCGTCGCCCGTTTTCGCCGCGAAGCCGTTCTTCTTGGCAAACTCAACAGCGAGTATGTTGCTCGCGTCATCGAACAGATCTCCGATCCCAAGTTCGGCTTGATCCTCGTCATGGAGTTCATCGATGGCGACTCGCTTGCCGACGTTCTTGATCGTCGTCGCAAGCTTCCCGTGACCGAGCTCATCGCTGTGGGGATCGACATTGCCAAAGCGATCCACGTACTGCACGACGCGAACATCATTCATCGCGATTTGAAGCCTGAAAATGTGATCATGCGGCGTTTGTCCGGGGGTTTGACCAAGGCCGCGCTCATCGATTTTGGCTTCGCGCGACTCGATCCACATGGTCAAAGCAAACGTCCCAACGACGACGCTCTCACGGGAATCACACGCGCCGACACGATGCTCGGAACCATCGCGTACATGGCGCCCGAGCAAGTGCTCAACTCGCGCGATGTCGGTCGTGCGGCGGACATTTATGCCTTGGGCGCGATTCTGTATCGAGCGATGACAGGTCGCCATGTTTTCGGCGATCTCGACGATGTGGCGTACGCTCGCGCCAAACTCGATGGTGAAGCTCCACCACTGGCTGTCGATCGCATCAACATCATGGCGGCAGGGGCCGCGAAAATCATCATGCGGGCGATCAAGCGACGCCCTGTGGAACGTTTTCCCAGCATCGACGCGATGGAGAAAGAGCTCGAGGCGCTGCGCTCTTCTACTCCTGCGGAAGATGCCGACGCGCCCACGCAAAACGCACCCATATCGTCATTGTTGGGATCAGATGCGGTCAGTCTCGCCAAGATCGCCAAAGATGGTGGCACATCGCAAACCGATCGCGTTGTCGTCAATGTCGCTGTCTCGCCCGATCCGTCACCATCACCCGCTGCCGTAGCTGCTGTTGGGGCCTCGCCCGATGAGTCTTCGGTCACGCGTCCGCGACAAGTTGGAGTACAAACGATTCCGATCGCGACGCCCAATCCGATCGCTCCGCCTCCAGCACCTCCGCCCATGCCCGCCATGCCTCCGGTCCCCACCGGAGCAGCACCTCCATCGATGCGTATGGCACCTCCGCCGGTGCCTCCGAAATTGCCGGCGATGGCTCCAGTGCCCGGTACCGAGGACGATATCCCGGCCCATTTACGCAATACCGGGGTCACTCGCGGTATGCTGGCGCCAGGCCAGCACGCTCCTGTTGCGGGCGTAGACGATGATCTTCCTGCGCATTTGCGCAATACGGCCCGCAATCGAGCCGTCATGGTTCCGCAAGCGCCAGCGCCAGGCGTGGACGATGATCTTCCTGCGCATTTGCGCAATACGGCCCGCACGCGAGCTCTTCAAGCGCAAACGCCGCCGCCCTTGGTGGAAGGGGCCAAGAAAAACCAATCTGGTGGAATTTCGCTTGGCGCTGCCGTCCTGAGCATGCTCATTACGTTGATTGCCGGACTCATTGCCGGATGGATCATTCACGCCAGTTTGTCTGGAATGTCACCGCTAGAAATTCCCACAAAAAACACAATCAAGCGATAATGATCGCTGGCGGTTAAAGTTTTTCCGGGTCTATACCCAACGCACGAAGTTGTGCGGCGAGTTTTTCCGCGCGTAACTTTTCCGAATCGGCACGTTGCTTTTCGGTATCAGCGCGTAATTTTTCCGACTCGGCACGTTGCTTTTCGGTATCAGCGCGTAGTTTTTCGTCGTCAGCGCGCAACTTTTCCGCTTCCACAAGCCGTTTTTCTTCAGCGACTCGTTCTGCACCTGTTGGAACGAGCGTTCCATCGGGCAAACACCAACGAAGCCAGGTGCCTTCGACCTGTTCGAATATCCCCGTCCATTCTTTGACGCCGAGACCAATTGCTTTGAAGATCGGATTTTCGAGCGGCTCATAACGCAAGCCTCGCAATTCGAATACCCGCAACCTTACATCCCCAAGATGCCCATTGGGATCCCACACCACGTAATACGTCACGTGCATCCACGCATAACGACGAAATTTTTGGTCGAGCTCCTGACCTTTTTCGTTCGATACGATCTCAATGACCACCTCTGGCGGCTTGCCGAATTGCGCAATGAAATAGGATCGATTTTCCTTCTCCCAGAAGTCAGGCTGAACTTGGACATCGAGCGACAAGAACACATCAGGAACAATCGGCGGCTCGCGTAAGGTTCCAAACATGCCCACGTTCGACGCAGCTAGAAACGTCCTCGGCTCGTCTTCGCCTTCCTGTGCTGGCGGACCCGACCATGACGTGTAAAGCGGCTCCGTCAACAATCGTTGCGCTTTTTCAGAAGGAAAATTGTCCACGGGCGCGTCATCCTCGGTCACGACATTCGATGCATCAAATACCGGCAAATCTGCCGGGTCGATCGTTTCCGCAGGCGCCCAACCAGGTGTCATCAATCGTTAGAATTCTACGCCCGTTCGCCCTTGTCAAGCCCGTGATTGACGAATGCGCGATGATGGGAAGATTGCGCGATTGGCGCATTTACGCCTTTTCGCTTCGGACGATTCGTCGCCC
>JBGAOI010000535.1:0-5527 GCA_044221885.1 Polyangium sp. (in: bacteria)
GGGGTGCGTCTTTGTCGAACGCGAGAAGTGCGTCTTCGATCGTCGCCTCGGGAGGCTCGAACGGGCGTTGCGAGACAAACGCGATGTGATCGCTGCAAAGTCGCGCCACTTCATTCGCTTGCCGATCGCCGACCAAAATTCGTCCCGACGTCGGCGAAATCAGTCCGAGAAGCAAATACAAAAGCGTGGTTTTTCCTGATCCGTTTGGACCAAGCACCGCCAAACTTTCGCCGGCCGGCAAGACAAACTCGAGGTCGAGCAGCGGGCGAAGTTTGGCTTGACCATCCAACATCGCGTACCGCTGGGGATACGAAAACGTCACTCTTTCCACGCGAATTTCGGCTGTAGGATCGAGTGGTTCGGACGGACGAACCTGCGCGCGACTTTTGGCTGCGGCCTTGTGTTCTTCGACCAACTCGGCCATGGCTGCAAGTTCGTTTCGGGCAGCAAAAAAATTCGTCGCGCTGCTCAAGAACATTTGCAGCGTGGGGGCCGCCGAGAGCACCAAGAGAAACGTCCGATAGATGTCGCGTTCGTTTGGGAAATGAACGGTTTCTTTTGCCGTGAAGGCTGTCCACGCGAGGGCCGTCGCGACGGCGGCTACGGCCGCGCCCCACGACGCGAGCGCGTTTGTCGTTCGCGCACCGAGCTCCATGCGGGTCAAACCCACTACGTCCCGACGAACGCCATCGACAAACGCATGCGCTCGACCATGCGTTACGAGCTCGACCGCTCCGGAAAAACCTGCATCGGAAACAGCCAAGAGTTGCCGCGTATGTTCGAAGACGCGCCACCACGCTCGTTCCACACGTCGGGACAAAAGCAGCGTCACGATGCCGCCCACGATGCCTGCCGCGAGCAGCGGCGGGAGTATTTCCGGACCAACGCTGAGCGCGATCATCACCGTCACGACAGGCATGGCGAGCGCCGAAGCAAAAAGTGCGGCAACGCCGTCGACGGCCCAGCTCACGAGCATGGGCAGACCTGTTGCAAGTCGTGCCGACTGCACTTCAGGTGCGGCCATGAGCACCACCTCGCCATGTTCGATGGGGGCCATGTAGATCTCGACGACGCGTAAGCGCACGAGTCGCGCGAGCACATCGGTTGCGCGTACACGAACGAGGCTGAGCAAGGCGGCAACACCGAGCACACCAGCGGCGGCGAATCGGCCACGATCGCCCACCCAAAGCGCCGCAAGTGGCAACGCGAGACGTTGGACAAACGCAGCCAGCGTCACGATGGTCAGGCTTGGGCCACACCCGCGCAATAGGGCAAGACCCGAGACAAATGCCGCACCAAGCTTGCGCGGGGGCTCCGATGTTTCAGGCGAGATTTCAACAGACGAACTTCCCACGCGGCCCCGTGAGCTTGTAGCATCGCCCGGCCGGTCTTGTCGCTCTTCGACAATCCGGGCGAGTCATCATGAAGAAGTTTTCGTCGTTTCGTCGTTCGTTCGAATCACGTCGCTTGGCTTTGTTGTTTGCTGGGATCACGTGGATGGGGCTGGGATTTGCAGCATGCAGTCGTACGCCATTTGGAGATGTCAATTTCGATCCGTCGGAGGCAGGTTCGGGAGGTTCGGGGGCTGAAGCGGGCCAAGGTGGATCCGCAGGAGAAGCTGGGCAGGGGGGTCAGGCTGGACAAGGCGGCGGAGCGTCGTGCACGGTCTCGCAGCAATGCGTCGACAATGATCCTTGTACGACGGACGCGTGCGTGTCGGGCGCTTGCGTGAATGGTCCTCGTGATGACGATAACGATGGTTTTCCGCCGTTTTTGTGTGGTGGTGGCGATTGCAATGATTTGAATCCCCAGGTTTTTCCGGGAGCCAAGGAAAATTGCGTCGACGGGGCTGACAACGATTGCAATGGCGTGGCCGATTGCGATGATCCCGCGTGCGTCTCAGCGCCGAAGTGTGGCTGTATTCCTTCGCCAAATGGGGAAAATTGCAGCAATGGCCTCGACGACGATTGCGACATGGTCGTCGATTGTTTCGATACGAATTGTTTGGGTACTCCCGCCTGCGGATGTTTGCCGAACGAGTCTTCGACGTGTGACAACGGATTCGATGACGATTGCGATGGCCAAATCGATTGCGACGATGCCGATTGCGCGGCTTCGAAAACGTGCACGTGTCAAAATGCGGTCGAGACGTGTGACAACAAGGCGGACGACGATTGCGATTTGCTGGTCGATTGCGCGGACCCTGATTGCACCGGGAAAAACCCTTGCGCCTGTGTACCTCCAGGCAAGCCCGAAGTGTGTACGGGCGGGCAAGACGAAGACTGCGACAAACTCATCGATTGCGCTGATCCTTCGTGCCTCGTTTCTCCGGCGTGTCAGAGCTGTACTTCGGAGATTTGCGACGACGGCAAGGACAACAATTGCGACAACAAGATCGATTGTGCCGATTCGGCGTGTTTCTTTGCTCCGAATTGCATGCCCAAGCCGGAGATTTGCAACAACGGCACCGATGACGACAACGATGGATTCATCGATTGCCAAGATCCTGATTGCGCGAATACGCCCATTTGCATCGTGCAACAAGCCAACTGTTTGTCCCCGAAACTCATTCCGGGGTCGGGCACGTACACGGGCGATACCACCGGCAACGTGACCGAAACGAAAGGCGCATGCGGCGGAGATGCCGGCGAAGCGGTTTTCTATTTCGTGTTGACCGATCCTTCGCACGTCGTGCTCGATTCCGTCGGAACATCGTTCGATTCGGTGCTCTACGTGCGCACCGGCAAATGCAATACGGGCAAAGAAATTGCGTGCGATGATGACAGCGGCGGCGTGCAATGGGCGGCGAAGCTGGATTTCACGCTTCTTTATCCGGGAACGTATTACGTCTTCTTGGATGGATACACCATCGATCCTGACCTTGGAGCCAACGAAGGCCCGTTTGTCCTCAATGTGCTCATTGAGCCCAATCCCATGGAAGTGTGCAACGACGGTAAAGACAATGATGGCGATTGGTATGTCGATTGCGCGGATCCCGATTGCGTCTCGTTTGGCAATTGCGCCACGTGTAACCTTGGACAGCCGGGTCAGCCGGAGTTTGGCACAGGTGCATGCACGGATGGAATCGATGACGATTGCGACGGCAAAATCGATTGTGCCGACGATGATTGCAGCGCCAGTGATTATTACGTCACCGAATGCTGCAATGGCCTCGATGAAAACGGCAACATGGTGCCTGACGATTTCAATTGTCGTTGTGCTTCCGATGCCGATTGCGATGCCGGACAACTTTGTTACACGCACACGTCGCATGCGTGCGGGATCCCGTGCACGAACTACTTCGGGGATATTTGTCCGTTCGTCGCGTCAGGATCGTATTGCAACGAAACCACACAACAATGTGAGTTCTGAAGGAAAAACGTTTCTTTCATGAAAGTGGCTCTCCATGCGCGCTGATCGGCCCAGTTTTACCTCCATGGCGGTTGCTGGAATGCGGGCGATTTACAGCGAGCTTCCCGCGCCTTTGGGAAATGTCCCGGATCCCTTGGCTTTGCATGTTTTGCCGCTACCGTTTGTCGCTCCGGCTCATTTGATCAAACGCGTCGAAACCATGCCAAGGGCGGCAATGGCGTTGCACCGTGCGTATGGCCTGATCTCCGCGGGTCTCACGTATCACATTGCATTGCGGACTCGCGCCATTGATGACGCTTTGCGAGAAGCATTGGGCACAGGCGTCAAGCAAATCGTCGTTCTTGGCGCGGGACTCGACGGCCGAGTGTTTCGCTTGCCGGAACTCGAAGGATGCCGCGTTTTCGAGGTGGACCATCCGAGCACACAGGTTGACAAACGGCACCGTGTGGTTCAGACGCATTTGTCGAGTTTTGCGGATGTGACGTTTGTCCCCGTCGATTTTGAAAACGATAGCCTCGAAGAATCGCTGGCGCGAGCGGGTTTTTCCAAGGAGACTCCTTCCTTTTGGATTTGGGAAGGCGTGACGGCGTATTTGACGCATGAGGCGATTACGGCAACGTTGGGGGCGATATCTCGCATGAGTGTGCCGGACAGTCGCGTGGCTATGACCTACGTGCGTCCGCCTGCGAAAAGCGGGGATAAAAATCGACCGCTGGTTTATCGCGGAATGCGCGCGCTCGTGCATGCAGGGTCGAGCGTATTGGGCGTGATGGGCGAATCCGTGCGTGGATTCATGGATTCGTCGCAACTCGAGGAAATGGTCGTCACTGCGGGATTTGGCATTGTGTCGGACGAGAATGCGGTGACGTGGGCCGAGCGTTATTGGGCGGGGGAATCGCCCGGACCGTTCGAATGGGAACGGCTGGCGGTGTTGAAACGCTGAGCGCTTGATTGAATCCAAGAATGGCCGTGCATCGCGTCGTTGTTACGTGCGAGGTCGCCCATGTGTGCTTCTTCATTGTCACAAAATGACGCATCGCGTTGGTTTTCGGCGCCCAGGCAGCACAGGCACCCATGGGTTCAGTTTGTTTTGAAATAGCAGAATGGTGTCGTTGCGGCATGCATGATGGTGGTGGAAATACAAAATGATCACTCTTGTTACCACCTGACGACCATGATAAAATAGAAGATTTTGCAATTATCTGCGCGGTTTGTGTGGAGGTGGTCACTTTTGTGCCCATTTTGTACGAAAATAGGCGTGTATTCGGGGGCCGTTGGGTGTAACCTTGGAGATTGTATCGGAGGCGCTTTGCATGAAAAACCGCTTGAACTCTCGGGAAACCCGTCCGTTATCCTTGGGAACTCGGCTTGTGAGAGCGGGTCGGGCGAGGGTGTACGAAGCTGCGGGTGTAAGCCTGTTTGTCGCGTTTGCAGCCGTTTGGTTTGTCGCTTGTAGTCAGGGCGATGAAACGAATCGGCCGCGCGGCGTTGAGGTACCCGCAGGCGAGGGCGGTGAAGCAGGGGCTGCCGGCGCCGCAGGCAATGGTGGCAGTACGGCGGAAGGTGGATCCACCGGAGCCGGAGCCGTATGTGTCGAAGGCTCGAAGAAAGAGTGTTCGATCACCATCGGCGAGAACAATGGCGTCATCACCTGTTATCACGGCGTGAAGGTATGCAAGGACGGCGTATGGAGTGCATGCGGAGATGGCGTTACGTCACTGATACCGAAGGTTGAGCATCCAATCGAAAAGCCTGGGGGCCCGGCTGGTTTCTTGACGGATTGCGTCAACAATCCTTGTGACCCATCGTGTCAAATGTTTGATGAAGTGCCAGATGGTGGTTTGACGCCGAATTCGCAGACGCCGATCTTTTCGTGGGAAACGGGTGATTTGGGGAATTATCCACCGGGTTTGGCGAAAAAAGGATTAAATGAGCCGTGCTCGACGGGGTACGATTGTCAATTCAATGAATACTGTTCGGCCCCGATTTCTGGGACCTGCGAACATAGCAAATGCGCTGCGGGTGATCCTCTGACCAACGGGTGCGAGACCTGTGTCAATTCGATCTGCGCCATTGATCAGTCGTGTTGCAAAACGACGTACGGCGGAACGTGCGACCACGACTATTGCGATCAAGGCATTCCCTTGGCGGCCGG
>JBGAOI010000536.1:0-5515 GCA_044221885.1 Polyangium sp. (in: bacteria)
GTACGCGAAAGGAAGCAATACGGCCGAAAAAGTTGCTTCGATGTTGCCTTATACGCCGCAAAACCTGGGCATTTCGCTCATGGATCAGAGTGGCCAAGTCCAGCGCGTGCTCGATCCGCCCACCGGCATGATGAATTACCACCCAGCTTGGGTTGGAAAACGTGCCCCGGAGATTATCCAGCCGCAAGTGACCAATGAAGTGCAAACCACGGCGACGTTGCATATCGCCAATGTGCCGATATGGTTTTCCTTTTCGCGCGCGGACGGGACAAACAAGTCGACCATGTTCACCACGTTGAGTAAAATGGTTTCCTTGCGCGTGCTGGTCAAGACGGTTGCGGGCGTTGCGTGCCTCAATGATGGCCGACCGTATCGTTTTGCGGTAAACGATGGCAATCACGATCACCCAACGTTGCTCGGGCGAAACAATGCGACGGGTTTCGAGCGGCTGGTCGTGTCTGCGGCGAATGGTGGCGATGTTTTTGGCGACGTCAAAATTCGCCCGGATGGCAGCGTAAAGATCAAGGTTCCAGCGGGCAAACTGCTTTTGTTCCAGGGTGTCGACGTGAATGGTCACGTGGTGTTTCAGCGCAATCGGCTGCTGGCGATGCCGCCGGGTCAATACGTCGATACATCGGTCAAGGCTGACCAATACACGGCGCAATGCATGACGTGCCATGGCGTGTTGAACAATGCGTCCTCGTTCAAGGGCCTCGCCTCGACCACGCAAATACCGTTCGTACCGCTCGACTACACCACAACGGCTGCATACAGCCAGCCGGCCGCGGATTTGACGGCATTGACTACGAAACCCGTCACGTTCCTAGGGGCGATTCGACCCATGCTCGATGCGAAATGCGTCAGTTGCCATTCTGGGACAAACCCTGGAGGTCAACTGAGCCTCGAATCTGCGTATTCGGCGACAGGAAACTATCCGCAAGGCAAATGGGCGACAGTCTCGGGACTTGCGGATCCGGGGTATCTGTCGTTCGTACCGGCGGCGAAACGGGTACCTGCATACAACTATTCGGTTTCGTACGCATGGGCGTTCAAAGAAGACGAAAGCGTTTACAAGCAAAGCAGCAATTACAGTGCGCTGATTGCGGAGCACACGCCGCTAGGTAAGCTTGCGCCGTGGGATCCAGCGTACCAGAACCTCGCTGCACCGGACAATTCGACGAGCCCGCGGTCGTTTTATTACCTAAGCGGCTGGAACGAGAGCAATTTCGGGCGTAGCAATCGATTCGGGGGCATTTCGTCGGACAGTGGGTTGATTGAGCTTCTGAGCGGACGAGATATCGATCCGAAGCACAATTACCTCGCACCGAGCGTCATGCACAAGGGGCTGCTCAACGACAATGAGATTCGCACGGTCATGTCGGTTCTCGACGTGGGATATCCGTACATGGCGCGTTGCGACGATCGTATCATTCCAGTGTCCGGGACGCCCAGTCCGAATGGGGGCAAGGCGTGGGGCGATTCCGCGGTCAAACCTTGAGGGATGATTGCCGTATGGACGCTTGCGTCTGCAGTTCGTGAATTCGTGAATTCGCGAACCACCATTCCGCGGCGTCCGAAACACGAAATGCCATGATGTTGATCATGGTTCATTGTAACGAACCAAGACTCACCTGATAACGCGGCCATGCCCTCGCATTTCGTGAGGGCATGGACCGTTTCGACGACGCTTCAAGAAAAATAATGTTGCCAGGAAAAACGACGCGATGGGAGACGACGTTCCAGAGGACGAACCCGTCATTCGACAATCGCAACTAGCTTGTTCTGTTGGGTTTGGCGTCATTCCGTTTCCGCCATGGCCGCTTTCACCTGCCGAACCTCCAGAACCAGCCTTGCCGCCCATTCCGCCCATTCCAGCATTGCCATTGCCGCCTTGGCCACTTGCGCCACCGTTACCGCCCATTCCGGCATTGCCGCCTTGGCCACTTGCGCCACCGTTGCCGCCCATTCCGGCATTGCCGCCTTGTCCTCCGCCGCCTTGTCCCAAGCACATGCCGGCGATGCATGCACCACCCTTGCAAAGAGTTCCATCGACGACAGGAGCGTCCATGGGGCAATCGTTCGATGCACCGTCACACAATTCGGCCGCGTCGCATTCCCCAATGGCTGGGCGGCATTGCGTGTTTGTTGTCGACTTGGCATCGTTGGGGCAGGTATTCATGATGCCGTCGCACATTTCTTCGACATCACACGTGCCCGAACTTGCGCGACAAACCGTTCCGGCAGCGCGCGGGCCGCAAGATCCATTCATGGCGGCGCCCGCGGTCATGCTACACGCGAGGCAATCATCGATGGCTCCTCCGCCGCAAGCTTCATTGCAACAAACGCCGTCCACGCAAAATCCCGAGGCGCATTCGGCGGCGGCATTGCATGAATCGCCAGCCGCGGCAAGCAAGATGAAGGAATATACGGCACCGGCGTTGGTGCCCTTATCGTCGTCGTAAAACGCGCCAATGAGGGCTTCGTTGTTGCGAATGCCCATTGCCGTGCCAAATGTATCGCCCGCGGTTGCGTCCGAAGGCAAGATTTTCGATTGCTGCACGAACGTGCCGCCGTCATTCGCAAAGGCATACACTGCACCGGCTCCCATTCCTTTTTCGCTGTTTTGCGGTGAACCGACGAGCGCCAGGTTTCCCGACAATGAAAGCGTGAGTCCGAAGGCCTCATCGGCTTTGCCATCGTTTGCGAGGAGCTTCTGTTTCTGCGTGAAGAGCTGCCCCCCATTACGATCAAAAATGTACGCCGAGCCTGAATTCACGCCCTTATCGTCGTCGTAACACGCGCCCAAAAGCGCCGTGTCTCCAGACAAAGCAACGGCCGCTCCAAGTTGGTCTCCGGCAGCACCATCATTCGCAACGAGCTTTTGCTGTGCGCTCCATGTGGTGCCATTGCGAAGAAAGAAATACGCCGCGCCGGCGCCGACTCCCTTGTCATCGTCGAGCATTGCTCCAATCAGCGCCGTGTCGCCTTCGAGCGCCACGGACCAGCCAAAATCTCCCAAGGGAATGCCATCGTTAGGAACGAGTTTTTGTTGCAGCGACCAGGTGACTCCATTTCGCACGAATACATACGCAGCCCCTTTTTTTACGCCATTGTCTGTGGCGTAAATGGCGCCCACGAGGGCCGTGTCTCCTGAAAGTGCAACGGACCAACCGAAATTGTCGCTTTGGAGTCCGTCATTCGGAACAAGCTTGCTTTGGAGGCTCCAAGCGCCATTGTTCCGGACAAATACGTAGGCCGCGCCAGTATGTGTGTTTGTGGGCATCGTCAAACTCGCGAATGCTCCGACCACGGCCGTGTCTCCCGAAACGGCTACTGAATATCCAAAACCGTCGCCAAGTCCGCCATCGTTGGCGACGAGCCGAGCTTGTTCCACCCATGCGCCATTGTTTTTGACGAAAATGGTCGCGGATCCCGCGGCATTGGCAGCGAGACCTTCGTCTTGGCTGGCGCCGATGATTGCCGTATCTCCAGAAATCGAAACGCCTCGCCCAAACGAATCCCCGGCATCGGTACCACTCGAATAATACTTGACTTGTTGTGTCGGAACGAGTAAGTCGCTCGAGGGGACAGCAAATGTCGATTGGACGTCGGCTGTGAGATGCCTAGAGGTTTGTCGAGGCAAATCGTCGAAGCCACAACCCACCATCCAGACAAGCGTTGCAGACAGGAACGTTGAATGGCGCCCAAACAACGTCGACGTTCGAAGAATCATAGATAGAATGGACCTTCCGAGGTTGGTGGCCATGTTGCTCAGCAACAATGGCGCGCGCCGGGCAGGGTACCAGATGGACCGGGACGAAGGTCAAGTGATTATCTGCTTGAAAGCAAAGGTTTTTTCGGAACGTGGTGGCTAACGCTTTGCGTGTATGCGCAGCATAATTTGACCCTGACAAACGAATCCGGAATTGGGCGTTCATCGAACCGGCGGTTTTGGCGATTTTTTGCTTGACGGCGCGGAAAAGCGCCCTGACGATGAGGTTTCTTTGCCGGAGGGACAAAGCATGATTCACCCCCGTCCACGTTATCTCTTTCTTCTCGGCGCCATCGTTGGCACCTTGGCCAGTTGCTCTGGAGATCCAAAGCCCGCTCCAGCCAAGTGTGTCGGGACAGACGTGTATTTTCGCGACACGGCATGGCCGCAAGTCTTTAGTGCGTGCGCTCAATGCCACGTCGCAGGAGGACAAGCAAGTGGCACGCGGTTTACGCTCAAACCACCCGCCGTCAGCGATTACATTTCCCAAAACATCCAAGCCGTACGTTACATGATGGCATTTGAGCAGGATGGCAAACCGCTTCTGCTCCTCAAGCCCACCATGGCCGTTCCGCACGGCGGCGGATTGCAAATCGCAGCAGGAAGCGATAAGCAGGCCATTCTCGAAGAAACAATCAATCGCCTGAAAAATCCAGTCATCTGTCCTGGCGATGGCCCCAAACCCGTGACGGAAGGGGTCACATTTGCCGATGCTTATGCCACATTGCGCAAAGCTTCGTGGCAACTCGTGGGCCGGCCGTCCACACCAGCGGAAGTCACGGCCGTGGACGCCAATGGTTTGTCTGCTCTCGATAACATTATCGAGGCGCAAATGAAAGAGCCGGCATTCGAGGAACGAGTACGCGAAATATTCGCCGATGTTTTGCTCACCGATGGGTTTCGTGCGGGCAATACCATCAACAGCACGAGCATTGTCGCTTCGGAATATTACCCTCCGGGGAGTGTTGATTATTGGGGTGGCCCGGATTGGGACACGCGAAGTTGGGCCAATGGCGAAGGCATTCGCTTGACCGAAGCATTGGCGCGTGAGCCTGTCGAATTCGTCGTCCAAGCTGTCAAGACAAACCGTCCTTTGAGCGATATATTGACCGCGAAACACCGCTTGTTGAATGCCTATTCCGCGCGGTTTTTCAAGGTTCCGTACAAAGGTTTTGCACCCGGAACGCCTTTCGACATGATTCCGAACCCGCAAGAATACGTGGCGGTAACGAGCGTGCCGGGGATCAACGAAGTTGCCGGAAATGGAGAATACGCAGGCATTTTCACGACCAGCTCGTTCTTGCTGCGGTATCCGAGTTCCCCGACGAACTTCAATCGCAAACGCGCTCGATTCACCTACAAATACTTCCTCAACTTCGACA
This sequence comes from Polyangium sp. (in: bacteria), assembly GCA_044221885.1. GTDB lineage: Bacteria > Myxococcota_A > Polyangia > Polyangiales > Polyangiaceae > Polyangium. The sequence goes on from JBGAOI010000536.1 coordinate 5,155, forward strand.
TCATGCAAGCCGCACCGCGTATCGACGCGAGCGCCGTCGACCTGAACGATGTTCCCACGCGCAAAAATCCCCAATGCACAGGATGCCACGAAAAAATCGATCCGGTGGCCGGGATGTTCATGAATCAAGACGAATGCGGTTATGACGGCGCCGTGTTTTACCAGCCACCAGGTTCGCCCAAGAACAATGCTTGCTCGGACCAAGGTTGGGCCCCGTCCGATCAAATGTTTCCTCCAGGCGTAGCCGCCGGAGATTCGAATGCGCTGGTCGCTGCCGATCGTCCCAAAGCCCTCGAAAAACTAGCGGCGTACATCGTGGCGCAACCGGGGTTTGTCGAGGCAATGACTGCGCATGTGTACGT
>JBGAOI010000537.1:0-5504 GCA_044221885.1 Polyangium sp. (in: bacteria)
AATTAGCATCGACCATGGTTGGCACCGATATGCCCGTCGATCCTGGAAAACATGCCATTGTTGTCGAGTCTCCAGGACGGCCCGATCGGCATTACGATGTTTTTATGGAAGAGGGCAAGCGACAAACCTTGACGGTGGAAGCGGGCGTGGTCAAACCATCCGAGCCTGCAAATCAAGGCACTTCGCAATCGAAAGGTGGTTCGACGGTTGGCTGGGTCGTGCTCGGTGTTGGCGCTGCGGGGTTCGTGACGGCTGCCATCACCGGGGCGCTCGCATCGCGCGATTATGAGGCGGCGGACCGTTTGTGTCCCACGCATCGGGGATGCGGTCCACAAGCCATGGCGCTCGTTGACTCGGGAACAACTCTTTCGATTATCAATACGGTGGCACTGGGCGTAGGTATCGTCGGGGCCGGGGTTGGCGTGACGCTTCTACTTGTCGGTACCAAGCAGGAAACCAAGAGTTCCGTGGGGGTTTGGGTGTCACCGGATGGCGTGCGGCTTGGCTGGACAGGTCGTTTTTGACAAACTTGGAGACTGGACATGCACCGAAAAGTTGTGGCGACCTTGATTGCGGGCGCGTTCGTAATGGCGGCTCCCGGCTGTATTGCCGTATTGGATTGGGATTTTGAAGCCGGTGCGGGCGGCTCTGGAGGAATGGGGGGAACCCCCGATACGTCCACTTCCAGCAGCATTGCGGGCACGAGTAATTCTTCGACTTCGAGCGGCCAGGGGGGGGGCGGAATGGGCGGAGCCGGTGGCGGCAACGTTTGTTCCGGATGCACTTACGGTCGTCGTTATGGCGACGCCAAAGCGCAAACGCCTATTTCGATGGCGTTGGCGCCCGATGGTAGCCTCTACTTCACAGGATATTACGATGGCGAGCTCCGCCTCGATGCGAATCATGCGCTCCAAGATACCGTCGGCACAGGGACCCAACCCTTTCTTGCGAAATTGGATCGTGAGGGCAATCCTGTGTGGATCACGAATCCGCGGGATTTCATCGCCACCGGAGGTGGCGGAAATTCCGTTTCGATTGCCAATGGCCTTGTCGCGTGGACAGGTAGTGTGCCAAATGGTGCTCAAGGCAGCGATACATTTGTTGAAATTCGGACCTTGCAAGCGGATGCGCAGTCAACCGTGATTCGCAAGGCATTTGGTACATCGATTGATGATGGTCTCCGGTCGTCTGCGTTATCGCCCGATGGCAAGACGTTGTACATTGCTGGCGGTGTCACGGGTATGTCGAGTTCCGTGGCGAATTGCCCCAATTCCCAGTCATTCAATACCAATGGCCAACAAAACCTCATGGTGTACGCCATTGACACCACAACGGGGAATTGTTTGTGGGGAAAAACGTGGACCGGTGGCAATCACTTGGCAGGATCCATTTCCGTAGCTACCGGTTCGGATGGCAGCCCATTCGTCACAGGCCATTTCACCATGGGCACCATTTCCAACAACCAGGGTTTTTCATTTCCTGCGGTTCCCTCCGCAGCCGATCCCAAATATGGAGCGGTCGGATTTATTTTGAAATTGAACAAACTGACCGGCGACATGATAGCTGCGCGCGGCTACGCCCATGCAGCTTTCCTCGTCACCACAGCCGACCATTCGACGGGCACGATTGTCGCTGTAGGAGGTGCGGGCACCGAAATCACGTTCAAAGGTATGACGTATCCTGCGGCAACCGGCGTTACGGATGGCGCGGATAATCTTGCTCTCGCGTTCGATGAAAACCTCAATGAAAAATGGATATCCATCACGGGCGGGCCCGACAGGCAAGCTTGCTTTGGGGCTGCTTCGGATGGCGCGGGGCGCGTCTATCTTACCTGCTTGACCGCGGACAGACTCGATCGTGGCACAAATATCAATTGCGAAGCCAACAACCTTTGCAGCGTCTTGATTGGGCTGTCATCTGCGAACGGGGTTGTGAATCCCAGCCAAAACAAGACGTTCGGTGATACGCAAATGGATCTGGGCGGGGGTAAAACCTTCGTCGTTACAGCGAATTCCACGGCGCTCGCGGTTGGCGGAACGTGGAGCGTTCCCGTTTCGTTCTGGGACGGTGCGTTCCTGAATGCTGCGGGTGTGCCGGAAAATTACGACATTGGGATCGGCAAAGTCGAACCCAAGCCATAACCCTCGTTATGGTTCGGGATGGTTGTTCAAATCCCACAACCATTCACGCGAATTCCGCCATTCGGCAAGTCTTCGCAGCCGCAGCCCATCATCCCAGCACTTCCCAAACACGCGCAATTCGCCATTGCACCCATGCAATTGGCCGGCAGATCCATACAATCCACCGACATGTCTCCTTCGACGCAATATTGCGTTCCAACCGTGCACGTGCCATTGCCACATAAAAACGTTCCCGCGGGAGGCGTGCACGCATCGGGGCGCGTATCGATTTGATAATCGAGTTTCCCTGGGCAAGGTCCTTTGGCATGTGGTTTTCCGTCACAACCACACACCGTGGTAAACGAGCCTTCGCCGCAGCTTGGTGGGTATTCGACGCATTTGTTCGTCGTCGGACCACAAGCCCCATCATCCGTCGGCAAGCAAATGAGGTTGAGTCCCATGGTGCAATCGGCATCGGTCGTGCATGTCGCACCCGCCATGCCCGAACTCGATGAACCCGACGTGCTCGTGGACGTTTGTTGACCCGTATCGCTGCAAGCCGCAGCCAGAATTGCGCTCGCAATCCAGGCACTGAACAAGTAAATCTTTGTACGCATGCGCCGAGCGTTACCTTGTTGTCTCAATTTTGGCAAGCGTATTGTGAAGCCAGCCTCTTTCATTTCGCGAGCTATGTCGAGGTGTTGGCGGCTTTTCGGCGGCTACGTTTTCGCCGAAAGGCCCACGTCGCACCCAGGATACCAAATACAATGCCGCTTTGCTTCGCGCTATCTTGTCCCGCCACGTTGCAAGCACAACCGCGTTGCGCGGGTAAAACCTGAAAATTCTTCGGATCGGGCGGGGCGTTTTTCCCGTCCAATGTGCCGTTGTTTCCGGTCACCACGAAGCTTGCCCAATAACGTGGATGCGCATAGGTTTGCCGCACGGAGAGCTGCGCCAAACGCATTCCTTCGCCTCGACCGGCACCTTTCGATAAATAGTCGTAATACTTGACCATCATGGTTTTTGTGGCCTGATCGTCCACCTGCCATAAACTCGTAACTTGCGTTTCCGCTCCGGCAATCGTCATCGCCCGCTGAAGTCCGTACACGCCTTCGCCGCGCAAGGCTTGGCCCACGCCGGTTTCACAAGCGGAAAGCACGACGAGTTGCGTTCCGCGTAAATCCAAATTGGATACTTCGAGCGCCGTGAGTACCCCATCTTCGCGATCCGTTTCGCTTTTGCGACGGTTTGCTCCGACAAGCGCCAAACCCGAACGGAGAAGCGGATTCGCGTTCCAAGGGTCCGGGCCGGTTTTCGCCGCGTCACCCGTCACATTCGTGATATCGGGCAGGAAAAACCCGTGCGTCGCCACGTGCAGGACCTGAGGTCCATGCATTTCTTTCAATGCTTCTTCCGTCGCGTTTTGTCCTTCGAGCAACTTTGCATTGGCCAGGATTTTTTTGACCTCGCGACCTTCTTCTTCCGTTCCAGCAAGCTGCGAAAAATAAACGCGCGATAATTCCACGCCGCGGCCTTGGGCCGACGTACGCGCGTTCGTTTCACGTTCAATGGTTTGTCCAAAATCGGGATTGGCCACGATGACCGGACCTTGTTTGGACGTTGACTTGTCCTTTTGCAATCGCACCAAGTCCCGGCCGCTCATCAAATAGGTCATCGACATCGTTTCCACGAGGTCCCGGTCATTTTCATCCACCAAGGCATAAAAAGGAATAAAGTTTAATGCGCCATCGGGGCTCAGCATGACCCAGCGCGTGTTTCCCAAAGCTTTGCGAATGGGTTGCATGACGAGGCCATCCAATTGTCGCGCGATCCTGCGGTAGGGATCGCCATTGGAAATTTGAGTGACCCATTTCGTGGTTATGTCGGCGATGGCAGTGGCATATCCCAAGTCGACCCACGTCGGTTCGCCGGTTTTATGCAAAACGTATGCGGCCAAGCGCGGATTGCCCCATGTCGAATGGATGGGCGGGCCAAACGGACGATGCGGCCGATATTCGATGATTTCCACGAGCGCCGCGCCTTCAGGAATGGCTTGCTGCACGTCTTCCAAGCTCACCATGGGCGTGTCGTCGAAGTGCCTTTTCGACTTTTTGTTGGCCTGAGCAATCAATTGCTCTTCGACCAATCGTCGCTGTTCTTCCAAATCAAAAAGATCGTTCTGATAATCTTCGAGCGTCACATCGACGGGACCTCGCGAAATCATCGTCGACATGCGCGCAGACAAACGACTCAATTCACGACCCAGCTTTTGTCCTTCGTCATCGAGATGGTCCTGCACTGCCGAGATGCCTCCAACCAGGGCCTCGAAGACCATTCCTTTGCGTCGTAAAATGGTTCGTAATGCCAATCGGGCGGCTTTTACGTCCCCCGGCATGGTTTGCTGGTGCAACGAAATCACGGTATTCGCATCATTGGCGACGGAATTGGCCGCAGAGCGTTTTTGCCTTTCGGATCCAAGGCTCAGTAAATGCCGCGCGCGTTTGTCGGCAAGGTTCGCCGCGCGCTCCGCCATGACCAGCGCTTCCTGAGGCCTGTTGGCAATGACGTACAAATTCGTCAAATGTCGCAAGATACGGATGACCGCGGGGTGAAAGTCGTTGTACACCGTTTCCGCCAGCGAAAGCGCCTCCTTGTAAAGGCGTTCACCGTCGCGAAATTCTCCCCGCCGCGTGGCCACGAGGCCCATGTTCATGAGAATGCGCGCGCGCACGATGCGCGGCAGTTTGTATTGCGCTTCCAAATATCGTTCGATCAGCTTCAGTGATTCGGCGGCTTTGGATGTTTCGCCCTTGGCCAAATGCAATTCGGCCCAATGCAAATCGGGCAAGACGACATGGCCGAGCTGATTGTCCTGAAACCGCAAGAGCGTTCGCATTTGTTCAATGCACTGGGCGGCTGCGCGATGTTCGCCACGATTGCGATGCAATTGCCCCAAAAGATCCAGCGCTTGGAGCATGATCGAATACATGTGTCCGGGCCTTCCCGGGACGAATTCGTATTTATCGACAGCTTTTCGTAAAAGCCCGAGCGCTTTGTCGTAATCACCGGAATAATAGGCGAGCGACCCGGCAATGAGTGGTTCGAATCCGACGTCGACGTGTTTGAAAAATTCCGACTTTTTGGCGAGAATGGGCATCAAGAGCGACGAACCGCGCCGAACGTCGCCATAACGCATCGCCAACCACGCATGCGAGACGGGATTGTATTCGCTTCCAGGTCGAGCCAATAACTCGTCCACCGCTCGAATGGCGTCGCGATATTCGTGAATTGCCGTCAGAGTGCGAGCTTTTTCGGCCAGCGCGTCATTGGATTCTGCGCTCGCCGTCGTCGCCGGAGGATCCGCCGCGGCAGCACGAGGGGACC
>JBGAOI010000538.1:0-5502 GCA_044221885.1 Polyangium sp. (in: bacteria)
CCGTGGAGATAATTTTCCACGGATGCTGCGCGCTTCTTACTGAGCTCCAGATTGTGCTCGCGCGATCCCATCCGGTCCGAATGTCCGCGTACGTGGACTTTCAGTGCCGGATTGGCCTTCATTTGTTGCACGACACCTTCCACGATCGCTTTTGCGGCTGCGTTGAGCCGCACCGAATCCAGCTCGAAGATGACAACTTCGATTGGAGGCGGGGTTTCTCCGTTCGCAACCGGGGGCGGTGGCGGCGGAGGAGGCGGTGGTGGTGGTGGTGTCGTCGGAGGTGGAGCAACCGTTTCGGGAGGCGCAGGCGTTGGTTCGGGTGCTGCGACGGTTGGCTCCGCGGTTGCTGATGTCGGTGGAGTTGGTTCGGGCGCTGGTTCCGCCGATGCAGAAGGTGCAGCGGAAGCGGCAGGCTCGACGCTCGCAGGAGCAGCCACCGTGGCCACCGACGAAGGCTCTGGCCGCGGTGACGCGACAGGGTTTGTCGCGACCGTGCCAGGGTTTGTCGGCGGTGAGGGTTTGGCTGAACCCACAGGTTTGTCAGCCATAGCGAGCTTTGCTTGTTCCTCGGCGTAGTCGGGCGCGAGCTTGAAATTGATCAGCCCGAGGTCCGCTACTCCAAGAAGCAAAAGCCCGCCAAAGGCTAGTCGAGCATTCACGAGGACAACCCCATGCTCCGTAAACCGTGATTAGACGATCTTGGCAAGTTCGCCGACCCGTCGGCGAATATCGAGGAACACGAGACCGAGCTTTGCGTCGGGTGTCGTGAGCACGATGAGCAACGCTTCGCTACCGACAGCGTTTAGAATGACGTACCCCTGTTTGCCGCGTACGTACGTCTGCTCCATTTGGCCTCCCATGAGCTCGTGGGCGATACGTTCGCCGACACCGAGCAACGCGGCGGCCATACCAGAGACCAGCTCTTCGTCGATTTCATTCGGAAGCAGTGATGCAATGACGAAGCCGTCGGTGCTCACCATCGCCGAACCGATGATGTCGGGCGATACCGAACGTAGATTGCGAAGAATTTCCTGGATTCTTTCGACTCGACTTCCAGATCCCACGTCTCCTCCTGTGCGGGCAGTCAAGCTCTATTTGGCTTGTTCTTACCCCTCAACCCGGGCGCCGCGTCCGGGACATGTTCCGCCCGTTTGCCCGGTTCTCGAAGCTCGCGCTTCAAGTGCCGACTGCGAAAGTGTCGGCTGCATTGACCGAGGCATGGGCGAGACGGCCACCTCATGAGGTGGCGCTCGCTAGCCCAATTCGACCGTTACCTGACACGTACCTTCACCGTTGGCGTTGCACTTCGTTTCGTACGCCTTCGGCTTTTTCTTAATCAGAACCTCGGTGACACCAGCGACAAACCCTACCTCGAAGTGACAAATGCGCTTCGAGATACTCGCCATACCTGCGCACGTAATGCACTCGTCGAGATCTACGACCAATAGTTTGTCGTCGAGCTGGCGAGGCTGAAGAATTCCGATGCGCGAATCGCGGACGAACTGCACGACCTCACGAAGATATTCGTCCACGTTGGGCTTGAAGAGCATCTGGCCTGCTTCCTTGCCAAGCTCTCTGCCGCCGTTCTGAAATACGACCGCCGCCCCACGTCCCAAAACTTCCTCAACGTAACCCGCTGAAAAGTGTCGGAAGACGCGGAAGACCAACAACGGAATGTCGTTTCCCAGAATCGGTCTGTGGGTCTGAGCGACTTCTTGGATGAGACCCATTAGAGCACCTCATTGTCCTTGGATTGACCTGGACCAACTTCAACGCTCCGCCGTGAGTTGAACACGCGCGATGAGCGACTTGCATCATCCCACCAATTCAGCCGCCCGACGAGCAACCTTCGATGTCCGAATTGTGCAGTGTCGCGCGTTGATCCGAACATTGCGAAATGAGGAAAGAATCCGAGCGTTGACGTTGCTCCTCGGGGTAATTGCCTCGAGGTCGCGAGTGTCGATCCGGAGGTTAAGCCGTGTCGAACCCGCTGATACCGTGAACCAAGGCAAGATAGACCGAACCGAGCCCCGATTGCTAGCCAAGATTTCCCTTCATGGGGAAATCCGAGCGCATTCAGACGATACGCAGCGTCCCGTGAAAGGACAAGAAAAGTGCTCGACATTCACGACAGAGCACAACCAACGTCACGCCGCTTCGCTCCGAAATGCCGCAGCAAGTGCCTCCGGCGAGGGAAATTCGATACGAGACAAACCTCGTCGCGCCGCTCGCAACCACGAGATCGGATCACCCACGTTTCCGCTCGCCACAGACTCCAGCAACCGACGACGTAGTTGATCCTTACGCCGATAAAAACTCGCCCCGTGCTCGGCATTTGCATGCGGAACGAAACTCGCCAACGACACATGCGTCTTCTCGTGCAGCACCAGATCCACGAGTGCACCGAACGCAGCAACGTCGTCTTGATGCAACACTGAAACGAGCAACGCGCGAATCCTTCCTGAAGCCAAATTCACGCTGATTCCGCTTCCATCCGTGTGCGCCATCTCGTCACGAGCGTCTCGCGATCCACGCGCGGCATCGCCAAAACACCGATGGATCGCGATCGTCGATCCATCGCCGACGCTCCAAGACGATGGGCTGGATCCAGAGCCGTCAAACGACGCCAAAGTGCATCTGCCAGCGGATCGTGCAGCGAGATGTACGCGTACCCCGCAACCAAAGGTTCTCCAACGAGATGCAATCGCCCCGCTCGATACAACTCGAACGTGTGCCGCAACGTGAGGATGCTGTTCGTCGTCTCGTGCGCGCCGTTCGACACTGTCACCCTCAACGACGGTGTGTCGAGGAGCGCGTCGGCAAACCGGATGACCTCCTCGGGGGCCGCAACCGTAGGCCGAGGTGTTTGTCCACGATTGTCTGATGCCGGAGGTACAGGTGGATCCTTCCGGCGCGATGATGGCTCCGACAAGCCACTCGATGCCTCGCGTTCCATGGTTTGTCCTGCCAAGGATACCGTGAGCAAACGATCAAGCACCGACGAGAGCCGATGATCCACGGCACGCAAGAGATCACGATCGTAAAGCGCATCGTGTAGGACAAACCGTTCGAATGCCGCCACAAACGCCGCATCCACGGTGCTCGACACATACGAAACGACGCCCGATCGACCCTTGTTGAGCGGCACGTCGAGCGGCAAGTCAGCCACGAAGCCAAATCCAGCAGCCAAGATCGCGCGCATCAGATCTCGATGCAGCCCGAGTTCCGGCGTGACAAACGGATCTTGGCGCACGGCAACAAGCAACCCGCGCTGGGTGATCGTCAATTGTGGAGCAATGCCGCCACCTTCTCGCCCGATCCACAACTTGAGATCTCCAAGCGGACCCAACCGTGGATCCTGCATCGGCACTTTGGCCACGCGCCGCATACGCGTGCGCGCCACGTTCACGAGCATTCCATCCACGTAAATCCGAGCCACAGTTGGATCGACAAACGCTGCCGCTGCGACGAGCTCGGCCATCAGCAACGACCGACTGATGCGCTCACTCAAGACCAAACGCACACTCGTTCCAAGTCGTCCGTCGTGCTGGCCCAGAGGTCCAAGCTTCCACGTGAAGTCCGCATAAGGAGGGCCCGAGCCAATTGGTTCGACCTGCAACCAATTTCCTCCCGACAACGTCCGCGTTTTCACCTCCAGCCGAGGTGCAATTTCAAGCACACTGAAGAAGCCAACACCGTGTTCGCCAATCGCCGACCGGAGATCTTCCTTGCCGCTACGAAACGGCACCAGGAGGTTCGTGAGCATCTCGACGGCCGTCATGCCACTGCCGTAATCCGTTACGGAGATCTCCATCCCGTCCGCCGATGAACGAATGTCGATCGGTCGACCGCGTACGGATGCGTCGAGTGCGTTTTGGACCAACTCGCGAAACGGAACCGCACGCGTCGATGCTTGCGAGTAGATCGTTCGCGAGAGGATCCGCTCAGCCAAGTCCGGCACCGTTGCTTCCGCACGGCACTCGGCAATGAGGGCGCTTCGTTCCGCTCCAGTCGCTGCCAGATAAGCTGCAGTTCGTCCGTGCACACGCACGAGGAGCAGGTCGGACAAACGCCCTGAATGGATGGTCGTCATGGGAGACCTCCGCGGCCAAGTGGTTCATTGACGATGAGCTCGCGTTCCAGATCCGACTCACGCAATCCAGATGCTCGTTCGAAGGCGACACGCAATGCGTAGAGGTCAGACCAACTCGACAAACTCTTCACCGACGGAGCATCTTCACGAATGACGATGGCTTGGCGTAGGCCGATGCAGGGCAAAGGTCCTGGCGGCAAACGACGGCCTCGAGCCAGTGATACGAGCACGTGTTCGGCTCGATCGACGCGCGGAGCCAAAGCCCCAAGTCCTGCAAGATCCGGCCTGCGCCAGACAACACTTGCCAAACTTTCCGCTGGAGACATTTCGAGCTCGGCTTCCAATAACTCGCGTTCACCTGGGACAAACCCTTGCCATTCGCGCTCCGCCCAGAAACTTTCCGGAACGAACAAGCGCTGTTCAATGATCGATCCAAGAAACGCGACGATGAGCTCGCGCCGTTCCACCGAAATCAAGTAGCGCTCGGGACCCAGGAGCGTGCGCGCAAGATCCGGAGCGACTTCGCTCCATGCTGTCGAGCGCAACATGAGGGCGCTGATTTGTGCTGCGAGTTCAGCGAGTTTGTCTGCGGTTCTTCTTGACGTACTCGGCGCTGAACCAAGCTCGCCGAGACGTTGGTAGAACCGAGCTGCGGTGGCATGAAACGTACGGCACGGTTTGAGTGCATCGCGACCTTCCGTGAGTTCGACAGCTCCGGGAAAGTCGATCAGCGACAGCTCGGGAATCGCCAAACATCCTTCGACTTTGACGCCGACGTGATACGTCGCCGCTCCGATACCCATCGCGAGTCCGCGGCCGCCCACGTGATATCGCGCGAGGTGTTTGTCGGAGGCGTCTGTCGAGATCGAGTCGACGAAGCTTTTACCTCCGACGACGTAGCGCCCGTCGTTGATGACCACGCCGTCAACTTCCAAAATGGCTCGTTCCATTGGGAAAAAGTGCAACGTGTCCCGGAGATACGCGCGCACCGAATCCGCATCGAGCAGCGAAGATCGCAGTCGAGCTCGGGTACCTTGCATCGGTGCGATGCGCCGAATCGTGCAAACGAGTGATGAGACTTCCGGTCCGTCAGAACGAACACTCAGCGCATAACCACACTCGCCGTTGCCGGTCTCGATCTCGACGGACAAACTCGAAGGGTCTGGAAGTCCAAGCCCAATCACGGAAAAAAATCCCACACCAAAACGTCCGAGATCAATTCCAGCTCGTTTGTCCGTCGCGAACGGGATGAGGAGCCGCGATAAAATCGTTTGGAGGTCCATCCCCACGCCCGCGTCGCTCACGGTCACGGTCGCTTTTGCCATAAGCACCTCCACACGTGGCGGCTGCGTAAGCGATTCATACACCCCGGGGTGAATAAGTTCGATTATTGGTGGAAGTGGTTGGGC
>JBGAOI010000539.1:0-5492 GCA_044221885.1 Polyangium sp. (in: bacteria)
GACAAACAAAAGGTGCGCCTCCCGAATGCAATCCTCGAGAATCTCGCGGGCTGGCCCTTCGGTCTCCGCGCGGTGCCGACCGTATTGCTCACCGCTGAGCAACCGATCCATTTCGTGCCCTAATTGCTGAAGCTGCGCCAGGTACACTTCGAGACGAAAACACGCAGACAATCGGTCGAGGATCAAACGCGTATCGTCCGCGCCAAACCCCGCTTCATCTTCGAAAGCTCGCTGCAACATCGTAAAACGAGCTGCCGTTAATGCTTCATCTCGAGCCACCGCCGACGCAACACCGTAGTTGCTTCGGCTGTTCGTAATGCCCTGTCCCAACACGTGACCGGACTCGTCCAAAAGTACGGCCTTGGTGGTGGTCGAGCCGAGATCAATGCCTACGACGCATTTCATCGCTCGCCCTTCCTTTTCTTCGCCTCGAGCATTTGGAAATAGCTTTGCAGGCGATTGTCAATGTTTGCCTTGCCAAAGTAGCGCGGATCCACGAGATCCGATTCAACGAACCCTCCAGGAACACCGGTGCGTTTTTCGAGTTCCCGCAAAACGAGAAGTTGTCCGACGCTGAACGAATTGCACGACTTGACGCTGTTGATCAAGAAGCCATCGGCTTCGTACCGCTTGATGTAACGCTCGATCAAATCGATGCGGCTCGGCAAATTCATATTGGTGTAGCAGCCGAGGCAATAATCGGCGAGCGTTTCCAAGGGCCGTTTGGAATCGTGCCGGAAACCCAAATCGTACAAACCGCCGACGCGTGTGTACGTGCTGGCGACGACGGTCGCGCCTTCGCGGGAAAACATACGCCAGAAGTCGTAAAAGTGGGTCCAGTTCGGCGGACCTTCGACGACAATGCGGAATTTTTCCTCGTTTGTCGGACCGTCGGGCGTCATGGGACCTTCGTTTTGGCCCATGCGTTCGGTCACTTCTTCGCGCAATTCGCGATAATAAAGCGCCGCGTCTTCGGTACCTCGAAAGGCCGAAAAAATCGGCCCGATATAATACACGCCGCCGAAGTATCCATCAATCGGCGAAGGTCGGTGTCGCGCCGATTCCCAGACGGCGACCAAGTCGTCTTCCGCTTGGGCCGAAAGCGCCAAACGTTTTTCCAATTCCTTCATGTCGAGTTTTTTGCCGGCGACTTGTTCCATGGCCGGAATGACGACACGTTCGAGTTGGTCGACGATGTAAGCGCGCATTTCGTCGGTAATGATGCCGTCGGCTTGATAAGGCACGTGAAGCATCACGACGGGGCAATTGTACTCCTGCTTCAGCAATTCGAACCATTTCATGAAGGTGAAACAGCCGGTATAGGAAAGCAGCAGCAAATCGGGCGGGGGCAAACGCGTGCCCGTTGGACCGATGTTTCCGCTTTTCATCATACCGATGTCGCACTTGACGTACGTGCAGACATCTTCGGAATGGCCGGACTTTTCCGCTTCGGCAATGTATTCTGCCGACTTTTTGCGCATACCCGATTGCAAGGCATTGATTTCCGGCAGCACGGGAAGCATGCCCAAGGCATCGATGAGTTCCGTCAGATTGCCTGGGACAAACGTATATACGACTTTTTTGCCGGTTTCCTTCACGTTGGCAAGTTTGTCGAAATGTTCGGCAATCATGCGTTTTTGACGCGCCTGACTGCGGTCCTTGGAAACGTCGGAGGTGGTCGTCGGGTTGGTCGTCATGAGCTGGCTCCCCAGAGTTTCACGGCGTCGGAGAAGGCGCCGGCTTGCTCGCGAATGACTTGGAATTGCCCCGTGTTCTCGGCGTATTTGAAACTCGTGAACGGTATGTTTTCGCGACGTAATGCCGCTTCGAGCATCGGTTGGTCGAGTAATGCGGGATCGCAAAACGATGCGGCGGCGAAGATGACGCCATCGGCCGGTAGTTCGCGCACCCGTTGAATGATTTCCGCTCCCTTTTGTTCGTCCGCGATATACCTCGACGCCGTAGGCCGCCCGCGTTGAATGTAGGAACGAGACAAGGCATCCACGGGATCTTCGTTTTCGCCGACTTCAATGGCACCTTCAATGGTCCGCCATCCAAGCATGAAGTCATCATCGACGATATCGCATCCGGCTCGTTCGAGGGCTCGAATCAACGCAATGGGCGGCTGTTCGCAAAACGACCCGCGTAACACGACGCGCACAACGTCGAAATCGCGAACACGGCGCTCTTTCGCCGCTGCAATGAACCGCTCGAGCAAATCCGCGTGATCCGCCGCGAACAGTTGCGCACCGGCCCGCACGAGCACATACGCTTCCGAAGCGCGTACGCGCGAGGGTTGTTCGCGACGTAATGCATCGAGAGCTTCAATGGCCCTACGGCGACGATTTTCCGTGGCAATCGCTTCAAGTACGGCTTCCGCGCGCAATGGCAAGGCGCCCTTGTGCTGCAATTCTTTGGCAATACGCCGTAATTCGCCCGCATAAAAACGACCGCCGATGGCGAGATCGAAGTTTTGCGGCAAATCGAGGTAGATGCTGAGCCGATTGGGGAACAGCAATTTCCACATTCCGCCTAGGTTGCGAATGACGTCGCAAATGGAGGGAAAGACCATCGCATCGAGACAATCCATGCGTCCGGATAAACCGAGTTCGATGGTGCTGCGAGGAATGTGGCAAATGTACGATTGAAAGTACGAATCACCGCGGACGATATCGAGTTGATCCCCTGCGCCGTAAATGGCGACAGGCAAACAACCAATGGCTTCGAATAGTGGACGCGGCGAATAGATGGGCATATGACCCACAGCCAATCGCCCTGGATTGTTTTCCTTGAAAACACGGACGCGTCGCAATTCGATGTCGTCGAAAAGCGCCTCCGCTTCGGAAAGAATCTCCGAGGCAGGATCGAGATCCATTCGGCTCATGAGGTAGTCTCTTCCTTTCTCCGTAGGGGTGACGGCAAGGCACTGTTATCGAACAATTCATCGGAACGTTCGCCCGGTCTTGACGACCCAGAACCGAACAGTCCGGACATTGCCAAATCGTAAATGGTCCGCGCAACATCCACGGACGAACCATGTAAACTGGGTTCGTACCAAGCGTACACCCAATTCATCATACCAAACACGCAATAAGTCATACGATCCAATTGCGAAGCATTCGCTTCCCCAATCGGCTCGACGATATGTGCGACAATGGACCGCAGACGCTCAAAATAGGCATCCTTGATCAAGCGAATCGCGGACTTGTCCGCCGCTTCAAGACGCGCGGCTTCATGCACGAGCACGCGCATCACGGCCGTGTGTTGCACGAAGTATTCCACATGATTCGCAATGAACAAATAAAGCTGCTCTTGGGGATCCGCGCTTTTGGCCATTTCGGCTTCCATCGTTTCCGATAAAGCCACGAAGGCGCGCGTATTCAGCTCGAACAACAACGCCTCTTTCGACTCGAAGTAATTGTAGAAATTCGCGAGCGCCATTCCCGTCGCCGAAGCCAAACCCCGCATGGTCATGCCGTGAAACCCATGCTGAGCAATGGCTTCGGCCGCAGCTTCGAGAATTTGTTCGCTCGCGCGTTGACGTCGACTTTCGCGCCCGTTCATGCGTGCCTCCACTCGGGCTTGCGCCGTTCCATGAATGCCGTAATGCCCTCGAATCCATCATGTGTGGCGCAAAGTTCGTCTAGGTACAAGCGTTCGGCCGACTCGAGCGGTTTCCCCAGACGATCTGCAAGACCTCCGGAAAGTCGCAATGCACGCACAGCATAGCGCAAGGAACTCGCCGAATACGTCCCGAGCGTCGAATGATACCACGCGAGAAGTTCTTCCCGTGGGTCCTTTTCTCCGCCGAGAATGGCCGAAACAAACCCCACACGAAACGCCTCGGCTGCATGCATTTCGGCCCCCGTGAGAAGCAAGCGATCGACAATGGGCTGAGGCAATCGCGCGGGGCCAAGCGCGGCCAAGCCGGGCGGAAATACGCCGAGTTTGATTTCGGGGCAGGCGAATTGAGCATCGACAGTCGCAAACACGAAATGACATGCCAGCACCAATTCGAATGCCCCGCCCAAACAGCGACCACGCACGAACGCTACAACGGGAACGGGATACGACGCAACGTCACGAATCAGCGCATGAAACGCCGGCAGCATGCCGCCAATGCGGTCCTTGGTATGTTCGTCGATGGCCGCGCCAAACGAAAAATGTTGGTCGCCCCCTTCCAGCAACACCATACGCATGGTCGAGCGATCCGCGTGCTCACGAAGCGCCGCGTGTATTTCATCCATCATCGCCATGCCGAGCACGTTGCCTTTTCCACTGGCCAGCTTGATGGACAGAATGCCCGTCGATTCATCCCATTGGATTTGCGTATGCTTCGTGGTCGTCATGGCAAACCTCGTCTTACCGGCCAAACTTTTGTTCGAACGTCACCCGAGCTGCTTCGGGCAGAACGGACAGGATCAATTCGCGGTCGAAACGCGCGCCTTCCGCCAGTTGTTGACGGAGTTTGACGAAGTCGATTTCCCGCGAAGAACGGTCGCCATATTGAAATGCCGGAAAACCTGCCGCAGCTTCAGTGTTCATGTTGAGCGCCAGCCACGAACGATTGGTTTCGCTGTTGGCCATCCAATGCGCCATCTTCTTCTTGCGCAGGCTTTGCAGGGTTTTACGCGTACAGTCGGGAAACGTCATCATGAGTTTGGTGATATAGCCGTCTACCAACGCATCGAGCATGGAGAAGTCGATCTCGCACGAAGCAACGAGCGCTTTCGCCGCTGCCTGGTCTTTGCCGGATTTCCATTCGCCGAAGACCCGTCGACCAAATTCATCGTATTGACGGTCCGTGACGACGAGCGGATTGGCGATGAATGCACCATCCTTCTTGTACACGGGGGCAATGTCGTTGAGAATGCCCAAATCGAGGGCTTTGTGTGCGGACCAAGGTTCACAAAGAACCAACGATTCCGCAGCCTTGGCATAACCGACGTACAGATCGAGAAAATCGGTCGACCCGCCATCGGGGGCCGAACCGTGAACGGGGCCGGCTTGACCAAACCGAGCGTGATCTCCCGCGACGCTGAAATCACACGCCATACCGATTTCTTGACCGCCACCGATACGCAAACCATTGACGCGGCAAATGACGGGTTTGTCGCAAAGCATGATGTTCGTCACCATGTCATTAAAGAGCCGCATGTATTGCAGGTATTCGAGCGGCCGCATGGAGTAATAGTTGGCGTATTCTTCAGTATTTCCACCGCTGCAAAAGGCTCGATTGCCCATGGCTGTGAAAACAACGGCCACAACGCGCCGGTCAGCGCTCGCCCGTTGGAATGCCAGAATCACGTCCTTGACCGCTTCGGTCGTGTACGAATTCATTTGCGCTTCATTGTCGAGCACAATCCACGCCGCGAAAAGCCCGTCGACAACGGAACCGTCGCGACGTTTGACCGGACGATTTTCGTAACGAATATGCCGAAACGTGTGTTCGGGAACGATTTCGTGGTTTTTTAGCTCGATCATGGGAAAAC
>JBGAOI010000053.1:0-22242 GCA_044221885.1 Polyangium sp. (in: bacteria)
GCGGGAACACCGCCTCCGTTCGGAAACTTGTCCCGAGCGGCCGAGTTTGGTATCCAGACCGAAAGCAGTCTCGCCAAGGCAATCGCCAAGACGGGTTTGGAAAAACATCATCTGATCGAGCAGAGGTTTGACCGAATCATGGGCGGAGATCCCCGGATGAAGTTGACCGTTGCGGTGACGCCCGCGGAGCACCAGGAGTTTACAAATGCATGGCGGGCAAAATTTGCCTATGGGACGAGCCCAGCAGACTCCGCGAAAGTTCTGGAAGCAGCCCGTACCATCTACGAGAAATACCCGGCCATCCTGAAGGCACTCGGTTTATGAGACATGTTCAACGTATTTCCTTGCGCATGACGCCAGAACAACGACGCCAGGTTGAAGACCTCGGATTCAAAGTTCCTCCGGGATATCTTCTGGGGTCGGACACGCCACTGGTCACGTTTGACGCAGCGGAAGACCATCCCAATTGGCCGACGTTATGCGGCTTCATGAAGCAATGGAGCATTGCCCCGTTTTCGGAGTGGACCGAATTCACTCCGCGCGAAATCGAATCCGCGCGTTGGTTGACGTTGCATGCCTGGAACAACGGCTTTCCGCAACCGCAGGACGTCGACGAATACAGGCGGGTCACGTTTGACCTAACCCGAGCATGCTCCACTTGCGCCTTTGGAGACATCCAAAAGGCGCCATTTCGACTCAAAGGCGAACCGAAATGGAACCGGCGAGGAATCATGACGACGTTTTGGACGCATGAGGAATTCTTCGTTCCGCCCGCCGTGTGGGAAACCGTCTTCAAACCCTTCGATATCGAATGCCGCCCAGTCGCCAATGCCAAAGGAACCCTTCTAAAAACTGTGGTCCAATTGGTGGTCGAGGAAGAAGTCGACATCGTGACCACCAGCCTGAAACCCCTTCCATGTGCCTCGTGCCATCGCACCCATTACGAATGGCCTGTGCGTGGTCCGTTTCCTGCGATGGTGCAAGAACCAACCGGAGCGATGGCGAGATCGCGGCAGGGGTTTGGGACTGGTTATCCCTATCGTGCCGTCTTCATTTCGCAGGAGCTGGCGCGAGCGTTCAAAGCGCACAATCTTAGAGGCGCAACGTTTGTCCCTGTCGACCACGCCCTGCCCGCAGTCGTCGCGTAAACCCTACGGCAACTTGTACGTCTCATCGAAAAACGGCATCACCCAAAAGGCCGGCTCAACGAGGAGACTCTTCACCAGGCCCATCAGAAACATCCCCACGAGCAATTTCAGAATCAGCCAGCCGCGAAATCGAAATTGCAAACGCATCCAGGCTCCTGCGCTGAACATCAGCAGAGGCGTCAGGGTGACCATGTAAATGACCGGAAACATGAGATCCTTCGGCAAGAAGTGCATGCAGACCGATTCCCATGATGTCAGCCACGGAACTCCCACGACAAACGTGGTCAGGATCAACCCGAGGCCAATCGCAACCACATTCGCCACGAGCAGCGCCAATATCAAGACACCAGGCGTCCACCAAGGCGCAAACAAGACGGGTTGCAAGAATTCTCGTTTGGCGCGTCGTTCGGTCACCATCACGAGCGTATTGATCGCGGCGATAAACACGATGTGGATACTTACATCGCGCGCCGTGGAGACAAAGAGTATCCCGGCGATACGCTTTTCAGCGTTAAACACTTGTAACGCGTAATAAAGCTGCGCAACCCGGATGCATGTGCTCCATACGGAAAACCCGACGAGCCATGCGACGAAGACTTTGGCCATGTACCACAGTTCCTCGTCCGAAAACCGCGAATGGTTTGCCGGGGTCGTGTCTGCCGGCGCTTGATACGCGTTTTCGTTCGTCACGGCGCCTGTGTACACGATACGTGACAAACGGTCAAGGCGTTTCCGAGTATTCGCAGTGATTGGTGTGCGGGGGGAAATTGAAAACGCACGCCTTGAATTGCGCGCGGGGGAATTGAAAGAGGTTCCGTTGAATTGCACGCGAGGGAATTGAATACGCACGCGTTCAATCCACCGCGTGCGCTTTCAATCCCGCTTGCCCCCAATTCAACGGCGGTGCCCGAAGCACAACATGAACCCCACACCGAAGCCAGAAGAGCCAAACGATTCGTCGTGTTTGTAAGCGGGATGCGATTGAAAAAGAAAAATCGTCCAATTTGTGACGGAACGCGATCGAAAAAGCTGTTCATTGGACTCAAATTGGGGTCTGGTGTTGATGATGGACGTATGGTTACCGTCGGCGGTTGTCGGCGTAGCCATGTTCCATGGGAGAAACCATGAGTAGAATGAGTTATCTTCAGGGCGCATGCGTACTGACCATCATGGTTGGTGCGGCCTGGGCCTTTGCCGCGGATCATCTGGATGGTGAAGCTGTCAAGGTCGATCCGGCCGCGGACATTACCGATGTGTATGCGTGGACTGCCGCGGGCGACAAACTCGCGATTGTCATGAATGTCGCTCCACTGGCGACGGCGACGTCAAAGTTTTCCGACGCTGTGCAATACGCTTTCCATTTGGAGAGCAGTGCCGGTTACGGAATGCCTGGGAAAAAGACGGACATTGTGTGCACGTTCGACAACGCGCAGGCGATTCATTGTCAACTCGGCGCTCCCGGCGGAAATGTCCTTGACTTTGTCAAAGGCGATGCGAGCAAGCCGGCGGGTATCACGAGCGATTCGTTGAAAATGAAGGTGTTTGCCGGTCTTCGCGCCGATCCGTTCTTCTTTAACTTGGAAGGTTTCCAGGACGCAGTGGCGACCGTAAAGGGCGCTGCTGGAGGTCTCACGTTCGACATGGCCGGTTGCCCGGCGCTCGATGCGGCAACATCCATGCTGCTCGTGAACATGCTCCAGCGGACGAACAAAGGCGTCGACCCGACGGAGAACTTCTTCGGCGCCGTCAACGTGCTTTCGATCGTGCTCGAAATCGACAAGTCGTCGATCAATTCGGGCGGAAATATCGTCTCCGTTTGGGCCAGCACCCACAAGATCTGAGGGAAATATGAAAATACAAACATGCTTGCTGGCCGTCGTTGCGGGCGTCATGGTCGTGGCTGTCGGGTGCGGAGATGATCCGGAGAAACCGCCGACCGGTTCGAGTAGCTCAAGTAGCGCGAGCAGTTCGAGTACGTCGAGCAGTTCGAGCAATTCCAGTTCCAGTGGCGAAGGTGGCGCTGGAGGAGCCGGAGGAGCTGGCGGAGCCGGAGGAGCCGGAGGAGGCAGCGCCGCAATGATGCCGACGCTCGGCACGCAAATCGATCGAATGGGACGACCGGCGATCAACACCGCAGTGAACAAGACGTTCGAGAGCGATGCAATGGTCGCGAACATGGGTAAAGACGGCTGGAACGCGAATGCGAACCCGGCGATGTGGACCCAATACGTGCCAGAGATTCAGAAGAATCTTGCCATTCTCGACAGCCTCGATACGAATTGCGGCAATCAACTTGCGGCGGACAAGACCAAGACGGATGCCGCGCGTTACGCGCCGCTTGCGAGCGTGCTCGCCGATGATCGCTTGTACGTCAATATCGCCGGCACAGCGTGCACGCAATACCTTGGCGTCGAGGCGAATGCGCTCGGCATCGTGAATACCGATTGTGGTGGTCGAGCGTTGGCGTATGACGTTATGGACATCAGCTATTCGGCGTTGGCCGCAGGCGCACTCATGGGTGTCACGGACGGCATTCCGGCCAGCAATGCGGCCAAAGGAACGACCTTCCCGTATTTGGCCACGCCGTATTGACGGTGGCCCTGGATCGGAATGCTCAATGTCATGAATAGGTGTTTTCCGGTCCAGGTTGGGGTTTGGGTAACGTGTGCGGGTGTTGCATTCGCACTTGGTTGCACGAAGGCCGATACGAGTGGTGTTTCGCCACTCGTATCGGCAGCTCCTTCCGCAGCATTCCCTTCGAAAACAAACCATCGTCCTCCATTAAAATCGACACGACGAACGACGTCGGGGGCGATTGCCGTGGGAAACCTCGATGGCGAGATCAGCACGCTGGAACGTTTATTGGCCCAGCCGACACCGGATCCGCAGCGTCGACGGCAGCTCATCGATGCATTGGCGCTTCGTGGGGAAATGTTGGGCCGAATCGCGGACATCGAGCGGGCGGCGGCAATGGCCGAGACCTTGCCGAAAGAAATACCAGACAAACCCGAGGCGTACATCACGCGGGCGTCGCTGCGAGCGGCGCTGCATCGATTCGACGAAGCGTGGGAGGATCTCGATGAGGCCGAGCGACGGGGCGCGAATGCGGGACAAACTCGCCGCAAGCGCGCGTCGATTCTAGCGGCGCGCGGCCGACTCGACGAAGCGTTGGTGCAGGCGTCAATGGCGCGTCAAGAAAAACCCGGTATCGACACGATTGGCTTTGTGGCGGTTTTGTTGGGAGAACTTGGGCGACGAGCCGAAGCGATTGCGGCATTTCATGAGGCGTTCGAATCGAACAACGATACGACACCATTCCATGTCGCGTGGTTGTTTTTTTCGGAAGGGCAATTTTGGGAGCGGGAAGGCGAGTCTGAATTGGCGGCGGCGTATTACCAAGCGGCGCTCGAGCGGCTTCCCGGGCATGCGCATGCGGCGGCCCATCAAGCTCGGCTCATGGCGCCCGAAGGTGCAGAGGCCATCTTGAAGCCGTTGCTGGCGACATCGGACGATCCCGAATTGCAAGCTGTTTTGGCGGTGAAACTGCGGGCTCGCGGGGACGTTGCGGGCGCGAAAGAATACGTTGCGGCGGCGGCCGCACGGTATGACGAACTGGTTGGACGTCATCCGGCGGCGTATGCGGATCACGCGGCTCAGTTTTGGCTGGACGTGGGCGAAGATCCGAAAAAATCGCTCGAATGGGCGAAACGTAACCTCGTTGTGCGTAAAACGCCGCAGGCGTACGAACTTGCGGTGGTGGCGGCGCTTGCCGGACACGATCGCAAGACGGCGTGCGAGATTGGAACGGAGGGATTGGCCCAATCAAGGGTGACGTCAATGTTTCGGGCGATCGTCAAGGACGCATGCGAGCAGCGTTAAAAGGTGCCGACCTCTTTTTGATTCCACGGATTTGTTTTCCGTAAGCGCCTTCATTCTTCATTTGAAACGCAGATTCCCCTTGCCTTTGCTACGTTGCTTTGGTATGTCTCGCCAAAGTATGGAAAGACCTCTCAAGTTCCGATTAGACGACTATCCCGTGCACCTTGGATTGGGCGCAAAAGTTACCCTTCAGGATGAATACTCGGGGTCGCCGCGCTGGTATCAACGATATGCCGAACGCGCTGCAGCGGATGGTGCCGAAGGGCGCCTTGTCACGATGCATTCGTTCACCAAATCTTGGGATAATTGGGAAATGCATCCCCATGGCGACGAACTCGTGACTTGTATTCAAGGCATGTTGACGGTGATTCAAGAAATCAATGGCCGTCACGAGAGAAACCGCTTGCGCGTCGGTGAATCCATTATCAATCCCGCGGGGGTTTGGTACACCGCGGATGTCGAAGATGACGAGGGTGACGAAGTAACGGCATTATTCATTACGGCCGGATTGGGGACGGAACATCGGCCGCGGGAGGAATGACCCTCACCGCACCTGATCCAATACCCACCGCGCCGTGTCTTTTGCCCCATCGCCCGCGAAATGCATTCCATCCGGCCGAATGGGCACGCCCCCGCTTTCCGTCATGCAACTCGCGCTGCCCGCGGGACATAAATGCCTCGCCAAATCGAGAATACGCACGTCTTTTACACGCGCGGCGACTTCTTCAATCGTTTGATTAAAACAATCAATGTGCCCGTCCCGTTCCGGCTTGTGCCAAATGCCCAGCGCATACGGAATACGTGTTATCCACAATTGCCCAACGTAAGGCTTCAATTTGCGCAAACCTTTTTCGAGTTCGTCTCCGTACGCTTTTGTCCAGCCCGCTTCACAAGGTCGTTGCCAGGTATCTCCAATTTGTACCGGCGCAAAATGACCTCCGCCCAATATCACGAGCGCTATGTCGGGATGCAGCATCATGGCATCTTTTTCCCAATGCGCATCGCAATCGCCACCCGAATGCGGCACGTTGGCAAGTGACAACGTCGGCAATGTTCCTTCGAGAATGCTGCAATTCGGAGTTCCTCGTTCGGCAATCATCACTTTCTTTTCGGATTGCACCACGCGCATTCGTTCGCCCAACGCTTGCGCGACTGAATCACCCACGACGAGAACGCTTTTCGTGCCTGGAGGAATCACTGCTGTCCACGGCAACGATTGCAACACCGTGCGTGCTGTCGCAATGTACCGCGTCGACATGAACAAAAGGCCCGAACAAATACCAACCACCACGGGCAAAACAACCATCGGCTGGCCAAAA
This sequence comes from Polyangium sp. (in: bacteria), assembly GCA_044221885.1. Classification (GTDB taxonomy): domain Bacteria; phylum Myxococcota_A; class Polyangia; order Polyangiales; family Polyangiaceae; genus Polyangium. The sequence goes on from JBGAOI010000053.1 coordinate 6,347, forward strand.
GGCAATCCTCGTTTCCGAATGGGTTGCTCGAGCCAATGGTACGAAATCAACGAAATGCCAAAGGTCGCCGACAAACGCAGCATGGTCAGCGGCAAGCCGGAAAAATGCATACGTTCCGGGGAAAACACCACATACAGCGGCCAGTGCCACAAATACACGCCGTAACTGATGAGCCCCACCCACGTCAGCGGTCGAAAGGCCAGCGCTCGACCAATCAGGCTTTGCGTGCCGCGTGTGGCGCAGACAATCAAGACGAGCACCGCGAGTTCCGTTACGAGAAACCCGCCGCGATAAAGATACCGATGTTGCCCGTCCATGCGTATCCAGGAAAAACCAAGCACGATCACCGCAACAAATCCCAAGATATCGATACCTCGGGAAGATGCCGGCGGCGTTGCGGAACGAAATTCCGCCAAGAAACACGCCAATGCTGCGCCGAATAAAATGGCCGCGCCCCGCGTGTCCGTGCCCAGATATGCGCGATCCGTTCCGCCAATGCGTATACCGTGCCAAACCAGTAAGGACGTCGAAACGATGCCCAACGTCAAACACACTGCAAACATGGCCCGTCGCGACCCTTTGAAGAGGCGCAACACAGCTACGGTGAGCAAAGGCCAAAATACGTAAAATTGTTCTTCAATCGCCAAGCTCCAGGTATGCTCGAGCGGCGAAGGCGCCTCGAACATGTCCCAATAACTTCGCCCGGCAAAAATGGCCCGCCAATTGGCGACATATCCCAAGGTGGCGAAACCATCCCACCGAATACGCAAAAGTTCGCCCGGCTTGGCCAACGTAAATGCATACAAGGCCACCACCGGGAGCAATGCCAGCAATGCCGGGAAAAGACGTCGGGCGCGGCGAATCCAAAATGCTGCCAAGTCAATCCGGCTCGTGGCTTTCCATTCCGCCAAGAGAAGTGATGTAATGAGATATCCCGAAAGCACGAAGAAAAGATCGACCCCGAGGTAACCTCCGGGCAGCCGACCGTCGTGAAAAAAGAGGACACCAAGAACTGCCAAACCTCGCAGCCCGTCGAGGGCCGGCAAGTGCGGAATCGTGGGACGGCGAGTCGAGGAGGTGTCGGAAGCTGTCGAAGTCACGCGGGGCGGGGAGATAGCGCAATTGACGCGGGGGCGATAGTCGAAAAATCGTCCTTCGTGCCGTTGGATTCAGCGTGGCGGATCGAAAATTCGTCGCAGTTCCTTCGCAAGTGTATCTCGTGATACCGGTTTTTGGAGGACGCCCACGATGCCCAGTTCTTCCGGCGGGGTATTTCCTAGAGCATCGCTGTAGCCGCTCATGACGAAAATGGGCAATTCGGGGCGTTTGGCGTGGATCGTTCGAGCCACCTCGATTCCACCCGGACGCGGCATGTGCAAGTCGACGAAAACAGCATGAAATGCACTCGGGTCTTTCTCGAATAGTTCGAGCGCCGCCGAGGATTTCGTTTGCACCGTGACTCGATAACCAAGGTTTTGCAAAAGACGACCCACGATACGCGCCAAAGCTTCTTCGTCGTCTACGATCAAGAGATGTTCGCTGTTTCCGCCCAAAGACGGGGATTTTGGTGGCGAACTTTCGCGCGGCGCTTCGGCAACCAATGGCAACCAGACATCGATGGCCGTTCCTTGTCCGGGGACGCTTCGTGCACGAATGGCGCCTTCGTGCGCAATGACAATGCCTTGAGCAATCGCCATGGTCAAGCCGGAATCTTTTCCTGCGGAATCAGGAGTGGAAAGAGGTTCGAATATGTGTTCGAGCGCTCGGGCATCCAAGCTTGGGCCGGCATCCGTGACACAAAGTCGAGCGTACGGGCCTTCGTGCAATCCAGGGATGGATTTTGCCGAAGCCGCATCAAAAGAAACGATATCGAGTTCGACCGAGACCGTTCCACTTCGCTGTTCAATCAAACGAAGAGCTCGGGTGCAAAGACTCGTGATGATTTGCTGCATTTGTTCGACGTTTGCCGATACGACAGGCGAGGAACGCGCGACAACCCGCAAGCTGACATTCGTTGGGCATAACTTGCGGACCAAACCCATCGCGTTTTCAAAGGCCTGGTCGAGTTTGACCGGGACCCGTTCTTGATTGGCTTGGCGGCTGAACATCACGATTTGCCGAATCAAATCCGACGCGCGTTGGGCCGCTGTTTGAAGATCGAAGGCAATTTCTGGCAAATCCCCAGTGTCGGGTAAACTCCGGAGGTCGTGCAGGAGAATGTCGGTGCTGCATGTGATCGCCGCGAGAATGTTGTTGAAATCATGCGCCATTCCACCAGCGAGAATGCCCAGCGCCTCCATTTTTTTGGCTTGCAAAAGTTGCACATTCAATCGCTTGAGCTCGGCTTCGGCTTCTTTTCGAGCGGTGATGTCTTGGATGCTGACGACCACGATATCCTCGATTTCGTTACTCGACCCCGGAAGCGCGTCGACCGTCACAAGGCAATGCACAATGGTCCCGGATGGCTGCACATAACGTTTTTCCATGGCCACCGATTCGAGCGGGCGATGTCGAGCTGCGGCGGCCTTTTCCCGAGATAAGGCAATGTCATCGGGATGCGTCAGGTCCTCCATTCGCAAACCTTTGAGTTCTTCGAGCGATCGGCCGAAAATGCGACAAGCCGTCGCATTGGCCTGGATGATATTTCTGCGCGGCGAATAGAACACCATTCCCATACCCGAGTGTTCGAATGCCAATCGAAATCGCATTTCCGTCGAGCGAATCGTATCGACCATTTGGCGCAGATCCGTGACGTCTGACAAGTGATTCATCACGTACGCCACACGTTGCTCGCGATCGAGCACCGGGATTGCACTGGCCCGAACCCATCTACGATCATTGGTTCGGGGTCGAAAAATACCCATGAGTACGTTTTCTACGGGTTTTTTTGTTCGAGCAGCCACCGATGCCGGATGTTCGGAATGGGGAAACATGGCCCCATTTTCGTCGATGATATGCCATCCTGGCGGAATCGGCTCCAAGCCGCGCACTTCATTTTCAGATAATCCCATGAGACGCAGTGCCGTTTCATTACACGACACGAGTTGCCCTCGTTCGTCATGGTACCCAATTCCAATGGGAAGATGATTGATGATCGTCGCAAATCGCGCGTGCGCCCGGCGCGAATTCTGTCGATGTACCAGAATGCTCGAATTATGATCCAATTCACGTTCGAGCACTGCACGCAGCCGCCCCAATCCTTGAATCGAGACCACATCTGAAATGCCGCGTCGTACCAACTCCGCCGCCGCGTCTTCCCCAATTTTCCCCGCCAAAACAATGACAGACGCGTTGCGCGTCAAATCGACATATTCGTCGATCGGTAATGCCGCCAAACTCTGTTCGTCCAGGACAGTCAGAATAACGGCATTCCAAAATTGTTCGCCCAGCGTGATCAGGCCTTGTTCCACCGTCGAAACAAACCGATACTGCACGGTTTCCCGCATGGCCTCGAGTGCGTCGTGTATACGCAGAGCGTATTCATTCGGCGCAATGACGAGCACTTGCAACATCGGCTGAACGTAACGAACTTTGGCCAAGTCGTCACGAAGTTCCAATCGATCCTAACGTTTCGTTCCGATGCCCCAAAGACTCCAACCGTCACGCAAAAAAATCCGTTCCCGTCCGCCTGTAATTGCTGGCTCGCTCAAGAATCGATCGACCACGCGCGGTCGAAATGCTCGACAGGGTGCGGGTAACGTCCACGTCCACAAACGGTCATACGGAGGCGCAATGCGCTCGGCGAACAACGCTTCGGGGCTCGCCCATAACAAAACATCCTCGTCCATATCGACAATGGTCGGAAGCTCGGTCGACCACAAATCAAAAGACGCTCGGGTGCTCCATGGATCCAACGGAGATACAGGCCATCCGGCGCCAAGCGACGTGGCGCCGCGCAAAGCTCCCGTCGCCAAATCGTGCCGATACAACGTCGCAGTCGTGCCTTCCACACCAACAATCGCCAGAACGTCGTCGTTGGCTTGCAGGGAGACGATTTCCCCAGGCACCTGAACGCTCCAGCGTTCCGCCCCCGTGAGCGCACTGCGCGCGGACAAACGCGTCGGGGTACGTAAAGGTCGTTGCGATAAGAGCTCACGGTGAAGGCGATCAAGGGCCGCACCCATGAGCCCTGGCTCTTCGGCTATGGCCAGAACGAGGTCCTCTTCACTGGCGATACGGCGCGTAACGTGTTCGACAAACCGTGCCGAACGATCAATGACCATCACCAAGCCCGCAAACGCTTTCGCCACGGTCTTGTGATGCGCATCCAGCGTCCAAAGCTCCGTCCCGTCATCGATGGACCGCGCCACGATCGTCCCACGTACGTCGGTTCCTCGCGTTGGCGCCGTGATGCCTATGACCACGCCACTCGTCGACGCGAGCATCGCTTCGTCGCTGCCCCATCGCAAACCCGTCTTGAGCGATCGGCATTCCGTCCGGAAAAACCGAACCTGACGATAGATCCAAGAAATCAGATAATCATTGGTGCCCAAACCAATCGCGGGCGCCAAAGGCATGAGGAAAAACTTGCAGCCCGCATCGTGCGCGACGATACGCATGTCGTTGCCCATCGCTTGCTCTTCGACACCCGGCGAATCCGAAGAATCGAGGGTGCCATCGGGAGCAATGACAAACACCCGCAACCAGGCATCCTTTTCGTACACCGGCAGCAAAGTTCGTCCGTCATCCAGCGGAAACGGCAAACCGATGTAACTTTCGGCGCTCGAGTGTTGCACGGAGACGGTGAAAATGGGTTTGCCCGTATCAATGGACAAACGCGCACACGTACCGCTGCCCGCGACGAGAATCGCGTCTTCGGTCACCACCGGTCTCTCGACAAACCCCGCCCAAGGGCGCGGGGCTTTGACCGAAAAAAGAAGGCTTGGTTCGGTCAGGGGCAGGCGAGGCATGTGAAGCGGGACAAACGAGGGTCTAGACGAATCATCCTCCGAGCCGCCGCAGGGGGCCAGGGGAAAACCTACGCGACCTAATTGCTCGGAAGCATCCCCAGGTCAAGCATCGATGTGTATCGACCTGTGCTCGACACGATGACGTGATCCACCAAGGGCATTCCGATCGACCGGCCAGCGAGCGACACGCGGTGAGTCATCTCCATGTCTTCCCGCGAAGGCATCGGGTCGCCACTCGGATGATTGTGCACGAGGATTACTGCGGCCGCCGCGTCTTGTAAGCCTGCCGTCAGTACATCGCGCGCCGTCAAGTGCACGCCGTGAAGACCACCTTGAGCCACACGTCGAGCACTACGCATGCCGTGACGACCATCCAGCGACAAGAGCCACAACTCTTCTTGGTCCTTCCATCCAAGGCGGCTGGTGAACCACTCCGCCACTGCCGAGGAAGTCAGTATTTCGGGGCGAGGTTTGAGGGATCGGATGATCGACCGCCGTCCTGCTTCGAGGCCCGCCGCGACTCGTAACGCCTTGGCCACGCCCATGCCTGGATGCTCAGCCAGAGCCCGTGGACCAAGGCGCGCCATACCTTCCAATCCGCCAAAGCGCGCTACCAACGCGTTGGCCAATTGCATGACCGGACAACCCGTGAGTCCCGTGCCCAAAAGTATCGCGAGCAGGTCGGCGTCGCTGAGAGCTCCCATGCCGTGCTCCAACGCGCGTTCGCGTGGCCCGGTCACGAGTGAGGTTGATGTTTCATCGAGGTTCACATCGAGAGGAAGGTGAACTTCGAGCCCGTTTTGGATGCTGTCGATGAGTGTCTGCATGCTCGGGGCATGTGCACGTTCCGCGCCAATCGTTTTTCGGCGCAAACTCGCAAATTTGGGGTGGCGGAATCGACCCTCCGCCACCCCTCCGCCTGGCGGCCGCCAGGTGGTGTGCGCGAAATTACGTGCTGCTACTCCACCTTCACAATCGAATCGGGCGGCATGGCCGCGACAAACGCATCTCGGGCCGCACGAACGCGTTCTCCATCGAGCCCATCGAACGTGAGTTTGGTGCGATAGTCTTTGCCGCCCCAATGCGGATACGAGCCGATTTCCACGTCGGCATGATCCTGTACGACTTGATCGAGCATCGGCTTGAGCGTGCCTTCATCGTGCGTCGTGTAGACCGTGTGGGAGACGAAAGGTTTGTCCGCGCCAATCATCTCGCGCATGAGGGGCATTTTGGCTTGGAAGATCTCGGGTACGCCCGGTAAAACCCAGACGTTGGCCATGATGATCGCCGGCCAAGGCATGTGGGGCTTCGACGCCAAACGCGCACCGCTCGGAATACGCGCCATCCGCAAATGTCCTTCGAGCAGCCGATCGCCATAATACTCGCGGAGCATCTGCACCATCTCGGGCGACTCGACCGATTCCACACCAAACGCTTTGGAAACCGAGTCAATCGTCACATCATCGTGCGTCGGGCCAACCCCACCGCTCGTGAACACGTAATCGTGCGTCGCGGACAACGTGCGGACTTCCTGAGCAATCACGTCGATTTCGTCGAGCACCATGACCACGCGACGAAAAACCACGCCGAGCGAACGTAATGCACGGGCCAGAACCACCACGTTGGCGTCGACGATTTTGCCGCTGAGCAGCTCGTTGCCAATGATGAGCGCCGCCGCTGTTCGCACGTTTGCCTCCTGAACTCAGCCTTCGAAGTTGCGGACCACGGGCTTGCCGTCGGGATCGACACGCAAGAGTTCTTCGACTCGTTGTTCTGCACGATCGAGGCGCACTTTGGCCGCTCGGGCCAAGCGTACACCTTCCTCGAAAAGCTCGAGCGATCGTTCGAGCGGAAGTTCGCCGCCTTCGAGTTGCTCGACGATGGCCGTCAGGCGTCGTGTCGATTCTTCGAAGGAAATTGCGGTGACCGCAGGGCTCGAAGCTGCTTCGTTGCTCATGGCTTCGCAGCGTCCCCCGAGTTGGCCTCGGGCGCAAGGGTGAGTCCAGCTCGACCTTCGGGCACACCGGGCACGATGAGCACACCATCGGGATCGGCCATGACCGGAAGCGCCAAGCCATCCGGTCGGACAAACCTCGCTGCACGACCCGAGATGGTCGACATGGCTGCAGGCGAGTTGGCGACGAGGGATACCCAGTGCACCGTCGCAGTGGAATCGGTGATCGCCGGAAGCATGGTTCGCCCGGACAACGCAGCCCGCGCGAGCGCTCGCACGCCGTCGTCCGGATCGAGGTCTCGGGCTGTCGTCAACGTCGCGAGGCGCTGCTTTTCTTTGCGAGCTGACAGGGCTCGGATCACGGAGCGACGCACGTTCACGTCTTCTTCGAAGCGATATGCCTGCACGAGGAGCGACACGGCATCGGCTTCAGGATCGGCGGCAAGGCCCAACGCCGTGTGGGAACGAATCACCGGATCGGTTCCTTCGAGCAAACGTTTGATACGACTTCGTACGGTTTCTCCATCGCGCATCGGCAACGCTCGTGCGGCAAGAGGCGCCAGCGGCCCGCCTTCTTCGGCCAATCGCGTGAGTGTTGTCGTGGACAAACCCACGGCGCGCGTGTCCGCCAAGAGCGCAATACCCATCGATGCCGGGAAATCCTCCGGCGCATCGAGTTGCCCGCCTTCACGCAAAGCATCGGCGAATTCGTTCACGCCCGTGCTTCCGTGCGCCAATGCTCCACGACCAACCGCCGCAAGCAAAGCATCGCGTCCCGCACCTTTGACCGCGAGAGCTTCTTGAACGGCTACTTTTACAGCTTTTCGCCCCGTTGCTACGAGCCCAAAGGTTCCAACCACTTTGTCGTCGAGCGTTTTTTCCGCGGCCATAGATTCAAGGGCCGCACCGAGTCCAGCGGGTTCGTCCTGGAGCAACAACGTGCGTACGGTCGAAGCGCGCACGATGAGCCTCCGCGGGGCGCCGTTTTTCGCCGACGCACTCGAAAGCGCTCGTTCCAACGCTCCACGCGCTTCTTTCGCGGGCATTCGAGCCAGCGCAAAAGCAATGGACGTGGCGAGCTCGGGTTTGTCGAAGTGAGCCACGAGGGCGTCGACGGCTTCCGCGCCACCAACACGACCAATCGCGGCAATGGCGCGATCACGTTCCTCGAAAGCGAGCAATTCCAGCGCCGCCACCAGCGGTTTGACGAGTTCTTTTTTCGGTGCGGCAAGGGCCAGTCGAATCCCTTCGCTGCGTGTTGTTCCGCTCGACAAAAGCTTGGCGATCGCTTCATCGGCGTCGTCCGTGCCCAGCTTCGTCAGGACTTCTGCGCCTGCACGTCGCAAGCGCGTATCGTCGAGTTTCACCCAGCTTCGCGCGAGGGTTACCGGTGTTGCATCGCCCAGCTTGACGAGGGCCAAAGCGCCGGCGATTTGAAACGACGGATCGGTTTCTGCGAGGGTCGTTCGCAGCCGTTCTTGACCGCGCAGATCGCCCATCGCGGCCAGCAAATTCGCAATGGCCGGATCGATACGTCGTCGACCTTCCAGCAGCAGATTCAGCGACGAGGGCGGATATTCGATGAGCGCCATCGTTGCGGCATCGGCACCAGCGCCGCCTTGCACCACCGCGGCAATGAGCGAGCTGAGGGCTTTTTTCTCGCCTGTTTTGGCCAGAGCCAACGCCGCAGCTCCCCGGGACAAACCCGACAGTGGCGACGAACTTCCGCGACCTTCGGGTCCTTCACCCAGTTCACGAATCAGCATCGCGCGCACGTTTTCTCGCGCCGCGTGTGGCGCGAGCGCGCGAATCGCTTCGAGCCGCGCTTTGGGATCCCGCGTGATGATCGTCGATTGTTCGAGGGAACTCGTCAGCGCATCGATGGCTTCGGGCGTTCCGATGGCCCCGAGTCGCACCACACCGCGGAGCCGATCTTGGGGCGAACTTGAGACGAGCAATCGTTCCGCAACAGGGACGCCAACCAGTCCACGCAAGGAATCGCGTTGCAGTGGTGCGTTCGATTCATCGGAATCACCGCGTCCACCCACGACACCCACGGCAATGCCTTGTGCATACGTGTTCGTGCTGGAGCACAAGGCGCCTATCGCAGTGGAGAAGGCGAGGGCAAGGAGAAGTCGAGGCGTGCGGCGCACGCGCGTACGATATCGAGACTTGGTGATGGAGTCACGAAGATGCGTGGGGATCGATGCGTGAAGTTCGGGGTGGGCGAAGAAGGGTAAGCGGGGGTCGGGGGCCGAGGCGACGGGTTGGCGAACGCGTCACGTAATGCATCAACCGTGAAAAACGATTTGTGTCTCGAGGGAAGACCCATCGGGTCTGTTTGTCGCTTCAATTCATCCCGAAGACGTCAGCCATCGTTGGTGCAGTGAGAAGTTTCTTCGACCACTGGCGTAGTTCTTCCACATTTGCCTGGCGAATTCGCGTGTTGAATTCACGAGGAACGTCGCCGAAACGGTCGCCGAGTTGTTCGAGGAGCGTTTCTCGCCGTCCGTTCAAGGCCCCTTCATCGATGCCGAGTTTTCGGCCTTCGTCGATGCCAAGCTTGCGGCCTTCGTCGATGCCAAGCTTTCGGCCTTCGTCGATGCCAAGCTTTCGGCCTTCGTCGGCACCTTGCTGGTGCACGTTCTGCTTGAGCTCTTCAATCGCCGAGTTGCCCTTCAAGATGAGCGCCTTGGCCACTTCATTTTCGCTCGCCGCAAAATCCATCAACGCCTTGACCGGAATGGGCCGGATCAACAAAGGATCGTCAAGTACATCCGGCGTTTTCAACGCGACAAACTTGCCTTCGGCTTGCGACCATTCGCAAATTTCGCCCTTCTTGATAAAGATCGCAAACACGCGTCGAACACCGCGAGCGCTCAAGTCCTCCGCTTTTTCACGGATATCGCGCATTTTCTGTTCGTTTACGACCTCGAACGAGAGTTCTTCCAGGTACCGGCTGCCGGTTTCCGGATCTTTTCCTTGCTGACAAACACAAACATCCGTCCCGAAATCCGAGTCCCACGCTGCACGCGTGAGCAATTCGGTCAATGCTTCCCATCCGGGCTTGACATGAGGTCGAAGCAGGAATGCCAAACGACTTTGGGCCTCCGCGTGTGGATGAAGAGCCGTCATCGTGCTGACCCTACGACCTCGGATGATCTCTTCGTAGGTCTCCGGCTCCACGATATGCTCGTCCACCGGCGGAAATGTCGTCGGCCGTGTTGCCGACGTTGAAGCCGACGTTGAAGCCGACGTTGAAGCCGACGTTGAACGACGCTCCACGGTGACGGATGAACGAGCAAAGGACGAAGATGAATCGATTGCTCCGTGCGCGCTGGGTGCGCAAGACAAACCTGGGGCGTCGTGTTTCGGGTCCATCGCGATCCAATCTAGCAGCCAGCTCGATGGCTTGGCCAGCGGAAAATGCAGCCGAAGTGAACATTGGCTGCGGCGTAGCATGTCGACAATCCGTTCGTCAAGGAACAGATAAGAAAATTCTTGGGCAAACGTTCGTCCGAGTAACACAAGACGAACCCGGTGTTTGTCGGAGGTGTTCGTCGTAATGGATCGTGCGCGAATCGCGCAATTTGCTTGCGTTCTCGATGTCGTTGATGGTATGCTCGCGGCATGTGCTGCACGTTCTTCGAATCGAAGCTCTCCGATACCATTCTGTATGCTGCCGAGAGCGAACTCGATGGTCGAAGAGTTCACGTCATGGCGTATCAAAATCGGGCCAAGAACCTCGCAAAAGGCCCCAATGCCATGTTGCTGCCCATTCCTGCGGCAAAACCTCTGACGCCCGACAACATGCTCGATACGCGCCCGTTCAAAGGAATTTTGCGGGATTACGTGACCGCGTATGAAGCGGCCAAACCGAAGCCTAGATCCTTCGGCTTTGAACGCGAGCTGCTTTATACCGGAGGGGTTCAGGCTCAAGTTTTCGATCGCGGCTCGTTCACCGTTGTTCTCGCCCAAGACGCACGATTGATTCCCGCCGCATTGGCGCGCGTTCCCGAAGCTCGGCGCCCGCAGCCCAATCGAGCCATCTTTTCTACATACGCCAAGTTTTACCCCGGCTGGCATATGGCCATGTGTTGTTATGACGGGGCCATCGAAGCCGAACCGATGGTTTTTTGGTACGAATCGTTATTTCCCGAAAAACTATTCGCCCCGGCCCTCGATGCGCATGACGGCAATCCTCCGGACCTGGCCCGCATCGTTTCACGTGATCATCATGTGTTTTTTGCAGCAAAACAGGCAAAACGAGGTATTCCGCTCGAGGATAGTCGAAATTTGTCGTCCGTACCAGCGCGATATCGCGCGCTCTTCGTCGACCACTTTGCCGGAATCGAAATTCAGGGTGCACCCCACACCAATGGCGATTTTTGGATCGATGTTCGGGATCTAAACACCGAATCCATTGGCTTCGAAACGCTTCCGCCGCCTGGTGCCACTTCGTGATTGCTTATTCGCGATTTTGCTCCGGGTGCTTCGCCCGAAATCGCCGTAAAGCCGGCGCGAGGATTTCCCCAATCAACCCTGTATAATCCAAGCCTGTTTGTTCGGCAATACGGGCCAAGTCGCTCCATTTGGGCGCTAGACCTGGCAATGGATTGCATTCGATGAAATTCACGATTCCCGCGGCATCCATACGCACGTCAATACGCGCGATGTCCCGACATCCAAGGGCTCGAAATGCGCGCGCCGCGACGTCTTCGATTTCGTCGCGAAGTTTCGTATCGAGTTTCGCCGGTATGTCATAACGAACCTCATCGTTGAAATCGAGCTTATGGTCGAATGTGTAGATCGGCAGATGCAAATCCGACCGAAAAATGATTTCCATGGGCGGTAATACCCGCGGCTCTGTTTCTCCCAGCAAGGCCACCGTGAATTCACGACCCGGCAAAAATTCCTCTACGATGACGCCATCGGGATATCGTTTCACAATCGATTGGGCCGCTTCGCGCAACGCGCTTTCATTCTCGACGACACTTTTCGTCATGACGCCTTTGGAGCTGCCTTCGGCGATGGGCTTGACGACGACGGGATAACGAAAATCCTGCGGAAGCTCGTCTTGCGCACTGTGCATGACAAACCAATTCGGTGTAGGTACACCCGCTTGACGCACGATACGTTTGGCCAAACCTTTGTCCATCGTCAACAAACACGTCGCGGGATCGGACCCAGTATACGAAATATCGCACAACTCCAAAAGCGCCGGAACTTGCGATTCACGACTTCGCCCGCGAAGTCCCTCGGCCACGTTGAAAACAACATCGACGATGCCCGGATGCATCGAGCTGGCCAATTCCGGTGTCGCCTCCATCAGCACCACCTCGTGTCCATACGACCGAATGGCTTCCGCTATCGCTTCAATGGTGGCCGGTGAATCGAATTCCGCTTCTTCATCGTTGGCGCCCCCGTACGACGGCTTGATCCGCTTGATGTTGAAGATGACCCCGACCCGAATTGGCTTTCGATCTGGGCGAGCTGGCAACTTGTTTGCAGGCGCGAGGCGCGTTTTCGCTGCTTCAACGATTCGCGATACAATGGTGTCGAACGACAAACTGCGGGCCCGGAGGCTCACCAAAAATGCGGAATCGTCTTCCCAAGACGGCAATGGATCGACAGAAACAATGGCCGCATGTCCATCAGCATCCACATCCAACTCGACGAGCGCCCATTCGGTCAATCCAAGCGCCGCCATTGCCGCCTCGACGGTTCTTGCCACACGTGCCGCCGCCTCCTCCGAATACTGTAATGGCTCGAAAAATCCATTTGCTGAACAAACAATTGCCCCGAGCGCTTCGTCCGTCACGCTTGCTCCCGCGATCCACGCGACAACCGCCCGTGTTTTTCCTGGCGTACCATCGCCTTCGGCCACTGCAATGCCCGCTTGTTGCAGCAAGGCGCGCTGCGTCGTTGCATCCAATGCGCGATGCATATTTCGCGTTGTCGCGCCCAATGTCGGCACACCAAGCTCGTCTGCTAGCGCCAATGCGATGGGCCCTCGCTCACGCGCAACCGCGGTATGTGTTGCCAGAGGCCAAATGGCGTCCGCTGCCGAGACCGTCAATTTTCCATGCGCGCGCACGAGGGATCCCGATAAAGTGACCACCTCTACGGGATGCTGCTGATGTTGCAATGCTTCCCGGAGACGCATTGTGCCTGGTAAAACGATGCCATCGTTCACCGCGGTCCGAGCGGCAATTTGAAGAAGCGTAAGGCGCACGTTTGGGGACTCCTCAGCGTTCGCAAAAGTTCGGCGGGCGGAGTCCTAGCCGACGTGTGCAGCAATGTCGAGAACTTCTTGCAATTTCCCGAAACCTGTTTGCTGCTCGACGCGGACTATTCGCTCGCGTGGCGTATCGCTTCGTCGGGAAGCAGTGTAACGTGCGCCTTCGTTCGAGCCCGCACCGTCAATGCTCCATCGATCCTCTTGAATGCCGGCGCAACAACCACCTCGGTTTCCGCCGCCCTTTCCGCCACCAATTCACCCGCCGACAGAACCAGCACAAAGCCCGCAGCAATCTCCATTGTGGCGTTTTCTTCGAGCGTGTACGAACTTGCCGCGGCAAACCATACCTCGAGCTCCGTTCGTGACAACGTCGACCATTCCGGATGACGCCGCGCCAAAAGCCCAAACACCCGGCCGTGGATCTGATCCCATAACGCTTTTTCCAACCGAGGTTCGGCAGAAAATAACTTGTCGAGTTCTTCTCGCGTCAAACGCAGCAAAACCGAATCAATCGCCGCGCGCACCGTCGCTGTTCGCGTTTGCCCGGTCATCAGCGCCATTTCGCCAACGATCGTATTCGGGCCGAGTTGATCAATGACGTATTCGCCGTCGGCATCGTCCCCCATGACGAACAACGAACCTTCCAGCACCACATACATTGCATCCGCGCGATCACCTGCGCGGAAAAGCGTTTGGCGCGATGCAACAGGATACCGCGTTCCCAATAACCCCTGTTCACGCACCGAATCCAATTCGAGCCCCGTGATTTCCTCGACGGTTTCGAGCAACTCTTCCGCCGTTTGCGCATCGAGTTTTCGTCGCAAAACCTTGCGTTCCACCGAGCCTACCGTGCGCTGAAGGGTTTTTCGAAGACGCGACGTGCCAGAATTCCATACCGTCTTGATCGCCTCACGCGCACCCAGGGGCACCAGCGTCAACAAACCATGACCCTCCACATAACCGGGATTTTGTTCGAGGTAAAACCTGGCGACAGGAAAGTCGCATGTTTGCCAATATCGTCGTTCAGCTTCCGTATCCCGCGTGATCCATCCAACGTGACGCACCAAAGGCCGTTTCGGATCGACCAGGTCCAAGTGAAATTCTTCGCCCAGGCGCATCATCAAATCGAAAATATCTTCGGGGATTTCGACACCTTGGCCCGGCCAAACCGTGGGCGCGTGATTGGCCATGAGCGTATAACTCGAAGGGTGCACCAAACATCCCAAGTAAAACAGCGGGCCGCTGTATTCCCAATGGGTTTTCAGGATATTGCTCAAGGCAAACCCGGCGGTCGACGCATTTCCTCGATACGCGCGGCGTAGTCCCGCTTCCGCGCGTAACACGGTGCATTCTTCGCCGCGCAATAACGGACGAAACGCGTGCATGGCCAGGTAGCCGGCAACTTCGCCATTTTCTCCGTACGACAATTGAATACGCGTTTTTTTTGCCCTCGACCGCACGACGTATTCGGAAAATTGCTCGCGACTCACGCCGTCGAAGATCTCGCAATGCACCGAATACAACGATGAAATCAAGGTCTCTTGGTCCGCGTGCGAAAGCGACGACGGTTCGACGACTTCATTCTTGACGATCATCATGCGCCGTTCTCCTCCGCTGCGTTTGTCCCGCCCTTGGGCGCGCGACGTTTGATGCGCATGAACAGGCCGTCTTTCGGCCGCAAAGCACTGTCGATTTCCCCGAGCACTTCGGCATCCGATTCGAGCGAAAACTCGAAATTGCGCAAAAGCGTCGTGAGCACGAGGGTCGCTTCCATGAGCGCAAAATGATTCCCGATGCAAATGCGTGGCCCTGCCGAAAACGGGATGTACGCATAACGGTGTCGTTCGGCTTCGGCTCCTGGCAAAAAGCGATCGGGATCGAATGTATCCGGATTGTTCCACAGTTCCGGTCGATGGTGCGTCGCATAAGGCGAAATGACCACTGGCGTGCCTTTGGGAATTTCATATCCACCCACGACGATGTCTTCGAGGGTATCGCGACCGTAAAGCGGCAATGGCGGATACATACGCAGCGATTCTTTGAAGACGCGCAATACGCTTGTCAATTTGGGCAAATCCGCCACCGTGGGTTCGTTTGCCAAAGCATCAACGTCCTTTTGCACCTGTTGATACACGGCGGGATGACGCGCCAGCAGATACAGCGACCAAGAGAGCGATACCGCGGTGGTTTCATGACCCGCCACGAACAAGGTCAAAATCTCGTCCCGCAATTGTTTGTCCGACATTTGATCCGCGCCATCGTGGGCTTGGAGCAGTCGCGTGAGCAAATCTCGAGTCGCTTCGGGGTTTTTCCGACGTTCGGCAATCAAGTCGGCAACGTATCGATCCAAGACGGCGACAGCTTCTTCCAATTCGCGCGCTTCTTCGCCGAAAAGCACGGGCGATTCCAAGTGCTGGACGCCTTTTTCCACGAGATCGGACAAGATCTCTGGCAAATGCGGACCTAGACGCGACAAACCATCTCGAATGGCAATTTGCAGGGGGCCCAGCGGCGACCCGGCAATTTTTCCAAAAAGGCGAATCGTCGTCGCCAATGCTTTGCCAATCGTATCCGATTCCGAACACGTATCCGATCCAAAAAGCGTTTTTCCGGCGATACTCATCGTTAGCCGCGTCATCGATTGCGAAACGTCGAGCCGCATTCCATCGTCGTACGTGCTCATTTCGCGTTCGGCACACGCGAGCATGTCTGCGCCATACGCCGCGATTTGCGCGGGCGTGAAGATCGGGGCCATCAATTTGCGCTGCTTACGCCACAAATCGCCGCTGCT
>JBGAOI010000540.1:0-5486 GCA_044221885.1 Polyangium sp. (in: bacteria)
CACGAGATTCGCGGCTTTGACGAGTCCGTTGGCCGTTGCATAGGCCATGGTTTGTTCGACCAAGGCGCTAACTTCGGGCTTTTGAGCCGTGAATTCGGAGATATCGGCCAATACGTACCAGGGGCGTCCAAGGACTTTCTGAGCTACGCGCTTGAATTCATCGACATACGCTTGGCCGTCGTCGACAGTCCAGAAACCCCAGACTTTGACTTTGACAATCGCCAAACGCATATCGACTTCGACGAAAAACCCTTTTTTCTTTAGGCCCACACCGGTGGCGGGGGTATGTCCGGACGCTTCGTTTTTTGGTGCAGGCGCGGCGACCGTACGAGCTGCCGCAACGGGCGCATAAGGATCTGTTTTTGCGGCAACGGAAAAACGCGTTCCAACGGGCGGAGTTTGGCGCGGTGCGGATTCTTCGAGCGCAGCAACGGCTGCCCGCATGGCCTCGAGGTTCGAGGGGGGTTTGTCGGGAGACGACGCTTGGGCCGCAACGGCACGTCTTGACGGAACGGGTTCTGGATCGAGCGCCGGAAGTGGGTTTGGCGCAACCGCTACGGGCGGTGGTGTGGAATCGGATAGCCGCGGTCGCGTGGTTGGAGCGACGGCGACCTCTGGCGGAACGGGGGTCACGCGGGGGGGCGCTGGCAAGTGGGAAAAACGCGGAGCCGTATCGATGCCAAAAACATCGGCTAGTGCAGCGGCCGCGAGCGATGCGCGCGGGAACCGATCGTCGGGATTACGCGCGGTGGCCTTGACAAACCAAGCATCAAACCCGTGGGGCAAGTGCACATTTTTGCGTCGCAACGCGCGCACTGTCGGCATCTCTTGCACACCTTGCAACACTTCGACAGCCAGCAGAAACGGCGATGGGCTGTCATCGAGTTCGCTTTTCCAATAAGGTTCGCCGGTGAGCAGCGCGTAGGCGATGTGCGCGAGCGCGTAGATATCCGTTGCAGGCCCAACTTTTTCCGCCCGCATCTGCTCGGGCGACATGTAGAGCGGCGTGCCCATCATGGGACGCGTTTGCACGCCTTCGAGCGCCACGTCAGTGGCTTTCGCAATGCCAAAATCGAGAATTTTCACGCACGGCGTTTCGTCGTCGCGAAACGTCAGAAACAGGTTGTCGGGTTTCAGATCGCGATGGACGACGTTGGCAACGTGGGTTTTGTCGAGCGCCCGGGCGGTTTGTCCGATGTACAGAACCGCATCGTGCGGCGCAAGAACGCCGTGGTTTTGCACGACAGACGCGAGATCTTCGCCTCGCAAGAGTTCCATCACGAGAAACGGCATTTGGCTGGCGTCGTCGACACCGGCATCGAGCACGCGAACGAGGTGATCACTTTCGATCTGCCCCGTGATTTTTGCTTCGAGTTCGAAGCGAGCGCGCAACGATTCGTTGGACAAAAGCTGTGGAAGCATGACCTTCAACGCACGATGGCTCGCCGTTTTCTGGTCGATGACTTCGTACACCGAGCCCATACCGCCGGACTTGATGCAGCGAATGACTTGATATCGCCCTTGGAATATTCCGCCGTTTTCCAGCTCAGTCGCGTGCGCAGCGGCCACAAAAAACCCCGTGCTCAGACCATTTCCAGCCGCGCCATGGTAGCCCGGAAAAGCGTTCTGCTGCAACTGCCGACGTGCACGTTGATGATACGTGCCTCGACAGGCCATTGCCGATTCTCCTTTCGAACCCACCCGAGGCGATCTACGCAACTTTTGTTTGCGCCCATGGGGTTCGTCGACGAAATCTGCTTGCACCAGAAAGACCGTTGTGTATCGAAACGGTCTGGTTGGACGGAAGACAACCAGGTTCGCAAACGAGATTGCAGTTGACCGTGAGCAACAAATCGGATCATCTCGGCGATCTATTTCGCAATGTTGCTCGATGCCGAACCAATCCAAATAAAAGACCGCGAGTTACGTGATCTCGTATCGAGCCGTTTGCCGCTGGTGGAAGCGACATCGGGACACTTTACGGGCATTACGCTGACACGCCTCATTGGCGTGGGAGGCATGTCGACGGTCTTTCAGGCCGAGTTCGACCCGGCGTTTCGTTCGCCGGACATTTGGGATCGAACGCCGCGTTCGGTGGCGATCAAGATCATGAAACCGGCGACGGTCGAAGAGATCAAACACGCCAACGCATCGCTCGACGATATTTTCAAGCGCGAAGTCATTGCCTTGGGAAGAGTCATGGAGCGGGTGCCGCCGACCGAGTTTGTCGTGGGATGTTACGGCAGCGGGTCTGTCGACGTGCAACTTGGGAAAAACCCTCTACGTCTGCCGTGGATCGCATTGGAGCTCGTTTCTGGAGGTTCCTTGGGCGTTTCCTTGACGGCCCGTGTGGAAAGGGAGCCTGAAGGCATCGATCCCGTCCGCGCTCTTCGATTGATTCGAGGCATTTTTGAAGGTGTTCGGGTTCTTCACGAACAACGGATCATTCATCGGGATCTCAAACCCGACAATGTGCTCGTGGTGGGACCTGTGGACGACGAAACGCCCAAACTTTCCGATTGCGGGATCGCGCGTGTCGATGGGATCAACACGACCCTGGCGGGAATGACGCATGCCTACGGCGCGCCGGAACAAATTCTTTCTTCGCCGACGATGCGCAATCCGCTCATCGGAGTTTGGTCGGACGTACACGCACTCGCCGCCGTCGTTTGGTTTGTTTTGGGCGGAGAAGATTGGTGTCGAAGCGAGAACGATCATGAATGGTCCGAAGGCAAACGGCGGAGTTTGCTTTATGCCAATCGTGTTCATTATGGATTCCACGCCGAAGGCGAATTGTTCACGAAAATCGATGAAGTATTGCAACGCGGAGCAGCTCCCCGATTGCCAGAACCAGTGTGGACGCCCGAAGCGAAAAAAATCTACGAACGAGCAGCTCGGATGATGGTGCCCGCGCTGCTCGCGGGTATCGAACGATATCCGGATGTGGCTTCGTTCGCCGCGGATCTGTTTCCATTGCTCGAAAAAGTGGCCGAAAAGTGGCGCACTCGGGCCCGCCGCGAAAGGCGCGCCGTTACGACGCTCCGTTCGCCCAAAACATCCGCCTCGGGTCTCGTCACGACGCCCATATTGGGCACAGCAGAACGCCCGGCGCGATGGAATACCGACAATCATCCAACCAATGGCGCCGGCAATAAGGTTCTCGCGGTTTTCCAGCCCGATGGTCGAGCTTTGGGGCTTTTTGGTCATCAGCTCGTGAGCATCATTCACGGCGAAGCTGGTATCGTCGGGGTCAAACCAGAAATCACGCCTTTGCTCGCGTCAACGAAATGGATCGTGCGCGGCCCCATTTCCGGATTCGCGCTCGTGGGCACCCAGCATATCTTGTTGATTGGACGTGGACCCGAACCGATTCTCATGAATTTGCCCAAATCACGCGATGGGAAAACGCTCGGCCCCATCGTTGCCGCCGTTGGTGATGGTCGCATGTTTGGCGTCATGACGGCGAATTCCGAAGAAGACGAAGAAAACTTGGAATTGTGGGTGTCCGAAAATGGTGTTTCGTGGACCGAACCGTTCGAGGTTCCTTTGGGCGGAACGGTACACGCGATGGCCAATGGAATTTCGGGACTTTTCGTGGTCGGCGGAAGACGCAATGGTACGGCACGGGCGCTGCATTTGGGACACGACGAAATTTGTCGCATTCTGACCCAAAAACTCCGCAAACGTCCCACGTTGCTCGTCGCTACGCCCAGCGTCGGGAAAGAATGCTGGGCCGCTGGAGAAGATTGCATCGTTCGTCTCGACCCCGAAATGGTGGAAGCCGAAAACGCGCAAAGTTTTGGCATTCCTATCGCCATGGCCCTCGACCTCATTGGCATTCCTTGGCTTCTTACCGCGGACAAACTTCTGCGTCGACACGGCGGAGGCTCGGTCACCGAATGGGTCCTTTATTACGAACGAGAAACGGACAAACCGCCGTTCGTAGCCCTCGGCTTTACTTGCGAAGGCGTCCACGTGCTCGATGCGGGAGGCAATACGACGCTGGTCGTACCGCACGACATTCATTTATTTGTGTAGCTCCCACAAAACGGTTTGTCAGGAACGCATCGCGGCTTCGATGTCCGCTGCGTTCTTGGGCAAACCCGCCGTAAGCACCTCGGGTGCTCCGTCCGTACACAAGACGTCGTCTTCAATGCGAATTCCACGTACGTCGGCATATTTGGCAAGTTCGTCACGGCACAAGTCATCTCCAACGGATCCCGTGATTCGTTTGTCACGCAAAATGCCAGGCACTTGGTAAAACCCAGGCTCGATCGTCACCGCCATACCGGGAGCCAAATCCCGATCGAGACGCAAGTAACGATCGCCAAACTTGTTCGAACGTGAACGACCTGGCGCGTACCCAGCACGATCTCCAAGGTCCTCCATGTCGTGCACATCGAGCCCCAAAAGATGCCCAATGCCGTGCGGGAAAAAGATCGCGTGGGCTCCTCGTTCGAGCAAACCGTCCACATCACCTCGGAAAATGCCCAGATCCCGCAGACCCGTGACCATCGTGCGTTTCGCCGTTTCGTGCACGTCGCGGTAACTTACGCCCGGACGAACCTTGTCGATTGCGGCCCGTTGCGCGGCGAGCACCACGTCGTAGATCGCTCGTTGCGTAGGGGAAAACGTCCCACTCACGGGCCAGGTGCGCGTGATGTCCGCGGCCCATCCTTCGGGGGATTCGCCGCCGACGTCAGCGAGGAGCAGATCGCCCGCGGCGAGCGTGTTTTCGTGGCCGTGATGATGAAGCACTTCGCCTTCGATCGTGACGATGGCTTCGTACGCATCCGCGAAACCTTCACGACGAAGTGCACCGATCATTGCACCACAAACGGCATGCTCGGTTTCTCCAGGACGCGTTGCTCGCATGCCTGCGAGATGCGCGCGCACGGACGCATCGGCGGCCGCACGCATTTGCGCCACAGCAGCGACGTCGTGTTGTAGGCGCAGCGCGATCATCGCTTCGGCAAGTTGAACGGCTTGCGGGCCGCGGCGCTCCACCAATGTGCGCGCCTTGGCTTTGAGATCTTCCTTGATCTTTTTTTCCAGCGTGGATTCAATGTCTGCGCCTGTGCTGTCAATCGGGCTGGCGGCGCCGATCACGGTGCGCGGCGACATGGCGGATACATGTCCGGCCATGGTGATCAACGCGCCGGCGCTGGCCGCCTGCGCATCCTTTGGCGAAACATAAATCACGACCGGCACTGTACTATTTCCAATGGCTGTGATCATCTCGGACATGACACTTACACTTCCGCCCGGCGTATTCAGTTGAATGACAAGCACTTCCGCGTTGCGTTGTTCCGCTGTTTTAATGCCGCGTTTAAAATATTCCAACATCGGCGGCATGATGGTTCCATCGGCGGTCATGAGTATTGCCAGAGGTTCGTTGCTTTGCGCATGAACCACTGAAAAGAATGCCATCACGGTTAAAACAAGCAGAAATACACGGATCTGTTTCATAATGAAAGATTATACCC
>JBGAOI010000541.1:0-5480 GCA_044221885.1 Polyangium sp. (in: bacteria)
GCTGCCTACGTCCCCATCATGACGCGCGTGCGTTTGCCCAGTGGCGTGGGCGGACCACCTCGCGGACCCATCCCTGTCGCGCGCAGCGTGTATCGCAAAGTCGTCAAAGAACGCGCCGCAGTTCTCGCCGCTGACGCAACGACCGACGTTGGACACACCGACTCGATCATGGGCGCTTCGATCCGCAGCACCATCGGCGTGCCGCTTTTCCGAGGTGACGACATCATCGGCGTCCTTCAAGTCGACAACCGCAGTGCCCCATCGATGCTCCACGCCAACGACGTCGAACTGCTCGGCGTACTCGCCTACAACGCCTCGTTGGCCGTCGCGAATGCGCGCCTCATCAAACGTCTCGTCACCGCGGAAGAACGTCTTCAAAAAGAAAACAGCTTCCTCAAAGGTCGCGAAGAACGACGACGTGGAGGCAAAGACGTCGTCATCATCGGCCAGAGCGACGCGATGAACAAACTCATCGGGCAACTGGAAAAGGTTGTCGATACACGCGTCACCGTCCTCCTCGAAGGAGAAACCGGCACGGGCAAAGAAGTCCTCGCCGCCGCGATCCATTACCGCTCACGACGCCGAGACAAACTGTTTGTCGCTCAGAACTGTGCGGCGCTTGCCGAAACACTTCTCGAGAGCGAATTGTTTGGACACAAAAAAGGTTCGTTCACGGGTGCCGTCGAAGACAAGAAAGGCCTCTTCGAAATTGCCGATGGCGGAACCTTGTTCCTCGACGAGATCACCGAAACGCCTCTGTCGCTCCAATCCAAACTCCTTCGTGCACTGCAAGAAGGCGAGGTTCGTCCGGTCGGAGCCATGAGCCCCAAACACGTCAACGTCCGCATCGTTGCCGCAACGAATCGCAACCTCGAAGAAGAAGTGAAACGAGGTCGCTTCCGCGAAGATCTTTATTACCGACTCAAAGTATTTCCGATTCGACTGCCTCCACTTCGCGAACGACGTGAAGACATTCCGCTTCTCGGTGCGCACTTCTTGAAACGTTACGCCGAAGAGATCGGCAAACATGTCGGCGGCTTCAGCCAACAAGCCATGGAGCTGATGGTCGGTTACGACTGGCCAGGAAACGTGCGGGAATTGCAGAACGAAGTGCAACGCATCGTCATCCAGCTCGACCCAGGCGCGTTTGCGACACCAGATCTGCTCTCACCGCGGATTCGCCAAGTCGAAGGCGTGGTCGAACGAGCCGGCGTCACGCGCGGCACACTCAAAGACATGATGGACATCGTCGAAAAATACTTGCTGCTCGAAGCATTACGCGACCACGGGAACAACAAGACGAACGCCGCCAAAACGCTCGGAATTACTCGCGAAGGTCTGCACAAGAAACTTCGTCAATTCGGCATCTGATGATGTTCGGCGTGACCACAACTGGTTCGTCCTCGACACATCATCGTCCCACCGCACGTCACAATTCGCGCGATAGCTTGAATCACGTACACATCGTCAGCTACGCTGACCTCCGAGGGCGATGCACACCATCGAGAGCAAAGTCGGTAGGCTCATCGAAGTCCGCTTCTGGCCACCGATGCTCGGGGAAGAACCAGGAGCGTGGCGGCGCGACCACGAGCGCATGATCGCTGCGATGCTCAACACCTACGTGTTCTTCGTCGACCTCACCGATGCCCCCGTTTTCCCTCCCGACATGATCGAAGCGTTCTCACAGACCATGCGCAACGAAGCGCGTCTGTTACGCATGGCGATCTTGCTCGGCACGAGCCCAACGTTGGGGCTGCAAATGCAGCGACTCGTACGAGATGCCCAGCATCCTCATCGAAAAATTTTTCGCGAGCCCAGAGAGGCCGAAACGTACTTGAGCGAAATCCTCACGCTCTCCGAACGTACACGTTTGCATGAACTCGCCACCGATCGACGCAGCGACGGAAACGGACCGTCGAGTCAAATCCCCGGCAGCGTGCGCGCTCCGGCAAGTGTTTCCAGCTCGGGTTTGTCAGGACCATCTTCGACCAGCATGCCTCAAAGCGCGCGTAATCCAAGCGGACCCAAAAGCGTTCGATACTCGCCGTCGGGACCCGGAAGCATTCGTTTCGGTGGCGGAGGCCGTACACCGTCCGGCGGTCATAACGACACCTGAAACGCAACCGTTTGCGGGCGAGATTTATCCGTCGACCACGAGCAAGCCGCTTGAAACCAGCGCTTGTAAACCCACGAGCAACCGACGATCCCCAAGCGGCGCAAGGTTTCGAATGTGCCCCAGCACTTCATGGGCCGCTCGAGGTTTGGCGCAGAACACCAATGCCGAGAGAACAACGCGCGGCGGAATCAACCCTTCGATAGGCGCGAGCACGTGCATATCGACCGACGTCTCCACCGCTCGCAGCAAGACGCGAGGATCCAACCCTACGCGAGTGTCTTGCCAATCGATCGCGTGACGTCGTTTCCAAAAAAGCGACTCGGACCAACGCTTCTCGATTCGGTAATACCTATGCCGCGTATCGAGATACGTCGGAATGCGTTTGTCGATATCCAACGGTGCAGCCTCGAACGGCGCAATCGCTCCCGATAAAAACGAGTCCGCGTCTCGCGCGGCCGACAACGCGTCGGACAAACCACGCACCACGCCATCACCGGACAAAGGATCGGACGCAAATGCCGCATCGCCCACGGCTCGCCAACGTCGCCCTCGGTTTGGCCGCAAAAACCCCGTATCGGCTCGAACGACGCGCGGACCATCCATCAGCTCCGCCTCTGCACACAAAGCCCGTACGTGAACAGTGGCCTCGAGCGCCGCAAGCCAACGCGAACGGAGCTCGACACGATGATTGGGACCGAGCAAATCCGCATCGGTCATCCACACGCAAAGCAACGTTGGACCAGGCTGCAACGCCACGTACCACCAACCTGTCTCCACCGTTTCAATGAGCAACTCCGGCTCGTAATCACGTTTTTCTTTCGGCGACAAACGGGCGACGATCCCCACGCCCCGATCACACGCCACCCACCGGCGATCGGAAAATCCCCGCGCCCCCGCAGGAGCACCTCGACCGCTGGCATCGATCACGTACGCAGCAACGGCATCGTGATTGTTCGACCATGACAAACAAATTCCCGTGTCGGTCGACTCGATCCGTGCCGTCCCCGTATGTTCGTGCAACACGACGCCAACCGATCGCGCTCGTTGCAAGAGCATTTCGTCAAAACGTGCGCGATCGACGTGAAAACCTTCGCCAAGTGGGTGAACGATCGACGGGCGATCGACGAGTTCTCTGGCTCCCCATGCCGACTTGACGCCTCGGAAGGGCACGTTGTCGAGCGTCATGAAATCGTCGAGCACCCCGAGTTCTCGAAGGGGCGACACGATTTCCGGGCCAAACGTTTCACCAACCCGCGGTCCGCCGAATGCATTGCGCTCGAAAAGGCCGACACGATGACCACGTACCGCCAATGCAATGGCGGCGGCAAGCCCACAAGGCCCGCCGCCGAGAATGACCACGTCAAACGAATCGTTCACGGAATCTGTGCTGCGCGTTCGACTTCCACCCACGCGCCGCCTTGTTCCACGACGAAACCGTATTTGTACCAAACTTCGACCATGTCTTCGTGCGCCACGGTGTTTTTCCCGTACACATACGGGCGATCAGATCGCGTCCAATCGACGGGTCTTGCGGCATTTGCTGATGTGAATACATCATCGGGCCTTTGCGCCGGCCACCAAGCGTATTGACCTTCGTTGGCGCAATCGGTGAAGTCCGCGTGCCAAGGCAACGCCATTTGTCGCGAAAAATGTCCCGGACCGATCGGCTGATTTTCGCCCCAGTATTGACTTGCGGCATTCAAATCGAGACGGAACGGTTCGATGAACAAGGCCGCATTCCGAATTTGCCAGCCCACTTCGATGCCCGGATAAAATGCTCCGCCCGAAGCACATTGCAGTTGCGCCTTATCGAGACCATGCGGCGTAATGACAACCGGTTGCGGTGCCGGTGGACTCGACACGAATTGTCCCGCTGCCCAATTTCGCAAGAGGCCATATTGCGTACGCGTCACGGCCAATCGGCGCACGTCATTGGGAGCATTGCCGACATACGGCTCGTCACCCAATTGACGAGGCATCGATCCATTGCTTTGACCTGCTCCTGAAGGCGCGCGCATCGATGCAAAAAAGGCCTGGCGCGTTTTGGCATATTGCGGTCCTGGCACAGCGAGCGTTGGAGAAATCAAGCTATTGTGTTTGCTGCTGATCAGCGCCGTCACCCAGCGATATTCGTATCCGCGCGTGAAGATGTATTGAATATCTTCCTCGTAAATGGGTACGAATGTCGGGAATTCCTTTGGTCCCGTAGCCTGATAATCGGCCGCAAGTGCATGCAAACGTTGTAATGGCCCGCCCGCGTTGTAGAGAGCATTGTCTTGCGGAATCGGCAATTCCCGCACTGCCATATCGTACAGAATGTCGTACAGCGTCACGGCCGGATAAATTCCCGGCGCAAAATCCGGAGGTCCCACGAGCACCCACGCGCCCCCCGCGTCATCCACGGAAACATCCACGCTTCCGCCATTACCATCGTCCACCGTGACAACCGCCGTCACCGGACCATCCGAGATATCATCGAACCAAGTATCGTTGTTGGCATAAGACGCCAATGCCGGCGCCGGCGAAACACTCGAAGCCGCTTTGCCCTTGCCACCAATGACGATCAGCCGACCTTCGTCGTCCGTACGCAATTCACCTAGGTAATCAATCACCGGCTCGCCACTGCCATTGAGGGGACAATTCTCCGAAGCCGGATTGCCGCTCGTCCCCGTACGAAATTCGACCGGCCCGAGCGATCGTCCGGAAACCGTACGGGGCCCGAAATCAATCTCGAGCGAACGTCGATTCGTCACCGTCCCATTTCGAAGCGCAGCCGGCGGCTCTTTTTCTCCAAATGGACCCCGGAATTTATAAAAGGCCGCTTTCTTGTTGGCCAAATGCGCCGACCACGAAATGCCGAGCACGCCGGGCGTATCGAGCGTCACCTCGCCAACGGGCGTCAAAACGCCGGCGATCCATTGATATTCAAAGATACGAAAACGTACCGCTTGCGGCTTGATGAGCCCACCCACTTTAGACGGCGGAACGGCTGTTCCCGGCGCGTCCCCCAAAGGTGCCAATCCAGGAACCTCGGGCCCAATGTAATACGTCGACGCGGGTGCATTTCCAAGTCGTGCCACGCCAATCGCAGGATGAATACGATAAACACTTCCCGTGCCAGGACCGCTGGATGCCATTGCCCGTCGTCCAACGAGCGTGGTTGCTGACGCAGCAATGCCGCTCGCAAGAAAACCGCGCCGCGTGGTACCCGCAGTTTCCAATTCTTCGGGATCCATTTTTCGTCGCGCGCCCCCGATTTCCGGCGCCGGACTCGCCGCAGCTCCCCCCATTGCTGCCCGCGCACCGTTTTCATCGCTCATCTCCATCGTTGCGTTCGCATTGGCGGACACATCGAGATTCGTAG
>JBGAOI010000542.1:0-5470 GCA_044221885.1 Polyangium sp. (in: bacteria)
GAAACGCGACAAACCTTGCGGAACCTCGCGTCTCAATGCGCCGTGCAGCAGACAGCCACTTGGCCCGCGGATACTCCAAAGCTGACCGATGATCACGCACCCATCGAATGGCTCACGGACAGGATTGTGTGGCGTGGGCGCTGACGAAGAAACGAGCAATGCGTCCATCGATTACCCGGGTCGGCCCATGGTTGGCTTATGGCCTGCGCTCGCTTTTGCAGCAATTATTTTTAATGTGTTTTACTTGCGCCGAAAGCATCCAGGCATCATCAGCGGCAAACTGTCGGATGTGGCCATCAACTTTCTTTTGCCGATCTTATTGGTTGCCGGTGCCGAATGGTTGCTCGCGCTGATGCGTCTCTTGGGCGCTCGCGTCAATTTTCGAGTGGGTTCACGTGGAATTGTGTTGGCCTGTTTGTTGAGCGCTACGTATTTCACGTTACTCAAGACCGTGCCCGCGTTTACCGAAGTGCATCGAGGTTTACTGAGCGCACTCGACGCGGCATTGGGCGGCTCCCGAACATTTCGCAATATCGCGGATCCGACCGATCTCGTTGCACTCGTATGCAATCCACTTGCGGCGGTTTATCTCGTGAGGGTTCGGTCATGAAAATAACGGATTGCCTGGCGCAGCCCCTGGTCAAGCCCTTCTTTTAGGCCCTCTTTCTTGCCATCCCCGTGAATGCGTCATCCACACGCGACAATCCAAAGCCTCGCTTCGCTCGCCAACGATAACTGCGCTGCTGTCTGAGCCCGAAGGGCGAGTTTGGGGTGCCGCGAATGCCGAGAAATTGAGCCTTGACAAGCGCGGACAACGAAAAGTCTCGTCGCCGCCCACGGTTCGTCCAAACGCTACCAATCTGGCGTCGTGACGAACTTGCTCGGTATCGCGAAGAATTGGGAGACAAAAAAAGCGCCGCGGGCGCAGCGCCACGTCCGGCATCTGCACCCGCGGGAAAACGTTGTTTATCAGCGTGCTGATTTATCTGCTCACACCCGAAATCGTCGGGCGCTCGCGACGATCATTCAACACGCTGACAGGGCCGACCGATCAGAATTCTCGACCGTGCCGGACCCACGATTCTGTCGCGTATCGATCATAGGGATCCACCATCGTCACGTTCGTTGCCGAACTCGCCGATTGCGGAGCTTTCATCGATTTCGCATTTTGCCCATCAAGGGCGGACGTGTTTGATTCAATCAACCACGACACGTAACTCAGCGCTACGAACACCGCCAATACCAACATAGAAATGACGGTACACACCAGCGGCATGCGGGTTCGAGCGCTCTCGATGTTCAACATCGCTAGCGTCACAAAGGCCTCCTCATGCTGCGGACGAATCGATATGCATCAAAGCATTCGCACGACCTAAACGCAGGTCGTTCAACCCATCCGATGAAGTTTGCTGACCCGGGACGAAATGACTTTCGATTCGTCCATCAAGCAGCGGTAAGGTTAACAGGGAATTGCGAAGAAAGCCAGAGATTTGGCTTAGAAGCAGGACATGAAATGTCCATCGAAACGGGAACGTTTCGATCAGTCTACGAGAGTTGAGGACTCTCCACCGTATTCGAGCGCATGGTCCACGCCTATTCGTACGACAACGTCGTTTCTTTCGAAAAATTTTTCAGCCCGCGATTTTTTTTCGTGCACCCATGCGACCGCACAAAAAAGAGAAATGGATTACACTTGCGAACATCGTCAACCCCGTCGCGTCATTCTACGTCTCCGACATTCGTTTTGGTGATTGCCTACGGAGCTTGAATGAACTAAGCCCAGACGTCGTGCTGGCGCTTGAAGGATTTCTCCCAGCTTGGGATATGGAAAAACGTCACGCCGACGTAGCTCCCATCGTTCAATGGACGCTGCAACAGCTTCGTGACCTGGGGTATTCTGTGGAAGACCTCGCATTGCTGCACGAAGTGATGACGCCCGAGCAGGCGCGGTCGGCGTGCAAAGTGCTGGGGGCTCGAAGTCTCGCCCCGGAGCTTCGTCGAGCTTTGCATCAGGCGGTGCTGCAAGCCATTCCCGAGTTGCCTCGGGAGCGTACCTGGGTTCAAACCAGTGCGCATTATCGAATTTTATTGCCGAGCGATACGATTTCGCCTGTTCCGCCGCATACGGATTTTGGATTTGGCCACCGCTTGAGCGAACGCAACATTTGGATTCCGCTCACGAACGTCGATGGTCCTTCGGCATTGCACGTTTTGCCATTTGTGGCCTCCCTGCAATGGATGGCGCGTTCGGGTCAATTGTATGGAGTTTTCGACGATATGCCCCCGACGCAGCCCGTGGCGATGCGCATTGGAGAAATCTTGCTTTTTACGCCGCTGCACATTCATCGAGGTTTCACGCCCAAGCCGAATGAATGTCGCGTCAGCATCGATATTCGGTTGATCCCCGGATCCGATCATTTTCACGACATGACATTTTCACCCCTGCGAGACGTCGAATGAAACCCATTGTTCCCGTCGAAAAACTCACCGACCACTTCCTCCAAGAAACCACGTCCCTTTCCCAGGCGCGTTCGATTTTCCGCGGTGTATGGCTCATTGGCCACAACGAACCCGAAACCAAGACGCGCAACGAATCGGAGAGCCATCCTTATCGCGCGCCGGCAAAACGGATCGAACCGGAGCAGTTGGTGCCAGTTATTGTTCGGATATTGCCAGGTCCGCCGTTCGGAGACGAAGAAGCGCATTTCGTCAAAAGCTCACACGAAATGGCGCTTGCGCGTCAACGAATGAACGATAGTCCCGCGCCAAAAATGCTGCACGCATTGGGGCGACACAAGCAGATCCACGCCATTGTGGAGGAATACATCTGCGGCATTCCCATTGCGGCGATCTGCGGTAAACTCGCGGAAAGCGGAAGTCAAATGCCGATTCCCATGGCGTTGGCCGTTGGCCGCGGATTGTTGGCCCTTTGGACGCAAGCATTGGCGCGCGGTTTGCACGTGACTGCTCATCTCAAGGATATCTTTATTCAGAATACGGGCCGAATTCGCATCCTACCCACCCATAGCGTCGAATTGAGTCGCCACGTGGTCGGGGCGGCGCTCTTTTCGTTGCAAGACCTCGTGGATATGACATCTCCGGAAGAAGTTCGTGGCGAATACCCGGACGAACGCAGCCTGATGTATTATGTGGGTACGTTGCTGTATCAATTGATTGGAGGTATAACTCCCACGGATGTGCAGTTTCAGATGCGGCTTTTCGAAAAACTTTCGCAAATAACGCAAAACGACGCGCCGCCACTGCGCACCTATCGACCGGACGTTCACCCCGTCGTATCGAGTTTCATTCATCGATGTCTTGCTCGGGACCGAAACGATCGATTGCCAGATTGGTCGGCGATGTTGGAAGCCTATGCCGGTATGCAAGCCTTGTTTCCGCCGGTAGGTAATGCGGACATTTGGACCTATGCCAAAACGATCATCCCGAATCACCCGCTCGAAATGCCGCCAACCATTGAATTACCCAGCCATGTTGATAAGCTGCCGAATCGGGATTATGTGCCCATGAATATCCTCGAGACGGAAGTGCGCTCGCGGCTCAAAGCGCCCGTACGCTCGCTACCATCTGCCGTGGCGCCCACGCTCGACCCCAATCTCGTTTATGGCCGAATCGACGCTCGACCGATGTATCCGGTATCGGATGGATTGCTGATTGATGCGCGACCCGTCACACGGGCCGAATTGGAGCGTTGTTTTTATGCCCTGCGCAGGCCGCTACCTGCGGCGCTCGAAACATCGGCCACGACTTCAGCGAATGCGCCATGCGTGCTCATTTCTCACGAAGTTGCAGAGATGTATGCTCATTGGGCTGGCAAACGATTGCCGACGGAAACGGAATGGGAAGCCGCGGCAACGACGCTGGGTGCCGGGCAGCTCGAATTGGGCAAAGTTTGGGAATGGACATCGACACCTCACGAGCAAGACGGATGGGTCATTCGAGGCGGCCGGTGGCGAGATCAATTCACGATGCCCGCGAAACCTGAGAATCGTTCGTTTGCGACAAACGCGGCCGCAGATGTCGGCTTTCGCTGCGTCGCCGATAGAGCCGCCGATGAAATGCCTTGATGGGCATCGAGATGGGCGTTGAGGGCATTCCTTCAGGAATGGCCAAAGCGCTTGCGAAATTCCTCGACATCAGCCGCTTGATAAGAATATTCCTCGAGGTGAAACTCCGCGCCGGCAAACGCGAGTTCGCACAAACGATCGTAATGCGCCAGAGAAGACTCGACGTCTACGAGGCCCAAACTTGGGCGAAGTGTTGGATCTTGGGCCGCAAGCGCGCCTGATAAGACGCACCCCATGATTGTCGAAGGGTCGATTATCGTCAACAGTGCGCGTTGCTCGGGCGTCATTTGTCGTTCCGCGTGTGAGGGAACATAAGCAAGGCGGCGAATGGGTGTTGGGGACTTCAATGCTCCGCCTTCGATACATACGACGTCCTGTTTGTCCTGCCACCGACGAAGAGCTTGTTTTACAGGGAAACAATGCGGGGCGGAATCATCGACAACAATCGTTCCACTCTGCAATGCATCCACGTTCAATATATCCGGAACGTTTGTCGCGCCAATCATCCAGGTTGAACGATAGAAGTCCACAGGCGTTTCGCCTTGGGATTCGCACATGGTCAAACGACCTTGATACCCATATTGATGAATGAGTTCCTGCGCGAGGCCGTGCAGGGCTTCGCGTTTGCTATACAAGTCGCAAAGAACGATTTCCCGGGGATGCGGCAAACGCCGCAACATGAGCCGCAAAGTAGATGTGCCAATCGAACCCAATCCGAGGATTCCCACACATTCTCGAGTCAAATTGCGACCGCATTCTCGAAGTGCGCGCTGCATCGATAAAACCATAGCTGCCGCCGTTACGGAATGACCCGTTGTCGGAGAAGGCAACGCACCTGCGGCATGTTGTAACTTTTCGGCAATGGCCAATCCATAGTTCGTGGCGGAAGGAATGAGCCCGGTCAGGGAAATGGTTTTTGCTCCAATCTGACGCGCCAAACGCATTGCACTTATGATGACGTCGAGTGTTTTCGCTGCATTTTGAAAGAGCATGCTTGCATCGAGAGGCAATACGACGTCACCGATTCGTCCCACGGGAGTTTCTTGAATTTGCATGAGCATGGGCAGATCGCCGTACCATTCCTCGATATAATCGGACAAGGACATGTCTCCGTGATCAACGAATGCCCAAGACAAGAAATCCGGGAGATAACTGAGAGCGACAGCGTCGACTGGAGGAAGTTTGCCACTGGCCACCAGGTTCAAAAGCGGACGACGTTCGATATGCAGCGGCGCAGACTTGGAAAGTTGTGCGGGCGCAATGGGTAATGGCATGTCCGAACCTTGTTTGTCACACTGAAACGATTCCAGGGCCGTTGCGAACCGGGCCGTGGTTGAGTGCGCGAGGAGGAGTCGTACGGGCGGGCGCACGTGGAGGACATTTTC
>JBGAOI010000543.1:0-5464 GCA_044221885.1 Polyangium sp. (in: bacteria)
CAATCGTCATGCGTTACGAAGGCAAACTGTATCGGCCCCCGAGCGAAGCGCACTCGTACATTCTTCAAGCAACCATTGGGTGCTCGTGGAACAAATGTACCTATTGCGACATGTACCGGGACAAAACGTTTCGTGTGCGAAACCTTGAAGAAACGCTCCAAGACATCACGTCGGCGGGGGCCGCGTTTGGCGACGATGTCGAAAAAGTCTTCGTCGCGGATGGCGATGCATTGATTTTGCCTCTCGATCATTGGCTGACCATTTTGCACGCGTGTCGCAAAGCGTTTCCACAATTGCGCCAGGTGAGTTGTTACGCGATGGCGTCGAATTTGCTGGAAAAAACGCCGGAAGAATTGCGTACCCTGCGCGAAAACGGGCTCGACCTATTGTACATCGGCCCCGAGTCCGGTGATGATTTGGTGCTCAAACGAATTGCCAAAGGTTCGACCTTTGACGAACACGTTCAGGCGGCAAAAAAAGCCAAAGACGCGGGTATGACAATGTCGGCGATTTTCCTCCTCGGCGCTGGAGGCTTGGAACGTTCGGACGAACATGCGCATGCGAGTGCTCGATTGGCGACGGAAATGGATCCGGAATACCTGGCCGCCTTGACGTTGACGGTCGTACCGGACACACCGCTCGCGACATTGGAAAAACGTGGACGGTTCGTCTTGCCAGACGTTTCTGGTTTGCTGCGTGAGTTGCGAACATTTGTTGCGGAAGCGGCCCCGACGAATGCGTTGTTCCGGACCAACCATGCCTCGAACTATTTGCCCATTGCGGGACGATTGCCTACCGATCGCGGGCGCATCGTGGACGTCATCGATGCCGCGTTGTCGGGACGGATTCGCTTGCGTCCCGAATTCGCCCGGGGGTTGTAAATGGCGGCGTCATTGCCGGAGCTGGCAGCCATTTTGCGTGTCGCGGTAACGGACGTACGCGCGGCATATCGCGTGGGCTCACGCGTGTATGGTACGGCAGGACCAACCTCGGACGAAGATTTCTTGTTCGTACTCTCCAAACCCGGTCAAAAACAAGATTTGGCATTCGGGGAAAACATCAACATCGTGGTGCATGGAGTGGCCACGTTTCAGCAAGCACTCGATGATCAAAGTGTATTTGCGTTGGAATGTTTTTTTGCTCCAGCCGAACACAGGCTCGTTGAGGCACGACCGGCATTTACTCACAAGCTCGACAAGAGAAAGCTCACGATTTCGGCAACAGAAAAGTCGAACGCGGATTGGCAAAAAGCGGCGCGGACGTTCCTCGACGAACCAGCTCCGGCGCGGAAAAAATTGTTTCATTCACTGCGTGTACCGGCGTTTGCCTTGCAACTGACCAAGACCGGAAAGCTTACGGATTACGGCGTTGCGAATGTTTGGTTCAAGGAAATCGTTGCTGGCCCGGACGACGATTTCAGTTGGTATGAACAACGATTCGACAAACTGCGCAAGGACTTGTGCGTAGAATTGGGCCAGCTCGTAAGGAAGAAGTAAGAATCACCCGAGTTTCTGCGCCACAATTGCCTGATGGAGCCAGTGTTCGTCCGTTTGCACATGATCTTTGCGGACCCACTTCGCCACGTTTTTCCCAAACATATCTTCTGGAAACGCTGCCGTAATTCGAGCGACGATACCTTCGCGCGGCCCGCCGTAGGTCGATGGACCACGCGATAGTTTTTCCGTCAAAACTCGCAACTCGTCTGCGGAATTCACGACGCCGCGAAACAACACCGGCACCGTGGGCAAACCCAAGTCCGACGCTTGTGCAACGACCATGTCCCAATCCCAAAACAAACCCGTCACGTCATCACGCACGCCGAACACCAGCGAATATTGCGGCAATCGTTCGTACGTGATCGAATGCACCGCATAACAGTATTCGCAAAAAATGGAAATGCCTTCTGAGATTTGGTGCCCAATGCGCCCATGCGTCGCTTTCGCCAAATCGAAACTCGGATGTGACGGAGGCCCTGAATGCGATCTGGAATAAACATTCTTCCGCGTGTAGGTCAAATTCGATCCGTCACACTTCTCCGTCACGACAATCTCAGCGCCCACGAGCGGCGAAACGTCCGCGAGACGCTTGTCATCCGACGTTCCGCCCGGGGACCAAGGAAAGTGAAACGTGCGGGGATATTTGGCAGACATGACCGCAGCGACCTAGCACAAGAGCGCCACGTGTGCCATACTCGCGCCCGACTTTTGCGCACGAGTTTCCCATGTCATTGCAATTGCTCGTCAATCCTCCGACTGCGCCAACCTTTGCGGTTCCTTGGAACGACCTTCAAATCTTCGATTGGGTCAAAGCCCTCGAACCATGCCCACAAGACCCCATTCATCACGCCGAAGGCAACGTTTGGATTCACACCCGAATGGTGCTCGAAACGCTGGTTGAAATGCCGCCGTGGCGCATCTTGTCCGAATCCGATCGCGCCGCCGTGTGGCTCGCGTGTTTGCTGCACGATGTTGCCAAACCATTCACGACCAAAGAAGAACCTGATGGCCGAATCACTGCCAAAGGTCATTCCCGCGCCGGTGAAATGCTGGCCCGGAGGCTCCTTTGGGAACTTGGTGCGCCGTTTGCCCTGCGCGAAATGGTCTGCGGCTTGATTCGTTACCACCAAATCCCGTTTTACTTGATAGAACGAGATGACGCGCAACGTTTGGCCGCGGAACTTTCTTTGGTTTGTCGAGCCGATTTGTTGGCACTCGTGGCCGAAGCTGACATTCGGGGGCGAGTTTGCCAGGACATGCAGCGCATCGTCGACAACATTGAATTGTTTCGCACGTATTGCACCGACGAAGGATGTTACGACAAACCGCGAAGTTTTCCTTCGGACCACACACGTGTCGTGTATTTTCGTTCGGAAAACCGTTTGCCCGACGTTCCCGTCCACGACGACACGCGGGGCGAAATGATCATGATGTGTGGTTTGCCCGGCGCGGGAAAAGATACGTGCGTGCGCGATCGTTTCGGCGATTTGCCCGTGGTTTCGCTGGACGAACTGCGTGTGAGCATGGACATCGATCCCGAAGACAACCAAGGCGCCATTGTGCAAGCCGGGAAAGAACGCGTCCGTGAACACCTTCGCCGCGGCGATCGATTCGTGTACAATGCGACAAACCTCAATCGGCAACGCCGTGGCCCGTTGATTTCCCTCGCCGGTGATTACGGCGCTCGCGTGCACATCGTCTACGTCGAAGCGCCCATGCCCACGCTCATCGCACAAAACCGCGCCCGCGCCGCGCGCGTCCCCGAAGCCGTCATTCGGCGCATGACCGAACGGTGGGAGATCCCAAGTCTCATCGAAGCCCATCGTCTCGACATCGTTTTGCGATAAACACGTTTTCTGCCCGGAGTTTTTATGTCCACCGAAACGCAGACACCTCTTCGCTCCGATACCACCGCCTGCATTTTGTGTTCACGCAATTGCGGCCTGCGCGTCGACATCGACGGACAACGATTCGCAAAAATTCGCGGTGACGAAGCGCATCCTCTTTCCCAAGGTTACCTTTGCCAAAAAGCCGCGCGCCTCGAGTTTTATCAGAATCACGACGATCGGCTTCAGTACCCGCTGAAGCGACAGCCCGACGGAACGTTTGTCCGCATTGGGTGGGACAAAGCACTCAGCGAAATTGCTGAGCGTCTCGTGAGTATCCGAGACAAACACGGTGGAGATGCGTTTGCTTTCGTCGGTGGCGGAGGTCAAGGCAATCACCTGGGCGGTGCGTATTCGCGGCAAGTATTGGCGGCGATGAAAAGCCGATTTGCGTACAATTCGTTGGGCCAAGAAAAAACCGGCGATTTTTGGCTCAATGGGCGGCTTTTTGGGCACCAATCGTGTCATACGACCGAAGACATCGAACATTCGGATTTCGTGCTGTTCATCGGAACGAACCCATTTCAAGCACACGGCATCGTCAATGCGCGCGAAACCTTGCGCGCATTACACAAAGATCCCAAAAGAACGATGGTGGTGATTGATCCACGCCGCACGGAAACAGCCGACTTGGCCGATGTGCATTTGCAATTGCGCCCCGGAACGGACGCCTATCTCATGAGCGCGATTTTGGCAATCATCGTCCGCGAAGGATTGCACGATCGCGAATTCATTCGCCTCCATTGCTCGGGTTTCGAGGCCGTTGAAAAAGCACTTCTCGATGTGCCCATTGACGACTACATCGCGCGGGCCGATGTGCCGATCGAAGACGTCTACAAGGTTGCGCGAGGGTTTGCCCGCGCGCATTCTGCGTGCGTGCGCGTCGATCTCGGGATTCAGCACACCCTGCATACGACGCTCAATGGATATTTGGAAAAACTCTTGTATCTCGTCACGGGGAATTTCGCCCGACGCGGGGGAAACAATCTGCATGTGTCGCTCGTACCGATTTTGGGACATACGGACGAGCGCGTGCAGATCAAGGGCAAGAAACTCAAGCGCACAGCACACCACGGCATGCATCCCATTTCGGGAATTTATCCGCCCAACATCCTGCCCGATGAAATCGAACACGATGGCGAAAATCGGATTCGAGCCGTATTTGTCGACAGTGCCAATCCGCTGGCCAGTTACGCCGACACGGATGCCTACGAACGAGCCTTCAAGAAACTCGAACTGCTCGTCGTCGTGGATGTCACGATGAATGAAACCGCGCGGCTCGCGCATTATGTTTTGCCCGCCGCTTCGCAATTCGAGAAATGGGAAGCCACTGGATTCAATTTGGACTTTCCGGTCAACGGATTTCACTTGCGTCATCCGCTCTTTCCGCCGCTTGGAGAATCACGCCCCGAGCCGGAAATTTACACGCAGCTTTTGGAAAAAATGGGCGCAATTCCAGCATCGTTTCCCAAACTCGAAGCCATTGCCCGCAATGAACCTTCAGGAACGGCGCACGCCGGATTCCTGGCCGCGTTTGGATTGACCTTGGCAATGAACAAACAATGGATTCCTTTCGCTGCGTCTATTTTGTATCGTACGCTTGGAAAAACCTTACCCAACGATGGAGCGGCCGCAGCGCCTTTTTTGCCGCTATCCATCGATTTTGCTCAAAAACACCATGCGGCCGTCGAACGTGCCGGTCACAAAGGAAATCGCTATACGGCCGGCGTCAGCCTATTTCGAGCTATCTTGGAAAAACGCTCCGGCACGCTCATCAGTCGGCACCAATGGCGCGACGTATGGGGCTTGATTCGAAACAAAGATGGTCGCGTGTTTTTGGAAATTCCAGAAATGCTCGAAGAATTGCGCGGTTTGCGTAACGAAGTTTTACCTGGTCAAGACTTCCCGTTCATTCTCATGGCCGGTGAACGACGCAGTTACAACGCAAATACCATCTATCGTCATCCATCGTGGCGTCGTGTGGACCCCCATGGCGCCATGCGAATTCATCCCGCAGACGCGAAATCCCTGGGCCTCGTATCCGGAGGTAAAGCGATTTGCACTTCAGCAACGGGGGAAATG
>JBGAOI010000544.1:0-5459 GCA_044221885.1 Polyangium sp. (in: bacteria)
ATTTAATGCCACCGAAATTGTTCCTTACAAACTGCCGGACGACAAAACGGTGAGCACGTGGAAAAGCCATTCTTCGCCGTCGACGGGCGGGTACAATGAAATCAAATTCGACGATCGAGCGGGCAGTGAAATCGTGTATGTACAGGCCGAACGCGATTTGCACAAGCTCGTCAAGAATGACGAAGTCGAACGCACGATCGGAAACAAATCGACGACCGTTGTCGGAACATTGAATGACGTGGTCAAAGGTGAGCGAAAACAGCTTGTCGAATCGAATGACCATGTGCACGTCAAGCTGAACCAGAAAAGCAAGGTCGATGGATCCGTGTCCCTGACGGTTTCGATGGGAAAACAGGAAAAAGTTGGCCAGGATTATGCCGTTGATGCTGGGACGGAGATTCACCTCAAGGCGGGCATGAAATTGGTGCTCGAAGCGGGATCGCAATTGACCATCAAAGGTCCCGGCGGCTTCATTGATATTCATTCGGGGGGCATTGATATCGTGGGCACGCTGGTCAATGTCAATAGCGGTGGTTTTGCGGGAATGGGCAAAGGAGCGCAGCCAGAAACACCCACCGATGCAACGGAAGCCGAACCCAAAGATTCGCTGGTGAGTTGAACCGAGGCCCCCATGGAGATTCGCAAATCGCAAATGGAGGCGTTGCAAGACGCGGCCGAGAAAAAATTCGTTCACGCCGTCATGGAGTATCTGCGTGAGCATGAATCGGATGAAGTCGCGCCTTTGACGGATGCCGTGCTCGAAGAACGAGTTCGATTCGCGATAACGCGCGCAGAATCGTATGGTTTTACGTGGCAATCGGCGATTGTGGGTTTCGTGGCGATGATGTTTCAGGTGGGGCCGGATTTCGATCGGCATCCCGCATTCGCCAAAGCGCTCGAAATTCAGCGAACGAGTGGCGAAGTAAACGAAGATGAGCGTGTGGTTTTGATTTTCGAACACGTGACCGATGAAGAATGGGACGATGCTCAAGCCAAGTCCGATGCGTCGGTTTGGCCTGACCGTATGCGGTGGCGACCATGACGAGCTTTTTTACCAATGCCGACCCAAATGCGCAAACGGCGACGAAAACACGCCGCACGACTGCGTTGACGGCATTTGAAACATTCGCCAAGACTGAGTTTCCGCAATCCACTTTGCCACAGGCTACGACCATTTCGTGTTTCGGTTCGGACACGGACGAACAACAGATCGCGCAGAGCATTTTTTCGAGCCCGACAGTCGCGACGACGGACAGTGAAACATTGGGTGACCTCGGCGGCATTTACACCCTCCAAAAAATTCTCGCCGAGCAGGGGCGCGTCTACGACGACTCGAAATTGCATTTGTTTGTCGGCGCAAATACGTTCAATCAAGTCTACATCGAAGGTCCGTTGTCGAATCCTACGTCAGCGATAGTTTTAGAAAACAAGGGAGGTACATCGCAACTTGGCTCGCGAACCGACAAAGTGACCAATACGATCGTGACGCAAGGCACTGCGGCGTATTTCGACGTGGAAGTGCGACTCATGATGAATGCCAAGGGCCACAGTCAAAAAAATTCGGTTGGCCTCGCATTGCAAATGCTTCGACAAAAGAGGCCATCGAAAATCGCCTATGCGGTCGTGAGGACGCAATACAAGAGGTGGGGCTTCAAGAATCCGCCCAAGAGGAAGACGAAAAAGAAGCGCGCACCCAGGGTGGTCCAAAAAAAGTTGGAAATCTACAATCCGGTCGTCGAACATACGCTCATATTGTAAACAAATCTTGTGCTCATTGAGGAGACATCATTGAGGATTTACCCGCATCAACCATCGGAATCGAATTGGACGCAGCAATATGCGGCGACAAGCGCGAGCCTATTGCCTCGGACCGACGTGACGGATGAATCCATTGCCGCGGTGACGAATCCGTCATTTCTTCGAGTGAATGCGACGACGGCCCTTTCCTGCGCGCATCTCGCTTATGGGCTCGAAGCAAATACCCAAACCGTCCACGGGTTTTTCCGGGAAGCGCTGTTTTTTTACGAAGCGATGGAACGTCGGGCGCTGCCCATGTCCATCGTCGATATTTCGTATGCTTTGTCCGCCGCGCTCGTTTTGGGCGATGATGCGTATGCCAAACGGTTGAGCCTTCTGCCGCGCCATCGGTATACCCATCCCGACGTATTGGCCCCAGAAATCATGTATGACTTGATCGAAGTGGAAATGGCGCTTGCACGTGGTGACCTTGATGGCGCCCGGAGATTGAGTGACTCGGTGCAGTTGGCATTGCAAGACAAACGCACGTTGCCGGGAATCGTTCGCGAAGTCAAACCCAGGCTCGCCATGCAGCAAGCTTGTTTGGAGCGGAATGAAACAGCGTGGGTCGCTTCCTTGCAATTGAGGTTCATTGCGTATGGGCGCAAATTCAAGCAACCCGAGCTACGAAACGACGCCTTCGGCGCATTCGACCTCCATGCCTTGGCTCTGGCCTGGTTCGCGCGACGTGCGGGCATCACAAGTGGGTTCGATTCGGTGTATTTCCCCCAAGAACTTCTCGAAACCAGGTGATGTCGTGGGATACTTGCTCGAGTTTTACACGATGAACTGGTATGTGTTGACCGAGACAATCGGCTCTGGAAGTGCCGAAATATATGAATCCATCGTGGCGAACGAAGGAAAACTTTTCGTCACGCCACCAGCCTCGGAAATCGATTGGAAAGGTGCATTGCGGCGATTGTTGCTCGGTACACGCGGCAAGATCGTAAAAGCTCGTGATGCTCGTCAAAAACGCCTCGAATGGGTCGGCGATGACGAAAGTTTGGCGCTCGTGGCGCTCGTGCGGGCACGTGGAGTTCGTCTTGGTGAACTGTCGACGACGTCGCGCGGAAGCAAAAAATTCCGAGCCGTGTTGCGCAGTGATGCGGCCAAACCTCTGCTGAATCCCGAGGTTCGCTTGGACAATCTATTGCATCGGCCTTTGTTTGGGTTGGGGCGCAAAGGTTATCCGGCCTGGGGCGGTCTTGATAAAGACGAAATTCTTCGCGCCGTGGAGGATCGAACTCTCGATGATTTTCCACCTATCGAAGATGACGACGCCGAACAATGGCTCTATGCTCTGGCCGGATTGCTCATTGACGCGAAACTCATGGATAAGGATCTCGTCACGCTGTATCTCTAAAGGAAACCAATATGCCTCCCGCTGCTCGCATCACCGATATGCATGTTTGTCCCCGAGTCGAACCGGGACCAAAACCCCACGTGGGAGGTCCGATCGTTGCCGGCGCAGCCACCGTTTCGATTGGATACCTCAAGGCTGCACGGGTCATGGATGCGGCAACGTGCGCCGGGCCTCCTGATAGCATCGCCAAGGGTTCGCCGACGGTGTTCATCGAGGGAATGATGGCGGCACGTATGGGCGATATGACCACGCACCAAGGCGTGATTGTCACGGGATTTCCGACGGTGAACATTGGTATGACCCCGCAAATGATGACGTTGATCGCGGCGGCCCAGCTTGGGGCGCCATTTTGCGAAGAATGTTCGGCCGGCGAATTGGCGGACGTCACGGAAGGGCCATGAACGAAAAACGATCCATGCGGGCGTGTTTGCAGGCACTTTCAGGCCGCGAGACGGGCAAACGGGTTTGGCTCGACCAAACGTCGCCGCTGCGTGTCGGACATAGTTCCAATGCCTCGTGGATCATTCCGGATGATTCGTTGGCACCGGTGCATTTCGAGGTTTCGTGGAACGGTGAGACGTGCACGTTGGCAAAACTCACGAGAATGCCTTGCCTCGTGAATGGCCAACCCGTTGAAGAACCCGTGCAAGCGTCGAATGGGAGCGTCGTCACGGCCGGACAATTGACGTTTCTTCTGCACGTGGTTCCTACCGATCTGCGCGCATTCGTGCCGCCTCCGCCGCCAGATGTTCGTCCTGCCACACCGAATCTCGAATCGTCGCGCCGTGAAGCTCTTGCAACGTTGTCGCAAATGCCGCGCTTGTTTGCCATTGTGGATGCAGCCCGCGATCGACGTGTATTGCCGCTGCTGAACGCGTCGCCGGAAAAACACGAATCGCTTTTCGAGGGACCCAAAGCTCGACACTTGGCCGCTGTGGCCCCGCATCTTGTCGAATTTGCCGCGCCATCGGAATTGCTCGAGGTGTTGATTCAAGACGGCTGGGGCGAAAGCTGGGGCGTGTTTCTCGTTGGGCTTCGGCCCTTCAAAGAAGTGCGCCGTCGATTGCGGCGTTTGTTGATGGTCACGGATCAAGACAGCGGCAAGAAACTCTATTTTCGCTTCTACGATCCGCGCGTCTTACGCACCTTTTGGCCCACGTGTTCGCCGCGACAACGCAGCGAAATGCTGGGAACCGAAATCGAATCGTTTCAGCTCGAAGGGCCCAATGACGAATTGATTCGCTTCGATACGTAAGGCTCAGGATCGTTGCTTGTTGGCCATGACTTTGCCCAGTGCAAGGCAGCGCAACGCAAACAATCCCGCGTCACGTTCGTCGGGGCTGAATTGAATTTCCGCAATCATACGGCACCGAAAACGAACACTCATGGGAAGCAGGAGCGCCGCTTCCGCGGGAATGTACACCACGAGCGGCTGGGTGGTTTCTGCACTGACAAACTGAGCTCGCAAGTGTTCTCCGCCGAGAATCGCTGACTTCTGGTACATGCGTTTTTCCAGCAGCGACCGGGCCGTGAGGCCATCGAGTTCGTCTGGGCGGGTGATGTGTTTTCCAGCGACGAGTGCATTGCGCAACGTTTCGTCCACTTGCCTCAAAAGCGGCAAGGCATAATTCGTGTCGGGCGATTCCAACAACCGTTTTGCTTGGGTGACGACCGATTGAGCGCGTTCGTCTTGTTGAACCGATGCCGGTAACATCGCCAATCGCGCGCGCATGGCTTCGATTTCGTCAAAAAGAACTTCCAAGTCGCCTTCGAACAAATCCAGCGGAGGCGCAAAACGTCCGGGTTTGGCGGCAGCGGTCTCCAGGGCCAACAAGGCCTTCTCGGGATTCGTAATGGAACCTTGCTTCAATATCGCCGAAGCTCGTGTCTGTTGCAGGATTTCCGAAGGATCATTCGACAACATCGGATCGTCGGCATCGGTATCGATGGGCTGTTCTTCAATGGCGTCCATAATGGATAACCACGTCGATTTCCGCTCGATACGGGCCATTGCTGGACGATGGAGATACAGCAAGATGACGGGGTCGGAGCGCATTTCGGGCGAAATGGTTGGCGCAAGAAAAAGTTTTGGCGGTTTGGCGATTGGATCGCTCGGGACCAAAAAGGCCCCAGCTACGAATGTTTCGCCAATGGTTTTTCCTGGAGCGTTCGTTGGTGTTGCAAAAACATCGGTCGCGACCGCCAACGGAAGATCCAGATTTGTCGGTGTCAAAGCATTGGGTGCTGGCGCGGGCGCTCCTGCAGATGCCGGCGTGTGTGCAAATGGCAGTGCAGCTTG
>JBGAOI010000545.1:0-5454 GCA_044221885.1 Polyangium sp. (in: bacteria)
ATGGCCCGACTCGGTCAAACGTATCGATATGGACCAACTTGCAGTTGTTTTGGCTGGTTTGTCCAAGGAACACCCGGCCACACAAGTTGGAATGGAGCACCTGGCATATGTGATTTACACGTCGGGTTCAACGGGACAACCCAAAGGTGTCGCAATTACCCACCGCGGTTTGCCCAATCTGGCTGCGGCGCGCGTTCGTTGGCAGTTGCTTGGGCCCGACAAACGATTGTTATGGATCACGTCTCTGGGCTTCGATGCTTCCGTTTCCGACATTCTAGCTGCGCTTATTTCCGGAACGACATTGGTCATTGCCTCCGAACAAGCACGTGGTGATGCTAATTTATTGACGAAATTGCTGATCACATGCAATGCCGTGGTCCTGCCCCCGGCGCTCTTGCCAGCGCTCGACCCGTCCGCTTTGCCAGGCGC
This sequence comes from Polyangium sp. (in: bacteria), assembly GCA_044221885.1. Lineage (GTDB taxonomy): Bacteria > Myxococcota_A > Polyangia > Polyangiales > Polyangiaceae > Polyangium. Next base: position 430 of record JBGAOI010000545.1, read on the forward strand.
ATTGAGCTTGGCCGTAGCAGGAGAAGCCTGTTCACTCCATGAGACCACCCGATGGACAACGGCTCGATCATTGCTCAATTTCTATGGCCCCACCGAAACGACCGTATGGGCCACAGCTTGGCATTCGCGAGGTACCACCGTTGGAGCAATGCCCATTGGAAAGCCCATTGACAATACGCGCGTCTACGTGCTCGATAACCACCTGTCCCTCGCTCCCATTGAAGTTATCGGTGAGCTGCATATCTCTGGTATCGGCCTGGCCCGAGGTTATCTCAATCGCCCTGCGTTGACGGCAGAACGATTCCTGCCCGATCCATTTGGCCCTCCCGGTAGCCGCTTCTACCGCACCGGAGATATGGTGCGTTGGCGCGCCGAAGGCAATATCGAATTTGTCCACCGACGCGATCAGCAGGTAAAAATTCGGGGATTCCGCATTGAACTCGGTGAAATCGAGGCGGCGCTCGGCTCGCATTCGTCTGTGCGCACGTCGGTCGTACTTGCCCGTGAAGACGTTCCGAGTGACAAGCGCCTTGTTGCATATATCGTAGTCAACGACGAAGGTTGTGATGTTGCTGTTTTACGCGAGCATCTTCGGACAAGACTGCCCGATTACATGATTCCCGCAGCGTTTGTCTTGATGGAATCATTGCCACTGACGCCGAATGGCAAGCTCGACCGGAAAGCATTGCCAGAACCTGGGTTGGACCGAGCTACACTGGCAAGGGAGTATGCTGCTCCCCGAAACGCAACAGAATCGACACTGGTCGATATTTGGAAAACAGTTCTCGGTGTTCCACACATCGGCGTCAATCATAATTTCTTCGAATTGGGCGGTGATTCGATCCTGACCATTCAAGTGGTCAGTCGAGCCGCACGTTTGGGACTCACGTTGACCCCACGCCAAATATTCGAGCGCCAAACCATTGCCGCGCTTGCATCCATCGTTTCACCTGTCACCCCCCAAGCCGACACGGAGCAAGAGCCTATCGAAGGGCAAGCTCCGTTGACGCCGATTCAGCGATGGTTCTTTGCGCAGCAATTCGCAGCTCCACACCATTGGAATCAGGCCGTTTGCACCGAAATCCCAATTGATTGGTCGGCTGAACTTCTCGGCCAGGCATTGCAAGCCATCTTGGTGCATCACGATGCACTGCGCCTTGGATTCGATGGCATTCATGCCTTTCACGTCGCAGCGCCGGAAATGATACGCGTTGAGACACTCGATTTGTCCGCAATGCAGCCTTCGGAGCGTGACCAACGAATGCATCACGAGGGGACGCGACTTCAGGAGAGTATGACGCTCGATTCGCCGCCACTCGTGCGCGTCAGGTGAGTTGGCGCGTATTGCAGGACGATCTCGAGCTAGCCTGTACTTCCTTGCTCGCGGGAAGACCCATTCATTTGGGGGCAAAAACGACGGCTTGGAAAACGTGGGCCGAAAGGCAATACACACTCGTGGCCGAGGGAACGCTTGATAACGTCCGTTCGTTTTGGGAATCAACGATTGCACTGCCCGTTGCACGACTCGCGGCACACGAAAAAATGGCAAAATTCGAGAATAGGTTTGTCGATGTAAACCTATCGACGGATCTGACGAACAAACTCCTGCGTGAAGCGAACAAGCCCTATCGCACGGAGATCAATGATTTGTTGGTGTGCGCATTGGCGCTTGCATTGCGCCAATGGACGGGTGGTAGCGCCGTGGGACTGGTGCTGGAAGGCCATGGTCGCGAGCAAGAATTGGTCGGCAATCTCGATGTCAGTCGGACCGTCGGGTGGTTTACCACAATGTTTCCCGTCCGAATCGAACTCGACGACGTTAACCGGAACGACATCCCTCGAGCCATCAAATCGGTAAAGGAACAATTACGAGTCACTCCGCACAAAGGCGCAAGTTATGGGATGTTGCGCTGGTTATCGGAGCATGGTGATAACCTCGCCTTGCCTGAAAGGGGTTTCGACGTCGCGTTCAATTACCTGGGGCAGATGCGCACGGGGCCAAATGGGATCGATACGAGCGCAGATCCGACTGGCTTGTCGATAGCAGCGAAAAATCACCCGACAGCGCTACTCAACATTCATGGCTTGGTCGTCGGCGACAAACTTCAGATGCACATTGATTGGGATGCCGCACGATTCGATAGTGGTGTTGTGGAAGCATTTGCCCAGTCATTTCAATCGTCGCTCGAAGCCATCATCAACCATTGTGTCTCGAACGTCGCCGGCGGTCTCACGCCTTCGGATGTATCGCTGGTCAAGCTCGATCAATCCACGCTCGACCAACTTTGCGCAAGATATCCGGGCCTGACCGACCTTTACCCAGCAACGCCCATGCAGGCGGGAATGCTGTTTCATGCGCTGCGGGATCCAGAATCGCCAGCCTATTTCGAGCAAATGTGTATAGAGATGCTGGGAGATCTCGATGGAGCAGCTTTCGAGGGGGCATTGGCGGAAGTAACGGCGCGGCATCCGGCATTGCGTACCGCATTGGTTTGGCAGAACGTACCGCAACCGTTGCAAGCGATTATGGCCTCGGTAGAAGTGCCATGGCAACATATTGATTGGCAAAACGAACGTACCGAAAGCGAACCCGAGCGCCTTACGGCATGGCTTGCAACCGACCGCGCCCGGGGATTTGCGCTCGATCAGGCCCCATTGATGCGTTTTGCTTGGATTGTTCACTCCGAACGTCGGCGACATTTCGTCTGGAGCAATCACCATGTACTGATGGATGGTTGGTCCTTGCCCGTCGTTATGCAAGAGGTGCTTGCTGTGTATGCGGCACAGCGGTCAGGACAGACCATTTCGTTGCCGCCTCCGGCGCCATATCGTCGATATGTCGCTTGGTTGGAAAATCAACCTCGAGATGGCCATCGGGTATTCTGGAGAAATGCTCTTGGCGATTTCACCGAACCTTCCCATCTTGATTTCCCCGACTCCACGTCTGAAAAGGCAGGGCAAGGTGAACTCACATTGGTCTTCGACCAACGTCATACCGCTTCCTTGCAGGGTTTGGTTCGGGAGAATCATTTGACGTTGAATACACTGCTCCAAGGTGCCTGGGCCTTGCTTCTGTCCCGATACACCAATCGAGACGATGTTTGCTTTGGCGTCACCGTTTCCGGGCGTCCCGCAGCAATCGACGGGATCGAGCAGATGGTTGGGCTTTTTATCAATACAATCCCGTTGCGAGTGCGCATTCGGTTCAACCAATCACTCGTCGAGTGGCTTGCCGATTTGCAATCCCAGTTTGCCCAAGCTCGCGAGCACGAAACCATGCCATTGCCCGAAATTCAGCGGCTCGCGGGAATTCCTGCAACAGGCGCGCTCTTCGATACGCTACTTGTCTTCGAGAACTATCCAATCGACCAGCAGCTTGGGGAAACCAAGCTTGCCGTTTCGTTGGCAAAGTCAACACTTTTCGAACAAACCAACTACCCGCTCACCATTGCAGCTATTCCCGGCGAAATGCTGCACCTAAGGTTGTCCTGGGATCGGCAACGATTTGCTGAATCGACAATTTCACGCCTCGCCAAACACCTGCAACAATTACTCGGTGCCATGGTTACCCAGCCAAACGCTTGTTTGTCGGGCATCGATATGCTCATGGCGGCGGAGCGCCATCAAATTCTCGCCGAATGGAACGACACTGCACGTGAATATCCAGCGGACAAATGCGTTCACGAACTTTTTGCGGAACAAGCCGCGCATACGCCGGACGCCGTTGCTGTCGTTTTTGAAAACAACAAACTCACCTACGCTGAGCTCGATGCGAGGGCAAACCAATTCGCCCATTATCTGCAGTCGCTGGGCGTTGGTCCGGAAGTTCTTGTCGCAATTTGTGTCGAACGGTCCATTGAAATGATCGTCGGTCTCTTGGCCATTCTAAAGGCGGGCGGGGCATATGTGCCGCTCGATCCTACGTATCCAGCAGAACGGTTATCGTTCATGCTCGAGGATACTCGTGCGTCCGTGCTCCTCACGCAAACACATATCGACCATGCATTCGCAGCGCTTGGCAAGAAGACGGTATTGCTCGATGTTCCTACGCGGCCATGGGCCAACGAATCTGAGGCGCAGCTAGTGCCTCTGGGTTTGCCTGAGAATACTGCTTATGTGATTTACACGTCGGGCAGCACGGGCAAACCCAAAGGCGTCAGTGTGACCCATCGGGGCATCATGAGGCTCGTCAAGGGTGCGAACTTCCTGAAAATGGGCCCTGAAGAAACGTTCCTTCAATTGGCGCCGCTCGCATTCGATGCTTCGACATTCGAAATATGGGGCGCGCTTCTCAACGGAGCGACGCTGGTTGTTCATCCGGCTGGCCGACTGCACTTGGATGACCTGGACAAGAATTTGCGAAAACATCGGGTTTCGACCTTGTGGCTCACCGCAGCTCTCTTCAATCAATTCATGCGCCAACATGCCCAAGCATTGAGCCATATTCACAACCTGCTGGTCGGAGGCGACGTGGTGTCGCCCGAGGATGCAAGAATTGCTCTCGAACATACGTCGGGTGCGCTCATCAATGGATATGGTCCGACGGAGAATACAACATTTACGGCGTGTCATCGCATCGAAATGGCTGATACAAAAAAGCGTTCGTTGCCCATAGGAAAACCCATTTCGAATACGCGTGCGTTCGTTTTGGATTTCATGCTTCAAATTGCGCCAGTTGGCGCCCCCGGGCAATTGTATACTGCTGGAGACGGCCTCGCTCGAGGTTATTTGAATCGTCCGGGTTTGACTGCGGAAACGTTTGTTCCCAATCCGTTTGGCGCCCCTGGAGACCGCATGTATCGCACCGGGGATCTGGTACGATGGAACATCGACGGCAATCTCGAATTCTTGGGGCGCCTCGATCAGCAAGTCAAAATCCGCGGCTTTCGCATTGAACTTGCCGAAATCGAATCGGCGTTGTCTTCGCACGCGTCTGTCCGCACATGCGTCGTGCTTGCACGCGAGGACCTCCCGGGTGACAAGCGCCTCGTAGCCTACGTCGTACCAAATGACGACCATTGCGAT
>JBGAOI010000546.1:0-5451 GCA_044221885.1 Polyangium sp. (in: bacteria)
CATCATCTGGACACGTGCCGACACGCCCCATGAGCTGATCGAAGGCTCGTGTATTAAAGAGATAAGCGTGAAGTTTTTCCGGAGCGATGGCCTCGAGCGCTCGGTGGTATTTGCCCAAATCGTACCACGGAACGCAATAATTGAGATGATGTTCGAAGTGCAGGGAAATGTTGAGCGGCATGATCAAATGACGCAAGGGAAAAAGCGACGTTCGCGAGCGCAGATTGCGGTTTTCTTCGTGAGCAACTGGACCGCCATGTTCGAGTGATCCCTTGATTTGATTCAGCGCACCAAGCACTCCAAAACCGAACACAATCGCAACGATGGACGTCCACAAGTCGTGGAGGTAGAGCCATGCAAAAAGCGTCAGCCAAAACCCCACATTGACGAGACCAACCCATTTCTCGGTATCGTATTTTCGACTCGGATTCCAAATGAAGACATATCCCGGAATCAAAATCATCAAGAAAAACTCACGAACGAAACGGCACCCAGTCCACAAATTCGCGGTTTGCGGATCGTCGGGTTCGACCGGATGAATGTGATGCGTATGATGCCCTTCTTCCCAATGACGTCGATAGTTGATGCCAAACGGGACCGACACGATCCAGCCGAAAATACGATTCCACCGTCGGGCGCGTTCACGATCTCGCGCAATGAGGAACATCTCATGGGATGCTTCGTGTATTACGAGAACGATGAGCGCGAAAAAAAGCGTGCCCAGGACAAACGCGGCGATTGGCACGTAGAGCCAAGGCGAGAGGCTTCCAGCCGCGCCAATGACGACACCGATGCTCCCCAGCAAACCACCGAACACCGTCAAGTTCAGGGCATTGTGTCGCCAGGGGTTTTTCTTTCGGTAATGAAACCGATTGCCCAGCTTGATGCCTTCGTCAATCCATTTGGCTTGCTGCATGGGCCTGTTTGTCCTGGTAGAAACCTCGAAAAACTTCTTCTCGATGGCTCATGACATCATCGAACCGTGTCAGAAATTGCGTATTTTCTTCCGGGAGTCCAATGGTGATTCGGAAGTATTCATCATATCGTTCCTCGCCAAACGGCTCGAAGTGTTTGACCTTGATACCCCGCGCGAGCAGCCGATCGTGAATGGTTTGACCCATCCAAGGCTGTTTGACACGACATAAAATGAAATTCGCCTCGGATGGAAACGCCTCTAAAGCATCATACTTGCGCAGGCCGTCCAATAGACGCCCACGTTCTTTTGCCGTTTCAGCACGAACAAATTCCACATGCTGCGTATCGGAAAGCGAGGCCATCACGAGTTCCGACGCCAATTGGCCCACCCGATGCGGCGTGAGTTTCGCCTCGAATTGTTGAATCCACTGGGCATCGGCGAGCGCGTGACCCACGCGAATGGAAGCAAGGCCGTATGCGAAAGAAAAACTCCGCAGCACCACGAGATTCGCATGACGACGCACGAGATCCGTCACCCGTGTTTCAGAATCTTCGGGCACGTAATGCCAATACGCTTCGTCGATGAAAAACATGGAATCTGGATACTTGACGAGTAGCTTTTCGAGCTGACTGCGTCGAATGAGAACATTTCCCGTGGGATTGTTCGGATTGGCCAGGTAGACCACGCCGTCTCGTGCGGCGAGCTGCGCCTCGAGCAAACCGATGTCCAATGAAAAACCATTTTCAGGTCCAATGGGCAACAGGACGCAGCGTAATCCCTGACGAACCCCGGACGCGGGTACTTTGGAATAAGTCAAGCGCGTCGTGATGATCGGATACGCGACTCGTTTCAACAGATATTGCATGACACGTTTCGGAGAACGCCTGATTTTCGTCTCGATGAGGTGTGGAATGCAGGTTTTGAGCAAAGGTCCGCTTCCGTTGGCAACGAGCACGTTTTCCGGCTCGACGTTGGCATCCCGAGCCAAAGCTCGGCGTAAATCCCCATTGTCCGACGCCGGATAAAGGCGCAATGATTGCGTTGAATCGTATCGCCGAAGCACTTCGAGACATCGAGCCGAACAATACGTCCCATGGTTGAGGGCCATATCGATGGGGTGTTCGCGCGACGTCATGGATTGTTCGCTTTTTTCTTGGCGTTTGGTGCACGATTCGAGAGAAGAGGCCTGCATGTTCAACGTCATGATGATTTCTTGGCTTCCTTGGCAACAATGTCGAATAGTTTTTCTGGCCAAATTCGTTTCAAGGTGAGCGCTCGCATTTCGCGACCTTCACCCACATTGATTTCGCGTTTTCGTTTGGCGAGCCCATCCACGATCACCGAAGCCGCTTTGTCAGCGTCCATGCCTGCTTCAATATGCGGATCCGCAACTTGGGCTGCGTCACCATTACCCACGAGGGCATGCTCGGCAATGGATGTTCGGACATAGCCGGGCACGACCACCGATACATCCACGCCCGTTCCCGCCAATTCCGCACGAAGCGCATCGGAATATCCGATCAATGCATGCTTCGCGGCGCAATATCCGGTCCGAAGCGGCGCTCCGAATTTTCCCGCGACACTCGCAATAGCCACGAGTTGCCCGGCACCACGTTGCAACATTCGGGGCAAAATAAGCTGCGTCAATCGCACCGGCGCAAAAAAATCAACTTCCATGAGCCGACGGTACACATCCATACTCGTCTCGATCGCTCGCGATCGCTGCGAAATTCCCGCATTGTTGATCAACACATCAATATGGCCCGCCAAACCCCACGCTTCCTCGACCATTTGTGGCAATATATCGATCGCCGTCACATCAAATGGCAAAATATGCACTTTCCCCGAGCAACTCTGGGCGACCTTCTCAAGTTCTGCACGACGCCGGGCCGAAAGTACAACGACAGCTTGCTCTCGCGCCATGGCACGCGCCAGAGCAGCCCCGATCCCCGAGGAAGCCCCTGTAATCCACACTGTTTTCCCGCGAAAACGCATCCAGTTTCGTAACGGCAGCACGCCGAAAGTCAAGTCGACTTGGTGACGATTTTTTACTGACTTTGGATAAGTAGAATACACAACCACATTAACTCCGCGCAATTAAGTGTGAACTAAAGCACGAATACTCGAGGGCGTCGCCGCGCCATCATAAAAAACAACTGGAAACTTGGCCCGACTTGGCGTTCGGATTAAACGGCTTGGTTCACGGAGAAAAGCGCATGAACATTCGTACCGAACGTGTAGAAATTCCGGTCGCCGATGGCACGACGATGAGTGGTTATCTCGTCATTCCCGAAGGCGAAGAAAAGCGTCCCGGACTGCTTCTCTTACAGGAAATCTTCGGCATCAATGACCATATCAAAGACGTCGCCCAGCGTTATGCCCGTGAAGGGTACGTGACATTTGCGCCTGATTTGTTCCACCGCCAAGTTCCGGATCATATTGGCTCGTACGACGACGTCATGGCCAGCGTTCAGCTCGCGATGAAATACGATGCAGCCCAAAGCGAGGCCGACGTGCGCGCGGCCGCGGAATACTTGAGCAAACACCCCGCCGTGAATGGACGTCTTGGCTGCCTTGGATTTTGCATGGGCGGACGTCTTGCGTTTGTCGCGAATGGCGTGGTCAAACTCGACGCAGCCGTATCTTTTTACGGTAACATTGCTCCCGACAAGCTTTCCTACGCCCCAACGCTTTCCGGTCCCATGATGCTCATTTGGGCCGGCAAAGACACCTACATCCCTCGGGAATCGCAAATACTCACCATTGACAAACTCCGGGAACTTGGCAAGCCGTACGTGAATGTGGAGTTTTCCGAGCAAAACCACGGATTTTTCTGTGACGCGCGAAGCGATTACCACGCTGGCGCAGCCCGTCAAGCTTGGGCATTGACGACCACATTTTTGGCTACGCACCTTCAAGGCTGAGGCCGACACGGCAGCGCTGTTCAGGCCGCATCTTCACCGTCCGTCGGCCAACGATTGACACCCGCACCTCGGATGTGCACCGTGGTTCGGCTCGTCGATTCGTGCAAAATCCATTGTAAAGTCTTGCAAAGGGACTCGCGATCGGCGCGAGGTGTGTTATTCCTACGCCGATGCTCGCCTTGTTTCCCTGGATTTCCGCGGCATGTGCCGTCATCGTGGCTCTCGTTGCCCGAATTCTTCGCGGCCGCTTGTATGCGACATTCGTGAGCGTACTGCTCACGATACATACGTTGATTGCGGTAGCCATGGCACGGGCATTCGAGCCGATATTGCCCTTGTACCTTTTCCTCCACCTGACGGTCTATTTGCATTTCGCATTGTTGGCCGTGCCGAAAATGCGCCCGGTGTGGCATCGCGCCCTTATCAGCGTGCCGGCGTCGTATTTTGCGGCCGCAACGTTTTTGGCACTTCCGTGGGCTATCGTTTCTGCTCTGGGCTTTACGCCGCACGGCTTTTTCATTCCGTATCTGGTGGCGCTTTTTGGGATTGTACACAGTCTGCGCTTGCGGTTTGAAGAGACAGACATCGTGGTTGATGGACAAACTGTCCCGACATTACAACGATATGCGCTGGGTTCGAGTCGTCACGATCGACCCTTGCGGATCGTGCAAATTACCGATCCCCATTTGGGTCCATTCATGTCGGAAGCACGTTTGCGTTCGATTGCCGAGCGTGCCGCTGCGACAAACCCAGATCTGGTGCTCCTCACGGGCGATTTCTTGACCATGGAATCGCACGAAGCCCGAGGTTCTTTGGCTCGAGCGCTCGAACCTTTGGCTGCGCTTCCCGGCCGTGTTTTCGCGTGTTTCGGCAATCACGATCATGAGGCACCGGAAACGGTTGCCGGCGCATTACGAGACATTGGTGCGACATTGCTCATCGACGATGAGCGCATCGTCGAAACTCCTGCCGGGCCCGTACAAATTCTCGGAATCGATTTTCATTTCCGCGATCGAGCGGCCCGTACGGAACGCGTTTTTCGCAAATATCCACGTCAACCCGGGCACAAGCGTATTGTTCTCTTGCACGATCCGGGCGCATTTCGTCACGTACCCGATGGCGAAGCGGACCTCGTTTTCGGGGGGCACACCCACGGGGGACAGCTCGGGCTTCTCGTGTTTGGCCTGCCACACACGTTCGTAAGTACATTCACGCAGATTCCGGATCATGGCTTGTGGGCCCTGGGGCGCAATCGATTGTACGTTCACCGTGGCACGGGGCATTATGGATTTCCGCTGCGCGTGGGCGTACCGGCAGAAGAAAGCCTGCTCAAGGTGCATTGGGTGGCGGATTAGACGACAGTTCGCGCACGTATTGGCGTAATTCGCGAACTCTTGCCTCTTGCAAGTCCGGATTCGCCGGCATGAGAACGCTTCTGCCAACTGCCAAGCCACCACGCTGAATGATCGATTCGATTTGTGAATCGGTCACACTGCGTTGCCAATCTGGATCCTGAAAATTGCGCGGGCGCGGCACTACGTTTGCTGCCGGACCTGCTAGATTAAGCCCGAATTGCCCCGCAAGCGTCAGTAACGACACTGGGTATGCTTG
>JBGAOI010000547.1:0-5444 GCA_044221885.1 Polyangium sp. (in: bacteria)
CCCCGATGCCAAGCGGGCCGAGCTGGTCAGGCAGTATCAGGAGGAGATCCTGAACCCGTACGGCGTGGCCGCCGCGAACGGCGAGATCGACGACATCATCGAGCCGTTGCGCAGGATCGAAGGCGCGTACGCCAGCAAATACGAGCAAATCTGGGGTGCGAACCGAACCGAACATCGAGCGCCTCACTAGCACAGTGTTTGGTCCGAGTCCTTCAGTTCGACGGCACCTCGTCCGTTCGCGACATGTAGGATTTGCGCGCATCCCGCGGGTTTTTCGCCTGTCTTTCCCGGATGCCGCGCGATAGAAATGCAAAGGGGGAACAAGAATTGGAGAAAAAACAATGAGACTGCATAAATCACGCCCTTCCCGGCAGATATTGCAAACGTCTCTCATGAGCACTGCGCTCGTGGCTGGTTTGTCAATTGGAACGGCCGCCCGGGCGGAAACCACGGAAGCTGCAGCTCCTGAAGCTGCTGTTGCGGCGCCTGCGCCGGCGACGAAGCCAGCGCCACCGCGATATTCAATGCCCTGGATGTTGCGCCCAGTTGCCGCGGCCAATGTGATCCGCGCCGACATGGTGTTTGCCTATTCAAACGTACGCGACACGCAACCGATTCTGTTTCTCGGGAGCGTCAAGGTTCGTCCAAACCTCGCGGTCGTTGCGCGATTCGGTTTCATTCACAACACGCCCGTCAAAGGCGAGAGTGCCGCAGCGTTTGTCAATCCAGCCATCGGCGCGTTGTATGCCATTCCGGTGAGCAAGAGCGTGAAAGCGAGTGTTTTTGCCGGGACGACGATTCCGATCGGACAAGGCGGAGGTGACAAATTCGATGCCGCCACGCGTGGGGCAAATCTTCCGTCGGGCATTTTTGCCCGCGCGTCCGTCGACAATGCGCTCTTCCAAATCAACTACATGACGCCGATCGTTGGCGCGGACATCGCTTACGTCGGCAACGACATGACGCTGCAATTCGAGGCGACGATGCTCGAACTCATTCGCGTGCGTGGCGAATCCGTCGACAAGGATTCTGCGCGGACAAACCTGGTGTTCGGTTTGCACGGTGGCTACTTCATCCTTCCGCAGCTCTCGTTTGGCGTTGAAGCGCGTTACCAATATTGGGCTTCGCACGGGACGTTCGAGAAGCAGATCAGCGAAGGGAAGGCTACGAAAGACATTCTCGACAACTGGACATTTGGTTTTGGACCGCGAGCCCACATCAAGCTCAACGAGAAGATGTGGCTCCGTCCGGGGGTGTCGTTGACGATGGGTCTCGATCTGCCCACGGGTTTTACCGGGGGAGGTCTCGAGTACAAACTCGTGCAAGTGGACGTGCCGTTCTTCTTCTGAAACCGAAGTTGAAATGGACGGACGTCTTCGGGGCGATGGGAACATCGCCCCGTGTCTTTTTTGCTAGCGGTGAAAGGGAGTTTGTCTCGTCGCGTGGAATGTGTGTCGCGCCGAAACGAGATCGTTTGGGCTCAAATCAACTTGTGAGCGGCTTCGATGTTGAGACGTCCGCGGAGGACGCCTTTGCCGCGTTCGCTTTCCGAGACGGTGAGCGGCGAGGCGCTTTGCAGAAGGGCTGCGCGTACAGCTCGGCAATCAGGCTTCTGCCCGCGGCTTTGCTGCAGTGACAACAACAATGCAGCGACACCGGCAACCATGGCTGCGGCGAACGTGGCCCCGCTTTGCGCGACCGTTCCTCCGCCTGGTGCCGCACCAACAATCGCTTCACCCTTCGCGACAACACCGCTGTCCCGATACGTCGGTCCCCACATGCCGAAGTCGAGCAGTTTGCCTTCGTTGTCTTCGGCGGCGACAGCAAGCACCGTCGACGCTGCCGTCGGCACGTGGAAGTGCTCGTTGCCATCACCTTCAGCGGCCACGACCACGAGAACGTTGCGTTCCGCCGCGCGGGCGAGCGCTTTCGCGAGCGCATCGAGCATGCCCGCGTCGGGTGACAACGCGCCGCCGTGCAGGACCACGATGTTCGCGTTGTTGTCGAGGGCCGCGCGAATGCCTTTGGCCAAATCGGGCGGGCTGCCCGCGGCGACCGATTGATCCGCTCGAAATGCATGCACCGGGACGATGATGCCCCGCGACTTCGGAGCAATGCCTGGTGCTGCCGTGCCAGGTTGGCCAAAGACGACGCTTGCGACATGCGTTCCGTGGGTGCGGTCTGCGGCATCGTCGTGTGAGACCGGCATCTCCAGCGCTGTGACGTTCGCCCCGGAAAACGCAGGGTGCGAGAGATCAGCAGGGCCGTCGAGGACGGCGACACAGATATCAGGACTGCCAAGCGTTGCAGCTTGAAGCTCGGCAAGACCAGGCATGGTGGATCGCGGATCAGTGGACATGGGCGGCGCAAGTGTAACCACATTACGCCCGTTTGGGTGAGGGACTCGTAGCGTCGAAAAACGGCGCTCGGGTCGCCCTTCGGCCAACAACGCATTTGGCCCGCTTTTACGGTCTATTTACGTAAACCAGACGAACCAAGCCCCCGATTCTTGGGGAAAACCACCAACCACGGTCGCCAGGATTCATACCCCTGCACCAACGTTTGGTGATGTGGATCTCAATACTGCGGGCTCGTAACCAAGCGCAATCTCGTTGGCCACGGTAAAACTCGTTTGAGATCAAAAGATTGTCTCTCGAGCAGCACCGAGTCGTTCGTCAGTAAAGAACGTCGATGAATGTGTGCGCTTTTGCGCGCGCCATGACGTACGTCGCGTCAATCCCCTCGCGCCGTACGTACACGACCTCGTTCCCACGGAAAACATCCCGCGAGCCGAAAGAAAGGCGCAACGTGCGCGTTGGATCGATCGCGAGATCCTGCGCTTCGGCGTCTCGGCGCGCGCGTTCGATGACGACCGTAAACGCTGGAGGATCCAAACCTTGTTCTTTGCGCGCAACGCCGATGCTTACGGCGCCATACGGTGAGAGGTCGCTCAGGGCATCGCGCAGTTGCGCCGCGGCACTCGTTTCCGTTGGTGCTCCAACGATTTGCAGCGCGTCGCCAACTCGTTGGAGCACCAACGGTTTCTTCGACTTGTCTTTTTGACTCACGGTGACACGGACGATGTCGTTCACATCCAGTGCGAAAACGGCTCGATCCAACAGCCATTGGCTGGCCGCTGTTTCCACCTTGCGCGGTATGACGAAGACCGCATCGTCACTTTCCAACCGTGCAAACGAACCGCTGGTCGTTGGTGCTCCAATCAAGACACGTATGTTCTTGGGTCCCCCGTCCGCTTCGCCGACTTCCGCCTCGATGGCGATGCGTGGTTTGGCAAGACCGAACGAGCCGTCGTCTTTGGTCGCCACAAAACGCTCCGCTTGAAGCGGGAACAACATCGTGGCCACATCCGAACCCAAGCCAATGTCAGCGGCGAGCCCTCGACCTGAAGGCTCGGTGAGTTTCCAGCCACCCTCCTTCGTGCGCTCGATCCGTTGCACACGATCACCTTGCTCGATACGCAACGCTCGAACAGCCGTCTCTGGAGCGTCGATCACGGTCAAACTGCGCAAGGCAATGTCGTCCGGGAAAAGGTCGCGCACGGCGCTCGCGGGCAGCATGAGTACCGCGCCATCGTGGCCTCGAGCGACGGCTACTTCCTCGTCGCGTGTTGCACCAACGAAGATCTCTTCGACGCGCTCGTCGTCGCCGCCATCTTCGCCACGTGCCGGCAAGAGCGACGTCACCCGAATGGATCCCGCTGGTTTGTCAAGGCCGAGTAACTTTCGATCGGCATCAGGGATGACCTTCGAGGCCCGAAGTGCAAAAAGCGTTTCGAGCATCGTGCGGCCAGCGCTCGACTCGATGTCCCGATCCACCGGTGCACGTTGATGAAAGCCCGTTCCTTTGCGCGCCAACTCGATTCGTTTGTCGCCGTTTACGAACGTGATTTCTTCCACTTCATCGACTGCGGCCAGGAACAAACCTTTGTCTGCAAACGAATCGCTGGACCTCGACAATCCGTCGGCAACTTCTTTGGTGATGCACGCCGAAATCCGCGCCGGTTCGCGTTGAATGGCCACGACCTGGTCTGGATTGTCTGGACAAGCACCACCGACCACCAGAACACCACGTGGACGTGAAGCATCTTTGGGGAAAAACGTCAGCGTGACGGCGGGACTCGAAGCTTTGTCGGCAACATCGTCAGACAAGAACGATGCGGCATCGGTTCGTCCCAGCGTCGCCACGAATTCATCGAGCGGCCTTCGTGCAACTCGGTTCTTGGCGTCGGCTGTCGAACCACCAAGACGCATGTCATCACCGTTCGTTCCGGTGCGTTCGAGGGTGTAGTTGCCGATGGTCGAGGCGATCTCGAAGCGCGTTATCTCCGTCGTGGTGTACGGCACGAGACGTCGGGCACGAAGCAAACTCGGGTCGTTGTCGAGCACGGCGGCGAGTTCTTTGTTGATGACGTAGAGGTTCGTCCCGGCACCTGTCTTCACTTCCGCAAAGACGGCTCCCGCGGGGGACGACGCGCTCGCGCCCAACGTGAGCACCATGGAGCGTTCACCCATCGTTACCGAAACGCGAAGGCGTGGCAGGTCCAAACCGGTGGTGTTTGCATCCACGCTACCCGGTTCGACCCGACGTTCGTACGTGCCAAACTCGAGCGTTCCGAGGAGCTGATCCACCTGTTGCTGTTCCGCGGAAAACTTTCCGTCAGGCAACGTGATGTCCCAAAAACGTTGCCCGTTGGCATCGGCCGCGCGTCGCGCGAGGGTGGTGGTTTTTCCGGACCGCTCAATCGTGATGGCCGTAATGTCGTCGACGCGCCACGCCGGGAAGAGGTTGCGCTTTCGTTGCTCGAAGTCTTGCGTGGTGATTGAGCCGCGATCGATGACGAAAACGTAGAGGCCCACGCACGCGGCAACAGCCGTCAGAACAAGCGTCGTGGCGTGTCGCTTGGCAGCCCTACGCCAATTCATGACTCGTTACGCGGCCGTGGTCCGCGTCTCCGTTCGGTGCTGTGACGCCGGAGTTGGATGGCAATGCCCACGAGCGCGCTGGCGAGGGGGATGAAGATGACGACGTAACGAAAGATCGAGGTGAGCGCGTCTTCTGAAAGGCGCAGCCCCGCGCTCATCGCCGGCTTCTTGGGAATGTCGATCGGTGTGGGCGCACTTGCGAGCCACGCGATGGAACTCTCGATGAAAATGGCCGTCCCTCGGAGTTCGTCCGCGAGCCAGTTTTCGCCCATCATCGGGCTCGACGAAGCGATCGCGATCATGCGTGCGCCACGTGATGCTCCACCTCGTGCCGGTAGTTCAGCCGCAAACGAAATCGTGAGGGGTCCTTTGGTGTCGCCCGCTTTGGCCACAGGTTCGGCGGGATTTTTTGCCCATCCAAAGAAGTCGACCATGCCAAACGCTTCGTCGCTCGTGCCAAGCAACGGTGTGGTGACGGCAGAGCCTTTGCCCGTGGACTTC
>JBGAOI010000548.1:0-5439 GCA_044221885.1 Polyangium sp. (in: bacteria)
TGGAGGACCAAGAGGTCGCCAAGGCTCAAGGCGGCGCTGAAACGACGACCTCTTTGAAGGACACGATCCAAACGCTGAAATACCCGTCGGACGGCGACGATCAGGTCACGATGAAATATCCGTCGGACGATGACGAAATCAGGTACTAGGTCCACCAAAACCGGGGCGCACGCTCCGCTTAACTTGATGAGGAGAAACAGTCATGCGTAAAGAAGACAAACCCCAAAAGGACGAACCTTTCTTTGCTCAGTTCCTGGAGGACCAAGATGTCGCCAAGGCTGAAGGCGGGGCTGGTGGAGTCACGTTGAAATATCCGTCGGACAAGGACGAGTACGTCACATTGAAGTATCCGTCGGACGATGACGATGGCGGGATCTTCCTCCCGTGACGTAGTTCCAGGAAACGGGGCGCGTGAGGACGTGCGCGCGCTCCGTTTCTTTCTCGAAACAGTATGCAGGGACGAACCATGAGCCTTTCCAAACCCCTCGTTTTGCTCCTCACGCACAGCGGCGATTATTTCACCGTCGATCGCGTCGCCGAAGGTGTCGTTCGTCGGGGCGGGATTCCCATTCGCTTCAACACTGACCGGTTTCCCACCGAAGTGCGTCTCGGCTCGCGTATGGACCGCGGTCCTTTTCGACAAACGATTATCTGCAACGGACAAACGATCCGGGGCGAAGACGTTCACGCCATCTGGCAACGACGTCTGCTCCAACCCGTTTTGCCGGACAACCTTGATCCCAAGTGGCATGCCGCATGTACCCGAGAATCCCAAGCCGTGCTCAATGGCTTTCTCGGTCAACTCCAGCATGCACGATGGTTCGATCCCTCGTCCAACGTCAATGCAGCGGAAGACAAATTCCGACAACTCGAGGCAGCCGTACGCCACGGTTTGTCCGTACCGCGGACGCTCGTGACGAACAATCCCGACGAAGTCCGAGTTTTCTTCGACGAACTCGAAGGCAACGTGATCACGAAATTGCTCACACCAATTTCGTGGTCGATGGACGGTCGCGCAGCAGCCATGCACACGAGCCTGTTGCTCCGTGAACACCTGGACAAACTCGATTCGCTTCGTTTTTGTCCCATGGCGTTCCAAGAGCATATCGTGAAAGCCTACGAAATGCGCATTGCCTATGTCGGAGGGCGATGTTTTGCCGGCGCAATCGATGCGTCGAATTCCACGGCCGGGCAAGTGGATTGGCGAAAAACACGACCGGGGGAATGTTCCTTCCGAAAGGTGGACGTTCCCGACGATCTGGCCGCTCGTATCGATTCGTTGATGAAAGACCTCGGGCTCGGGTTTGGCGCACTCGACGTCATCTGTACACCCGAAAACGAATTCGTATTCCTTGAAGTCAACCCAGTCGGAGAATGGGGAATGCTCGAGCGAGATCTCGACTTGCCCATTGCCGATTCCATTGCTGAAGAGCTACTCAGGTGAAACCATGGCTGTTCTCATCGTAACGAAAAGCGACGACAACTACAGCATCGAGAAAGTCATGGCGCGACTTTCCGATTTGCAAGTGCCCACGTTTCGTTTCGACACGGACCGTTTTCCCACGGAGGTTCGTCTGGCCTTCGAAGATGGCCCGAATGGAATGAATGCGAAACTCGTCGACGGGGACCATTCGATCGATCTTTCGACGGTGAAATCGGTTTGGTCACGGCGGTTTGCCATCGGTCAAAACATCCCGTTGACAATGAATCCGAAATTGCGGTTTCCTTCGGTGGAAGAATCACGCCGCGTCGTGTTCGGGTTCATTGCGAGTTTACGCGCGTTTCATTTCGATCGCTTTGCGTACGTCCGCGATGCCGACAACAAAACTTTGCAACTCGTCGTGGCCCGCGAAGTGGGTCTCGAAATTCCCCCCACGCTCACGACGAACGATCCCCAAGCAGCCCGAGCGTTTGCCGAAAAATACCGCGGACGTTTGGTGTGCAAAATGTTGTCGTCTTTTGCCGTGTACGAAGACGGAAAGGAAAATGTCGTATTCACGACCGAGGTCACCGACAAACACCTCGAAAACCTGGACAGCCTGAATCTTTGTCCAATCACGTTTCAAGAGAAAATCGAAAAGGCAGTCGAGCTGCGGGTGACGGTGGTTGGAGACGAGGTATTCACGGCCGCCGTGGATTCCAACGCGATGTCGGGAGCCGAAGTCGATTGGCGAAGGCGTGGTGCGATGTTGATGGACGCGTGGAAGCCGTATGACTTGCCGGAAGCCATTGCCGATCAATTGCGCGAAGTCACGCGCCGATTGCATTTGCATTACGGGGCCATCGACGTGATCGTCACGCCCGACGGGAGATACGTTTTTCTGGAATGCAATCCGGTCGGAGAATTTTTCTGGCTGGATCGTATCCATCCGATTTCGCACGCCATTGCGGATTTGCTCGCGTCCCACGCGCGGTGAACCTAGTGCCGCATCATTGAAGCCCGAACATGCGAAGAAGCTGACCTTGCACCTCGGCGCAGCGTTCGTTGATCGGGCCCACGGTCCCGACCACATCCGCCCCGACCGTGCGCCGCAACGGCCTTTCGCTCTTGGGCAATTCGACCAACGCAACCATTGCATCGATGATCTCTTGCGGATTGCCAAGGTGGCCAGACTTCGCCCGCTCCTCGAAACCGCCCGCAAATGCCTGAAAGATCGCTTTCACTTGGGGCTGGTCTTCAATGATTGCGCCATCCTTGGGCAGGATCGAATTGCCGAGGAAATTCGTGCCATATGCACCGGGCTGAAGGATCGTGGTATCAATGCCTTGCGGCCGCAGCTCATACGAGCCGCTCTCCGCAATTGCCTCCACCGCATGCTTGGACGCCGTATACGGGCCCAAAAATGGGAACTGAATACGCCCAAGACCGCTGGAAACGTAAATGATATAACCTCCACCTGCTTTGCGCATATGAGGGAGCACCGCGCGGTTCATGCGCAGCGGTCCGACGACGTTGACGTCGAACAAATCTTTCACTTGGTCAGGAGCAAAGCCCTCTTGAAGGCCCCACGTGCCCACTCCGGCATTGTTGATGAGCACATCGATGCCACCCACCTCGTTGACCATCCGCGCCACGCCCTGCGCCACCGAATCGTCCTTGGTCACATCGATTTCGACAATCTGCAGCGTATAACCTCCGCTCTTCGCGAAGTTGCGCAACTCATCAGCCTTTGCCGCGTTTTTCCCGGCCGCATCGCGCATCGATGCGAATACCGTATGTCCCGCAGCCGCGAGCGCTTTGGCCGCTCCCATGCCGAAACCACTGCTTGCACCCGTAATCAGGATCTTCTTCTTATCGCTCATGTTCTCCTCGTCTTCCTCGAATTCTCGAATTGGCGGAAATGTGTGTACCTGCGTATTCGACGCTCGCGCTGAACGAATCAGGGCATTAGATCAACGTGGCCCCTTCCGCGAGACCTGGTTGCGCAAGTTTGTCGAGACGACGCAACTGCGCCTCGTCGAGACGCATGGACGCGGCCCTCGCGTTCTCATCGATACGCGCCGACTTGCGCGTACCTGGAATTGGCACCACGTCATTGCCCTGATGAAGCAGCCACGCCAATGCAAGCTGAGCAGGCGTCATCGACAACTCCGCAGCGAGCTGCGCCAAAGGCGCAAAGCGCTCCGTGTTCGTGGCCATGTTTTGCGCACCATAACGCGGGTTGTGTTGTCGGAAATCATTCGGCGCGAGCGTCGTCACCGTACCGGTCAAAAAACCAGCTCCCAGCGGCGACCACGCGACCAGCGTAATCCCAAGCTCCCGCAACATTGGCAGCAATGCCGCCTCCGCCTCGCGTCGCCACAATGAATATTCGTATTGCACTGCAGCGATCGGATGAACCGCGTGAGCACGACGCACTTGATCGGCCGTGACGTTGGAAAGGCCAAGATGACGCACCTTTCCCGCCTCGACCGCAGAAGCCATCGCTCCAACCGTATCTTCGATCGGTATCGCCGGATCCGGATAATGAAGATACCACAGATCAATCGTATCGACGCCCAAACGTTCGAGGCTTGCGTCGAGAGATCTTTTTGCATAATCGGGACGCCCATTGATTTTGAGCGAAAACCCCCACCCCGTCGGCACATCGGTCCCGCCTTCTTGCGAATCGAACACGATGCCAAACTTGGTCGCCACGAATGCATCTTGTCGGCCCCGAATGGCACGGCCCACGAGTCGCTCGTTGTGCCCGTTGCCATATGCGTCCGCCGAATCGATCATCGTCATACCAACATCAAGAGCGTGGTGGATCGTTTCCAACGCGTCGTCATCGTCACTGGCGCCATAATACCCTTCCAGCACCATTGCACCGTATCCAAGCGCGCCGACGAGCGGCCCACCCTTGCCCAACATACGCTTATCAATCACTTGCTTTCTCCCTTCAGAACCTCAGCAATCGTACGGTTGACGTGTTCTGCGCGTTGCTCCCCAAACTCATCGCAATAGCGCAAAAAGAGCTGATGCCATGCCTCGTGAATCGGAGCGATGAGCTGTTCGCCCGCGGGCATGAGCCGAATCCATGTGTTGCGCCCATCCCTCACTCGCTTGACGAGGCACTTCTTTTCCAATACCTCGACAAGCCGCGTCACGGTCGACCGATCAAGCGTCATCACCTCGGCCAACTGCGACGCGGTCGTCTCGAGTGACGGCGCTTCCGCAAGCGCCATCAAAACGAACGCATGGCTCGGCGCAAGCTCCAACCCCCGAAAAGCGTCCGTCGCCATCCGGTCGATGCGCCGAAATAAAGCGCCAGCCGTGAAGTACAGACACCCCGAAAAGTAGTCGCGTAGCTTCGGATCGGAGATCGTAGCGTGACCCATGACGGAGGAGTGTATGTACAATTGTATATACAGTCAAGAGGGTCCGCGATGTTTATCGTCGAAGCGCCCGACTCGAGGTCCTGGCGTGATTTGTGTTATAATTAACACCAATTCAGGCAACTGAAACGTGCTTTGGCTTTCTGCGCCAAGTCAAGGATGGATCATAAGTACCGTAATCTAGGCACCGGCAGCCCGGGCCGCCACGATGGTATCCACCACCGTAATGGGCAAAGCACGGTTTGGGTCGGCGAAATGGATCAGGCCATGCGATGGCCCGTCACGACCGTGCTTTCCGGATCGCTTTCGCGATGAAAACAGCCGCCGCAAGCGGAAGCGTCGGTTGTGACAAACGACGCAATGGCCATCGAAACGGCGGACAAGCAGAACTCGGGGCAAAGATGCGACATAACGACGATTCCTTTCTGTCCACGAACGTGGTGCCTCAGGGACTGGAAGGAGTTTGGCGTGGACCAACATTGTCCGGCGGATCGAGCCGTCCGAACTGCGAGGCCATTTCAAATGTATTCGCCAATGGATAAGCGACTTGTATCTTGCCTTCGTTCCATTAAACAATCTCGAAGAAGATCAACGGCGTCCGCATTCGCTACGACCGCATTC
>JBGAOI010000549.1:0-5435 GCA_044221885.1 Polyangium sp. (in: bacteria)
ATTGATGCGTGCACTCACGCCATTTACCGTTCCTCGGGAATTGCCGGCCGTTGATGATCGGGATAGCGACACGGTAACAACTCATCCGCGCGGCGCGACGCCGCGTGTGGTGAGCCTGCATGGCACAGAACCGCTGGGGCAGCTTATCCCGGCGCAAATACAAAAACAATTGAAAGGGACTCCATCACGCGCTGCGGACCAAGATTCGCCCACCGAACACGGCAGTGCATTCAAGACGCAGAAACTCGATGCGCGGTCCCTTCATGACGCATTACATAATTATCTTCCGCCCAAAGCAATTGCCCGCCCGCCCGCAGCTTCGCAACAAAGCGTCTATGGCAAACAGGTAGAAAAAAGCAACGATTTAACCACTCGTATGCCACCGCGTGGCCAGACAAACCCGACACCCATCCGTGACGAACCGGCCCCGAGGAAGCCTATGGAAAGCGCACACGCAATTGAAGCTCGAAACACGTCGACGCCTCGAGCCACGCAAACGCCCTTGCCCGCGCCAATCATCGGCAAGGGAACCATTTACGTTTCTTCCGCGACGCATTTGATCAATACTCCTGGCATGGGGCATGCAACCATTCAACCCGGCCTGAAAGGCGAGGATTCGAGTATTCCGTGGAATTCATTCCCGGCCGCGCCCGAGCGTATCAAGAGCCGTCGTAAACGGCTCGCCATTGTCGCCGGAGCCATTGCGATGCTCGTATTGCTGGTCGTCGTGAAATTACTCACTTGACAGTCTCTCGATTTTGACGTCCACTTGTCCCATGCGCACATCGATATTGCTTGTTTCGGCAATTTTGGCGATCGGCTTCTCGCCCGCAATCGCTCGTGCAGACCTCGCAAGTCCGAGCTGCAAGTGTGAAGTCGGTGCTTCCCCATCGACTCGCGGCGTTGCGGCAGCATTTACAGCTTTTGGCTTGTCCGTGCTCCTGCTCGGGCGAAAACGCGCACGCAGACCTTGACGCGTTTCCCCTGCACGTCCTCGGTGCTGGCATCTTTCTCGCTTTGACGTGATGGCTCGACCGTCGCTGTGCGATTCGCGCGCAGCATTGCGAAAAGCCATACGACGAGGCGAAAATGCGTTATCGGTTTCCCCTTGGGTTGAGCCTAGCGCTCTTCGTTCAACCAGCATTTGCCGATTTTACCATTTCCTCTTTTTCGTATTATGATGTCGCCTTCGACAATCACCTCGACGGAGACTGCCATTACGATGCCCGTATCACGGGCTCCTTGACGCCCGTTTATTCGCGCGCGGACTGGGGCCGAGAAGTGGAAGCGCTTTTCGATATTTCTGCGCATCTCTATTGTCCACACATGGCGCCTTTGCATACGGAGCAGCGCATTGGGCAAACCGGGCCGATCACGCGAGAATACGTGGAAGCGCTGTTGTCCCGCCACGCGACGATGACTCGCATCGATGTCACACACCGGTGCCTGTATGTTCCGACGGTTCAATTTCGCGGCGAAAGCCTCATCCGCACGAACCTCGAGACGCGTTGCACGCGTTTGTCCGAGTAAAAACTTTCAGCCCTTGACGCCGCCCGCGGTCAAACCTGCCACCAAATGGCGTTGTGCCACGTAAAACAGCGCCATGACCGGAATCGAGACGACCAGCGCTCCTGCGGCAAACTTTTCCCATTGCGCGTCGTATTCGCCAATGAATCGCTGGAGCATCACGGGCAACGTGAACATTTCTTCCTTGTCGAGCAAGGTCGCGGCCAAAATGAATTCATTGTACGCGCCCATGAAGGCAAACAACGCCGTCACCGCAATCGCGGGACGAGCCGCCGGCAATACGACGCGAACAAATGCAGCAAATCTCGTCGCGCCATCCACCATCGCCGCTTCCTCGAGGTCCACAGGAATGGCCTCGAATGCGGCTCGAAGCTGGAAAATTGAAAATGGCACGCTCGTCGATGCATAACATACGACAAGCCCGGTCCGCGAATTGAGCAAACCCATGTAATTCAGAATCAAGTACAGCGGAATGGCACTCGCCACAGCCGGAAACATCTGTGTCGCCAAAAGAGTTCGCACGCCAAGGTCTTTCCCGAGAAACCGAAAACGCGCCAACGCGTAGGCTGTCGGAATGGCAATGAGCACGCCAACGACGGCCGTGGACAATGAAACCACGAGAGAATTGGCCAATTGGCGTCCAAAAAGCCACACGTCACCCGCCGCGGTTTTACGTGACGCACCAACGACAGCTTCAAGATGGGACAGCGTTGGCGCATCTGGAATCGGAATAACGCGGGCCGTCGGCGTTTGCGTACCGGAAAATGCCAACGCAATGACCCACAGAACCGGATATAGCGCAAATGCCACGCCAAGCACGAGCAACGCGTGACACGCAGCAGATTCCAAAAGTGACGGGCGACGATTCATGTCGCACCTCCCGCATTTGCCGCAATCTGCTTTTCTTGCGCCTCTTTCCGTTGCTTCCACAGCTCCGACAATCGTGTCGAACCGAAAAGCATGAGGAATATCAACACTGCATACGCCGCCGCATAGCCATATTGTGCGTCGCGCGTAAATGCCCAACGATATGCCTCAGAAACCAAAATTTCCGTGGTGCCGTCAGGATCACCTCCCGACACCAAAAATACGACATTGAACATATTGAATGTCCACACGGAACCCATGGTCACCGCAGGCATGAGACTCGGTTTGATCATCGGCAATGTCACGAGTCGCAATCGTTGCCAGCGGGTTGCCCCATCGACTTTGGCCGCTTCGAGCACGTCATCGGGAACGGCCGTGAGCGCACCAAGCGTGACGACCATCATAAAAGGAAAACCCAGCCAAACGTTTGTCGCAACGTTTGCGGTAAACGCGGTCGAGAATCGCGAAAACCACGCAATGCTTTCGATGTTCGTACCAAAAAAACCATTCAACGCCTGAATGAGACCCGTCACGGCCCCAAACTGCCGATGAAACATGCCTTTCCAAGCCAATGCCGTCACGTAGCTCGGAACAGCCCACGGAATGATGAGAAGCACACGATATGCCGCCTTGAGCTTCAGCACCGGCCGCGACAAAACGAGCGCCAAAGCGACACCAATGGCGACGTGGAAAAACACATTGATCAGTGTCCACAAAATCGTCACGAGCAGGACGACATAAAACGATCCCGTGCTGAGCAAGGGACCACCACGCGCCGTCAATATGCCAACAAAATTCGTAAGACCGACAAAGTGAAACGTCTCGATTCGCCCAGCAAACAACGACGTTAGCGCTCCAAGCACGAGCGGCAAGAGCACGAGCACGCCAATGGCAACGACCGCGTGCACAACGTAGGCATACGCCGGCAACGAGCGCCGCAATTCCCGTTGAAAATCGGCTTCACGCGCACGACGTACAAGCGTGAATGCGCCCAAGAGACACGCCATTCCAACCAGCAAAATAAATGGCGTCGGAGACGAGCGCGGAGGCAATGGCCGACGCACATCGTCGAATCGACGCTTGGCTTCCGAAAGAGCCGACGCAGCCAGCGCGTCTCGACGTAATACTTTGCGTATTGCTTTGATGGCCGGTTCCCAAACGGCATCCATCGCCAAGGACGAAGACATCGGCACGGCACGTTTCGCTTGTTCGGCAAACGCGGCCAGAAATGGATCATTCGCAGGCAATGGTGCGTCCTGACGAGCAGGCAACGTACGGGCTCGTTCGGCGCGCACACGTGACGCTTCGACGCTGCCAAGCAATCGCGCCAAGGCGCGCACATCCGCACGCTCGGCCCCGCGCGGCGTGAGCATCACGGATTCCACGGTCAAAAGCGGCTGAGGATATTGCCCCGTTTGACGAATGATTGGAATCGGAACGACTCGATAATGCAAAGCGGGATTTCCCGCCAAATCCGTTGCCAGCCAAGGGCCACTGATGGCACAAGCGGCCTTTCCAGAGCGAAATAAATTCGAAACAAGGGCTCCATCGGCTTCTTCGGGAATGGTTTTTTGGGTTTGGAGTCCCAAAACGAATTCGAGCGACTTCTCTGCCTCGGGACCAACGACACCGAATTCGTCGCCGGGCTTGAGAACACGTCCGCCGAAAGCATGCAAAATCGACGCGTGCACATAAAGGCCCGACGCCTCGTATGCCAATGGGAAAACGCCTTCCGGCAACTTTCCTCGCAATTGCCCAATGCTCTCGAAATCAGCCGGCGCCTCCGCAACGAGGTCCGTGTTGATGTACAATGCGACGCTCTTTTGCGACAGTGGAACACCGTAAGGTTTGTCGCCAATCGTGACCGCATCCAGCGGTGGACCAACAAATGCCGCCGTTTCGAGCGCATCGCCTACGGGCGCAATCGCTTGACGACTGACATAATCGCCAATTCGATTGTGCGCATCAATGAACAGATCCGGACCTTCGCCAAATTGAACCGCAGATGTCACCTTGGACTTGAAGGCATCCGAAGGCACGGCCAAGAGTTCAACAGGAGAATCCTTGAATCGAGCAACAACTTCTTCGAGGGCCTTTTCCTCGTCGCCGCGTTGTGAATGCCACAATCGAATGGGCGCTGCTGCCGCCGACTGTACAAGAAAAACGAACACCAACGACAAGCAGAACGATAGCAAGATTCGGTGCATGAGACTCACCTCGCCCGCAATGATTGTCCGTTGGTAGCGTCGAAAAGATGGATCGCTCGAAATGTTACGGGCAACCGTTCGCCCTTCTTCACGGATGCACTCGCTTCGAGACGGGCAACGAAAGAATGGTCACCGAGTTCGCCATGCGCATAGGTCTCGGCACCAAGTGCTTCGACGACAGCTACCGCCAACGTGCCCACGCCCTGCCCTTGCTCGACCCGATTCACTTCATGCGGACGAACCCCAAGGGTGACCTTTCGCCCTGCTTCCAGGTCTGGACCAAACGTCTCCGCGTCGAGCGGTACGGAAAGACCGCCCGAGGATCGGAACGTAATGGATTGTCCTTCTCGAACGATTAAACCTTCGATGAAATTCATGGCTGGACTGCCCAAAAAGCCCGCAACGAATTTCGTGGCTGGTTTGTCGAAGATCTCGAGCGGTGGTCCAGATTGTTCGACTTGGCCCTTGTTCAAGACGAAAATCACATCGGCGAGGGTCATCGCTTCGACTTGATCGTGCGTCACGTACACGCTCGTCGCATGAAGTTTGTCGTGCAATTTGCGAATATCAACGCGAACTTGTGCCCGCAATGCCGCGTCCAAGTTCGACAAGGGTTCGTCAAACAGAAACAAATCGGCTTGCCGCACAATGGCCCGGCCCATGGCCACTCGTTGCCGTTGCCCACCGGAAAGTTGTTTGGGCAAACGATTGAGAAGCAATTCGAGGCCGAGCATATCGGACGCTTCTTTGACGCGTTTTTCGATTTCCACTGGATCCGTCTTCCGCAATTTCAATCCAAACGCCAGATTTTCTCGCACTGTGAGATGCGGGTAA
>JBGAOI010000054.1:0-22188 GCA_044221885.1 Polyangium sp. (in: bacteria)
CAGATTTTCTCGCACCGTGAGATGCGGGTAAAGGGCATACGATTGAAATACCATCGCAATGTTGCGATCCCGAGGCTCGAGTTTCGTCACGTCCCGATTGCCAAGCTTGATCGTGCCGCTATCGGCTTCTTCCAATCCAGCCAACAATCGCAGCAGCGTGGATTTCCCACACCCGCTTGGTCCAACGAGCACCGCAAATGCGCCTTCGGGCACATCGACCGAAACGCCTTTGAGCACCTCGGTTTGTCCGAACTTTTTTCTGAGAGCTGCGACGGTAACGGAAGCCATGGGCGGGAACCTCCGTGCATGGATGAAGGAAGGTCACTACGGAACGAGAATGGCGCCGCTCGAAGGCGGCAAGGTGACGGAAAGTCGACCGTCCGCGGCAACGGTCACGGGATCGGGTAATGTTCCGAGCGCATCGTGCAGTGTCGTTCCCGGAGCAGCGCCAACGGCCATCGCTTGTCCACCAAACGAAGGCGACTTGGCGCCATTGAGATTGGCATTGATGACGACGATGGCATAATCTCCCGTCGCCACGTCTTTGCGCTCGAATGCGAATACGTTCGCATCTTCGTCACTATCACTTGTGCGATCGCTCGACCAAAGGATATTGAGGTCACCTCGGGCAAGTGCGGGATGTAGACGCCGCGTTTTGGCCAAAAGCTGAATACGAGCAAACGTTGGCGCCGACGTCGAGAAGGGGTCGTGCAATTGCGAAATCCACATGTCTTCACGATTGCCAGGGTCGTTACCACCCTGAAAATCCTGCTCCGTACCATAATAGATGCAAGGAATGCCGTCCCACGTCATCAGGTACAAGAGCGCATTGTGGAGCATGCTGCGTCGCGTTTCGATCGACAATGGCATCCCGAAAATGGGGTCTTCGGGATAATTGCCCGCGCCAGTGAACAAGAATCGTGGAACGTCGTGATTGTCGAGGAAGTTCACGAGCAAGTGTTGCGGCGAAATGCCCGTGCCAGCGGCATCGACGGGACCGCGTAACGCAGGCGTATTGCCGTAATTCGTCTGACGGTCGTTGTAGAGCCGCTGGATATTCGATGTCGGGCCACGATATCGGAATACATCGCGGATGACTTGAAATTGTTGTGGAAAGTAAAACACGCTATCGAGCTGATCACCATTGAGGTCGTTGGCGCAAAGCCCTTGGGAGCCAGCTTCGTCATCAATCGGCAGTTCACTGCCGTTTTTCGTGTAGGACCCGACGAGCGCGTCGCGACCGTCGAATGCTTCGCCGAACATGAAAAAATTCGTTTTCCCTTTGGCGTGCAACCGCTCCCGAATTTTGTACCCGAAAAACCGCCAAAAACCACGCTCGACGTGTTTGACCGTGTCGATCCGCAAACCATCGATGTCCGTGAGTTCGATCAATCGTGCGTACGAATCGACCATCACTTCACGAATAGGACAAAGCTCGGTGTTGACGTCTTTTAATCCGCCAGGAAAGTCACCGCGCCGCAGTTGATCTGGATCGTCGAAATTGTAGGTTCGTCCTTTGCGATTGTAGGCGAGTTTGTTTTGCAAAATTTCCGGAATCGGAGGCATGTGATTGGATGCCGGATCGTGCGCAAAAATAACCTCTGCCAAACCAGATTCCCCGAGCGACGTGAAGGCTTGCACTCCGCGTACATCGTACGTCGGATCGTATTCGTTTTCCTTGTATACGTCTTTGCCCCGAGAAATGCTCAAGGGATCGTCAGGTTGACCATTGCCATTGATATCGTAATAGAAGAGCTGGCCCATGTGGTTCGTCACAATGTCCAGAACGATCTTCATGTCCCGTTTATGAGCTTCGTTCACCAAGCTCCGTAACGATTCCAAATCGCCAAATTGAGGTGCCAGTTGGGTTAGGTCTTGCGCCCAGTAACCATGGTACGCATCGAAACCCGCGTCGGTGTACACGTTCTTGACGATGGGAGAAATCCACAAAGTCGTCACGCCGAGCGTATTGAGGTAATCGAGTTTTCCCTCGAGACCTTTCCAATCGCCCCCGTGCCATTTTCCAGGAGCCGACGGGTAAATGCTGTAATTGTTGCCCCAATCGCCATCCGCAAAACGATCGACCAAGACTTGGTAGATGATTTCTTCACGCCAATCTTCGACGTGATTTTGCAATTGAATCTCGGCTGGCTCGGAAAACTCCATACAGCCGGACGTTCCAAGACTGGCAAGAAGGAGAGCCGCCGTCAGCGACGTAGAAATTCGATTCACGCGTGCGCTTCGATTCGTTTTCATATCAACCACCGTACGTCGTTTGGGCATTAAACCACCACTCGACTCCAACTCCGAAGAAATGCTCCCACGGGCGCAAACTGAACAGGTCATCTTTTGCGTACAGCATACGCGCCGCATCATCTCGGTGCGTCAAGACATACATGATGCGTAGTTGTGGACGACTGTAGCTTCCTTTGCCCGCCGGATTCAGGAAAGGAATGATTCCAAATCGCGTTACCCCTGCCGAAAAAGGTTCATTGCTGGGCGGCGGAATAGGCCCGCCGGCCTCGGATTGCGATTGCGAACGAATGCCGCGTTGTTGTGCTTGGTACGACGCTTCCAACGCCAAGCCTCCCCATTCCGCAAGGAAGAAATGGGGACGCGCCATTACGATACCTTCGTCGACGTCTGCGAAATCGAGCCCGGGACTTGCATTACGAAAACTGCGGAAATAGGCCGCCGCCATGAGGCCCAGCGACCCAGTTTCCCAATTTCCACTCATCGTAATCCAAAGTTCGCGTGCGCCCGTGGACGTTCGATCCGGCGCAAGTTGCGTGGGCGAACCAAATTCACCATACGCGGCGGAACCTCCGGCATAACGAATGAACAAATTCACATGCGATGCATCCGTGCCCGTGAACGCGCCAATTTGCGCGCCAATCACGCCACCGCTATCCTGCGGCAACGTTTCAAACGTCCCCTTGATTTCCTTTTCTCGCTGTCCCGCCGGAATATCGTGAATTTCAGCATAACCGACGAGCTTGATGCCACCTTTGCCCCGGGGAATGATATGGCTTGCCTTGAAACTCGTAATGAACTTTTGGCGATCGAGCACAGAAATCGTCGACGTTCCGGTTTGATTGAGCGGCGGCGTCCGCGTCGCGAGCTGCTTGAAGTATCCCGTATTGGGCTGATTCAAACCGGCGTGCCACGCGACAAACGTTCGTCCAGACGCAAAATCGTATCGCGCGCCGCCTCCCATTGTATTTAAATTATCGAGCGGCCAGAAATCGAGGAGATACGAATCGTCGCCGCGATACATGCGCGAACCAACCCACGCCGACAAACCTTTGGTCATGATGTTGTTGGCCTGCAAAAACAAGTTTCGCACGGCCATACGCACGGTAAAATCCGTGTTGTAATGGAAAAGCGGCCCTGACGCGCCGAGCGTGACGACGGCTCGCGTCGTTGCCCCGGTCGCCTTCCAAAAATCTTGCCGTTGGACGTCAATTTCTACGTACGAGCTTTCATCGAGGCGCGATCCACGCGCAACGATATCCGCATCGCGGCCAGGACGCTTACGCAAATCCGTCGCCGAAACGGCTCGACCATAGGAGCCCAGGAAAAACCCAGTCTCAGGCGGTTTTTCTCGAGGCGCAGGTTCGTCCTTCTTTTCAGCAGGCGCAGGAGCCGCAGGCGTTGGCTTCGGAGCTACATCCCCGGCCTCCGGACGACGCTCGACAGGCGGAGGATCCGTTGGCGGAGGTGGCGTGGGTTTGTCCGATTCCGTGGGCTTGGGTGGCGCCTCGGGAGACTCGGTTTTTTCAGGCGGATCGGTCTGAGCAAAGGCTTGTCGCGGCCAAACCGCGCACGTTGCTGTCACAATCGCCGAAGAAACGCCCAGAAAAACGAGCGATCCCCATGGGTTGGAAGGAAAACCGGTTCGTCGCACGCGGCGCACCCTACACCAATATGGTCCTCCGTGTGAAGTATGTTTTTCGGGACGCCTTCGAAACTTTAGCGCCACCCGTGCCAGTGACCCGACGCAAACCAACCAGCCACATGGCGCCAACCATCCAACGCCAAGACAATCAAGATGCCATCATAGGGCACACGATACCTTACGTCACCGAAGTACAACATTGCTACGCCAATCAATGCGACCAGATGCAATGCGAGTAATGCGTGCCTTGAAAATCGTCGCCAAAATGAAGCAATTGCCAAAATCACGACGGGAGCCAAAAACAGAATATTATGGGCGACGAGATGCCCCAACATGACGAATCGCAACGGCCCACCCGCCGAATCCGGCCAGGCATTGTTGAATCCCCAAAGCATGATGACATGCACGATCGCATAACGGATTTGCCTCGCGTATCCGGTCACGCGAATGCATTTCTGTGTGAGATCTTCAAATATCTCCGGCGCCCACATCACGCCTTGCAAGGCGATCTTTTTCTGCAATGCCGGATCGAGACGAATGAACGAATCGCGTCGATGGAGATCTCGCCATTCTAGAAATCCGAGTGGTGGCGGACTAAACGACCCCGCATATCCAACCGTTCGAGATCCAATCTCGGACGCGTGACATCGACCAAAGGCGTAATTGAGCGCCGAATTGCCAGAAATAAAACCCCAACGCCCGGTATGATAATGAAATCGTCCGATCGACAGTACCGAGACCAAAAGGATGGGCAATAGCAGACGTCCCCAATGCGCCTTGGGCCACACAGGCCACAATTTTCGCCGCCATAACCACAAACATGCCAAAAGCGGCAATGACGCCAATAACTGCGGGCGAAACGTCGCCCCTAACGCAAACGCCAATCCGAGCAACCAGGCGTCCCGTCTTCGGCCTCCATCCGCAAGTCGCAACGAATAAAACGCCGTCGATGTCGCGCACACCGAAAAAGGTAGTTCACTGAGATAATATCCGCCGTACGAGATGAATGGATAATAAAAGCACGTGACGATCGCGGCCATACGCGGCAAATGGTGACTTTTGGTCAATCGTTCCGCCAAGCCAAACACGAGCGGCACGAGCAACGTTCCCAAGAAAGCGTACACAATCGCCAGAGCTTCATGGTTTTCTGCGCCAAACACCATGCGCACCATCGTCAGAAGCGTCGCCGTACCATACGGAAAAAAAATCGCGCTGCCGTCTCGCTGCCAAGGTGTATTCAGCATGGCATTCGATTGCACCCAATACGAACGCATATCCGACGTAATGAATTGTTCGGGAGGATGGATGGCCAAGTTCCAAACAAGGCGAATCACGAGCGCAACGAGCGTGATGCGGAACAAGAACGCACCTGACGGGCCCGGAAAAACCCGCTGACGCAAGCGAGACAAAAACGCCACGAGCGTATGACTCAAGAACGACTAGCTCGGAACTGATCGGCAAATTGTGCCGCTGTGTCGCGATCGATCGGTTCGCCAGCGCGCCCATTTTTTCGCAAAACCGAACCCACAATGAATCCATGCGCCGCACCCAAAGCAGGCAATGTCTCCATCGTGACACCACTCGCCACATACACGGGTACGCGTGAAGCTCGACAAACCGCATCGAGATCGCCCGCCGATGCCGAACGACCCGTGCCGCTGCCCGTGACGAGAAGCGCATCCGCCAAACCGCGATCCGCCGTGTCGTGCGCCTCTTCCGCAATGGGTCGACCCGCCAAAGGCGCGGAATGCTTGACGTCGACATCGCAAAATAGTTTTACCCGCTCGGCCCCCAGAGCCTTTCGCGTACGTAATGTCCGATGCGCCATTCCTTCGACAATTCCCTGATCGGTCACCCGCGCGCCGGTATGCACATTGATACGAATCATGTCGGCATTCGTTGCCACGGCAATGGCCAAGGCCGCTTCTGCGTCATTTCGCAATACGTTGACGCCCAAAAAGATGTTTTTTGCAGCTTCCCGCGCCGCGCGTAAACACATCGTCATTGCGGCAATCGTAACCGGCTCGACTGCACCGGGATAAAATGGCGCGTCCCCGAAATTTTCGACAATCACTCCGTCAAACCCACACATCGTGAGCAATTGCGTTTCGTTAAACGCCAATTCCTCGGCATACCCCGCCTTTCCATCCCATCGCGGACTACCCACGAGCGGCGGAAGATGAATAACGCCAATGAGAACTGGAAGTGTCGTCGTCATATTTTCGTTTCCCATCGCTCGCTAGAATGACACGTCGTTGCACTAGGACGAACGTCTCTTGGCCGTGAATTGATTGTACGTCATCCGAATCGTCTCCTTCTGCCCTCGATTCAGAAACGTATCGGCCTCGATCGCTGCCAGCACATCTCCACCACTTGGCACACCGGCCGGAGTTTGGACTTTCGAACGCTCGGCGGCGAGCTCTTCTTCCGCCTTCGCCAAACGTTCGTTCGCCGTTGCGAGCTCCGCTTCAAACGTTGCCGAAGCATCACGCAACGTCTTCACTTCCTTCGCGTGCGCTTCAACGAGTTGCGCCTTCGCTCGCTCAGCTTCGCGCTGTTTGTTGTCGAGCGCCGTCACGCTGGCTTTGGCTGCGTTACGTTCGTCCTCTGCCGTCTTGCGCAAACGAACTTCGCCTTCGATTTTCTTCTCGAGCGTTTCAACTTTCGTCCGCGAAGCCTGCAAATCCCGCTCTAGAACGTCGAGTTTGTCCTGGCTCGCACTGTTTGTCCGGGCTTGCGCTTCGAGCTCCGCAACTTTCTTCTCCGCAAGCTCGAACGACGCCGTTTTTTCCGCTAGTGACGCCCGCACTCCTTCGAGCTCCGCACGACAAGCATCGAGCTCTGCTTGCCGCTTGGCGTTCTCTGCCGTGCGCTCCTCGAGCGCAGACTTCGTTTCGTTGACGAGTTTCTCCGCCGCCGTACCATCTTTCTCGGCCGCGTTCCGCGCATGCACCAAGTCGACACGTAACTGTTCCCGTTGCTCGC
This sequence comes from Polyangium sp. (in: bacteria), assembly GCA_044221885.1. GTDB lineage: Bacteria > Myxococcota_A > Polyangia > Polyangiales > Polyangiaceae > Polyangium. The sequence goes on from JBGAOI010000054.1 coordinate 6,884, forward strand.
GTTCTTCGAGCAGCTTCTTCCGAGCTTCCGCAAGTTCGCGGACCAATTGCCTCCGCGTGAGTGACAGGAAGACACACAAAATCAACGCGGCGGAGCAGATCCAATAGAGGTAGGTGCGCAACATCGAAGGCGGATATCGAGCCTAACGGAACACGCTGCAACAGACCATGGGCAACACTCGTCGAAACGACTAGGCTCGCCCCTCATGTGGTGGCTGTGGATCGTTGGACCTGTTGCTGTGGGACTCATCTTCGTCCTCACGGGCAAGGTCGATCAGCGTGCATTGAGAGAGATCGCAGCTTGGCGCGAAGAACTCGGTGCGCGTCGGGCAAAGCTTCAAAAGAAGGCCAAGTCTTCCGGCGAAGGTAAGAAGAAAAAGTCGAAGGACACCCGACCCAAACCCGTTGGTGCACTTTCGCGCGACTTCGCCGACATCACCGAAGAGATCGGCGAAGGCCGCGTCGTTGGTCAGTTCGAACTCGCCCCGAAAGTCGCCTTTGCCCGCTTCATTGTCAGCGATGGTGACGGCAGCAGCGACCATCAATCCGTGATCGTTCGTCTCGCCGAACCAGGGCCGACCTTCGTGGCCAAGCCACTTCCGTTGCTCGACCAGGACACACGTGTTCCGAACACGGGCATCGAATTTCGTAAGGACCCCGAGTTTTTCTCAACCTACCTCGTGGAAGCCGAAGCGAAGCTCGCGAAGCAGATCGGTCAATGGCTTTCGCGTGATCTGCGCACGCTCCTGCGCGAGCATGGAGAAGCGTGGCTCTACGTGCGAGGTCGCGCGATGGCGCTGACGCTTTACGGGCCGATTCGTGCAGACAAGATGGCGAAGCTCATCGAGCTGGCCGAGGTGTTCGTCGCGGAACATGGCGCAGACGATGGACCTTCGCTGTTTGGAGAGACGGACCGTTCGAACACAAAGGAACAGCCGAAGGAGTCGGTGGAAGACGAAGCTGATGATGAGGACGCTGACGACGAAGAAACGTGAGCTTCGTGCGTGATCACTGATCGCGGGTCAGCAGGCGCCTGAGCAATTCCAGAGGATGGAACCCAAGTAGTTCTTCGATTCGTGCAAGCTCGGGACGTTCCGCTGCGCGTTCCCACAATCGTTCGATCTTGCCACTCACGACACCGTTCGTGTCGAGACGCTCGACGAGGTTGCGTACCGCGACAAACGCCGCGAGACCAGCATCGATCCCGAGAGGAATCGCCATGGGTGCGGGCATCGGAGACAAGATGATGTCGCGCACGAACGATGCTCGCGCCCACGCGCCAGGACTGGGATCGACTTCGAGTGAACGAAACGTTGCGTGTTCGGTGAAGCAACCAAATGCGAGTGGTCCGACACGTGATTCGACCGCGCGAGCAAGGTGCCGATGATCGCGGCGCCAATCTCCAGAAAGAAGGCCGATCTCGTCGCGCATCTCCTCCGGACCGAGGATGTGCGTGATGCCGTCTTCGGATCGTTTGAGCGCGATGCTCGTCCAGAGTTCACCTTGTTCGAAGAGACCAACCACCATCGCTTTTCCAACAGGACAAACCGCGTCGAAACTCGCGCGAACCATGCCGGGTTTTGGTACCGGCAAACCGCGAAGGCGCAGAGGCCACGCAGCGATGGTGCCTTGCGTGAGTTCTGCTTGGACGAGAGAAACGATGGTGAGTGATTGCGCCGTGAGGTCGTCGTTGGGTCGGGTTCGTGCGGCAAAACCCTCCATGATGCGATCGAGCGCGCGACGTTCGAGCACGATGGTGTAAGCAGCACGATGATGCCGCGCGAGTTCCTCCGCCGTTTGGGGCCAATCGACGTTACGTGGAGACAAACGCCCCGTGTTCGTGTGCAGAATTTTTACGAGGCGCCCGCGATCGTGCACGGCGATGATTCCGCCTCGCGGGCGATCGGGATCACGTGATTCACGTGAAGTGGGGCGAGGCCGAAAGAGCGACAAAACGCGAAGCCAATCGGTCGTCGTGAACCCCTCGAAACGTACGTGCGGGGAAAACACGGCGCAAAGGTAACCCGGGTCGGGAATCTTGGCGAGGCGCAACGTCGGGTCGATTCGTAACGTGCCGACTATCCGCCGGATTCCGCAGTTTTGCCCTTCTTTTTCTTCTTTTTCTTTTTGGTTTTGGAATCGTCCGCTTTTTTGTTTTTGTCGTCTGTCGGCGATTCCACCGCAACCGGAACCGTGGCGGGAGCTTCCGATTGTGCATTCGGATCCGCACTGTCATTGTTCCCGCGATAATGGGACAACCCTAATTTCTCATAATACCCGCGTTCGCCTGTTTTTCCTGGTTCACGACTTTCAATCGTTCCACCGCCGGCCTCCGCGCCGGAAACACCAGGTGTATGAATCTCGGGGCCTTGAGTCACGACAAGGTATTCGTCGACGATGTATTCGGGATGATCATCATCTTTGCCCGCCGCATTCAATTCTGCAGGCCCGGATCCCACATTGAAGATTTGCATGGTGGGCGGGTAGGAATCGGTCCATTTGTAACGAACGGCGTGAGCGCCGTCGCGTACGACACGGGAGCTCGTGGTCTTGAAACCGGGAATGCCTCGTTGCGCCAGAACTCGCGTGCCTTCGGGCAATTTAGGAGTTTTTCTTTCGACTTCCTCAAAAGGAATGACTTCATCGATGCGCCGGAAATACGTCACGGTATGGTGCCGTTCGGGGCCGAGGATTTCGGCACGGACGACACCACCGGACACCGTTTCGTGCAAAACGATGGGAAATTTGAATGGATTGCGAAATCGAAAATTGATCGTTGGATATACGACGGTCGCATCGAGGCCCAATTTGATGTAATAACTGGGACGTGAATGCGGATATCGTTCGACGATATCGAGTCCGGCGAAAAATGCCGCGCCGTGCAGCGTTCCGGATATTTGGCAAGTGCCTCCACCCAATCCGTCGACGAGTTCCCCCTGGGCAATCACAGGCGCTACGCGATAACCATGCGCTTCATCACGAGGACCAACGACGTCATTAAAATCGAAGGTTTCACCAGGAAGAACCACGGCACCATCGAGTCGCGAGGCGGCTTGGCGCAAATTATACGTGCGATCACGCATTTTCTCGCCTTGGTTGTACCGCGTCTCGAAATACCCAAGGACGTGTGAAAATTCGACATTGCCGAGTTCTGCAGCGCGACGTTTGGGCGCAACCGTTTCAACCATCGCCGGAACTTCGGCCAAACCTTGGCGAAACGCCGCTTCGATTCGCGCAATGGTCCCATACACATCAAGACGATGGCCGTCTTTTTCTGGCACGAGTTTTTTCTGCGCCAAGTCGACGTAGGCATCGGTGGCCGCGGCATCGAGTTCACCCTTGAGCGTGAGGAGTTTGTCCAAGGCGGCATCGGCATCAAGGATCAAGGGCAGAGGCACATCGAGTGGCGCGCCCGGCGCATTGGCATCGTGGGCTTTGCGCAGCGGGCTTTCCGCACGAATGGCTTCGCGCACGAAGCCGGCGAGACGCACGCGATCGATCTCCGCACCAAGAGATCCACGACGAATTTTGCGTCCCGTTCCGTCAGGAAGTTTGATCGTGATCTCCCCGGTCGCGTACCGACGCACGAGATCCAAGGCGTTGGCTACAGGGTCGCCTTGCATGGGTACGGGCATGCCCGCAACGCGGAGTTCCGGCGTCGGCGGCGCCTTGGGAACTTCCACGGAAGGCGGCAGAAGCAGCCAAGTGATGCACAAACCGGCAGCTACAGCGATGGTCGTCATCGCCGCGTAACGTTTGACCTCAAAGGATCTCGCGCGCTGCATGCCTGCGCATCTTGGAAAGAGAGGCGCGGGGCGTCAAGTTGCCGGTGACGAAAGATGCGGTTTGGGGCGAAGGACGCTGAACGTGAGTCGAAGCTCAAGCGTTCAACTTCGAGATCGAGCGATCTCGAAAAGGTGGGCCAGCCGATAGGACAATCTATGTCCGACGCGGGTCAATGAACGATTGAAAGGCTTCGTCTCATCGATTATAAGCAAAGAGGTCGTCGCAATTCGTAATGAACGTGGCGTGCAGACCGGGTGGTCGGGATTTGTTGCGCCATCGTTGCGGCGTGCTCGAAATTCACGAGGTTCGATATGCACTTGGTCGGCCCGGTTCTTGGCCCCGTGTCATACGTGTCTGCGCGTAGCGCGGATGTTCGATTCATTTCTGATGAATTCTCCAGTTTGCAAGGGCGTGTTGTCCGTTGGGAACTTGGGGCTTGGTGTGCGGCGATTACGCAAGCATTACCCAAGGCCGAGGGGCTCGAGGAAGGGCGTCTGGGGGCGATTGCGACATGTTTTCGAGAAGCGATCTTGGTGGCCGAGCAGCTCGAGCGGTTTGACGATGCTCGATCGATTGCCGAAAACGCGATTCGTTATTTTTCTCGCATTGCCGCAAAAGAACGACGAGCAGATGCGGTGGCATTCTCCGTTTCCGCGCTGATTTGGCTCGGGCGCACAGAACGTTTGGCTGGACGAATCGACGAGGCATTGTTGCATTTGGGCCGAGTGCGGTCTCTAGGGTTTGGCGCGGAAATTGGTACCGGGCCATTACACGTCAAACGAGCCCAATGGGATAGTGTGATTGCGCTCGAAGCAGAAATGGCTCGTGTCGTCGCGTTCGATTCAGCCGTTGAATTGTTTTCCACGCTTCTTGCTGCGGGCCAATACGAAGAAGTGGTGTCGTTGGCGCTCGTGGCTCGACGCGGGCCGCAAGATCCGCCCTCATTGGAGAACATTCGCAAAGAAGCGGCGCTTTCAGCGCTGTGCCGATTGGGTTGTCCGGACGAAGCATTGTCGCTTGCGGCACGTTACTCGATGGAGGCGCGAGAGCACGACAAACTGGTATTCGAATTGCGACGCGCCGAAGTATTGGCTTGTTTTGGCGAATTGCCGCGAGCTCGACGAATGTTGGAATCGGTCTGCACGGTGCTCGAACAACGCTGGCGTGGAAACCCGGCGTATGTGGAAGAAATATGGGTCGCCGTGCGAGCGACGCGTGTGTATTCGCTGATTTCCGAAGCTTTGTCGATTGAATTTCATTGGACAGCGCTGGCCGAAGCCTTGTTCGTCGGGGACGTGCCGCTTGCGATAGAACTTCTGGAACGCATTGCAAAACATGAATGGGATGAGGAGCGGCGAGCCGACGCGGCGGATTTGCTGCGCGCAGTCGGAATGGGCTCAGGATATCGATTGGCGTCGGCCAAGGAGCTTTTGCTGCCGGACGAAGCGCCTTTGTCCGGACGAACGGCCGAAGAACGTGCGCCGGGATTTACTACGCTGGTTCAATTGCTGGAATCGTTCGGGCCGTCGAAATAGCGTGAGGGCCGCGTGGGTAGGTTTGAAGGTCGGGCGCAAAAGTCCGCGCGGCCGGAAACGTCTTTTCCCTTTCTGAATCGGCGTCGTCGTGTATACTTGCGCCGCTATGATGCCCCTCCCGCCCGATTTGATCACACAAGGAACCATGCGCACTTCGAACGGCTTCGTATTGCCGCTCGAAATGACTGAACTCGAAGCTGCCATTCACGGCCCGATTGCGACGGTCACTGTCAAACAAAGATTCCGTAACGCAAGCGAATCGCCGATCGAAGCAGAATACATGTTTCCCATGCCGCACGGCGCGTCGGTGCACACGATGCGTTTCCGTATTGGCGAACGTACGGTCGAAGGAGTGGTCAAAGAAAAAGAAGAGGCCAAGCGTGCTTATGAGGCGGCACGGCGTGAAGGTCGAAGCGCCACACTTCTCGAACAAGACCGGCCGAACTTGTTTACCTTGAGCGTCGCGAACATCGCTCCGGGAGACGTCATCGAAGTCACGATGGTTTACCAGGAAAAACTCGCTTTCGATTCGGGCGAATGGCGGTTCGTTTTTCCCATGGTCACGACGGAACGTCACCATGCAGGTCGCCCCGACGGTGCACCTGCACCACGACAAGCGGGTCAATCGATTCCCACGACAGAAGTTCCGGATGCGGCGAAGATTCGTCCACCGGCCAAAGCCACGGGACAACGTCCCGCCAATATCAAAGCCAGCATTGAAATTCGTTCTGGCGAATTGCTCGAGCCACCGCGGTCGCCGTCGCATCGCATTGATCTAGAATACCTGGGTAGCAATGCCTATCGCATCCAATTACACGAATCCGAAACGATACCGAATCGGGATTTGGTGATTGCATTTCGCGCCGCCAAAGAAGGCATTCGACCACGCGCCTATTTCGAACGTCAAGCCGACAAGATGGGTACGTTTCTATTGGTCGTAACTCCGCCGATTGCTCCGATTGAAGATTTGCCCATCGCTGAAATCGGTCCGGCCGGGGATCATCGAACGTATCGCTGCAACAATTGCGGCGGAACGTTGCGCGATCCTTCCTCCGTAAAGGATTGGCCCGGCATTGGTTCGGCGTGGAAATGCGAATATTGTGGCGTGGTCGTTGCAGTGACAGGAAAACGAGCTGCCTATGGTTTGCCCAGGGATGTGGTTTTTCTCGTCGATCGCTCGTGCTCGATGCGTGGAGGCAGTGTCGCGCAAGCTCGCCGCGCTGTGCGCATGATTCTCGATACGCTTGGTCCAGACGATCGGGCTCAAGTTTTCGCCATTGATCACGATCGCATTGCCGCCGATGGGCGCGGAGACTCTTTCGTGCATGTCTCAAAAGAATGGACGTTGCACATTGAAGAATTCTTGCGCGGCATCGAGGCTCGCGGCGGCACTGAATTGGAAGAAGCATTCGAGCATGCAGCAAAATTGCCCACAAAGCCAGAACGAACCCGCGTCTTCGTGTTGTTGACCGATGGCGCCGTCGGAAATGAGGGACGACTTCTACGACGTATCCCCGCATTGCTCGGAAAAGAAACGCGCCTGTTTGTCTTGGGCATTGGCCCCGCCGTCAATCGATACCTCATCGAACGACTGGCGCGGGCGGGCGGCGGCACGAGCGACGTTCTTTTGCCGGGTGAAGATGTAGAAACGGTCGTCCCGAAGTTCGCGCGACGCGTGCGACAGGCGGGTCCGGTCTTGACAAACATACGTTTGTCTTGGGATGACGCGATGCCGGTGGATGTATATCCGAGTCCCGTGCCGGAATTGTTTGGCGGTCAAACGGTTGAATTGTTTGGTCGATTCGCGGGCTCAGGGAAAAGTCGCTTGGTTCTGACGGGAACACGAGCCACAGGGGAAACGTTCCGACAAGAAGTGGACGTAGAATTGCCCGAAGAATCAAAAGAAATGCCGGGGCTCGAGCGCTTATGGGCCCGATTGCGCATTGATGCCCGGCTCGAACGGCTGGTCGAAGCGCCGAATGAAGCGGCCGAAGTGCGTATGGAGGTTTTGGCGCTGGCGTTGAAACACAAGCTTCTGAGTCCTTATACAGCGCTCGTTGCGGAAGACAGCGAAAAACGGGTGCATACCCCGGCTCAGAAAATCCAAATAGCCGCCGTCGCTGAAATCGATGATGAAAAAACATCCGAGGATTTCAGCTTTTCGGACGGAGCCGCCGAAGGTGGAGGTGGACCCATAACGGGAGCACCTCCGCCCGACGACGACGAGGACATGGACTACGGAATGCAGAAAATGGCAAAACGTAGTATGCCGAGAGGTATGGCCGCTGCGCCTGCACGCGAAAGGACGCGAGGAGATGCCCTGAAATCGGAGGCCGACGCATTTGGTGAAGAAGAGGAAATGACGCTTTCTGCTGGCGGTGCAGCGTCCTTTGGCGCGATGGATGAATTGAAAGCAATGCCTCCGCCGGCGCCTATGGCAGCACATGCCCCGCCTGCGCCAGGAGGGTATGCGCCTCCGCCGCCGGCGTTTGGGGCTCCACCGCCGCGTCCCGCAGCACCAGCGATGCGGTCGGCAGTGTATTCACCTCCAGAACCCGATGCATTCGACGAACCCGCCGCACCGAAAGGAAGAGGTGGGTTGTTATCAAAAGTCAAGGATGCTTTGGGGTTTGGCGAGAAAAGAAAGATCGACAAAACGCGGGCAAGCTCGATTCCTACGTTTTCCGAAGACGACGAGCCGCCGACATCGCGTGATCCCGAGCGATTCGAACCGGTACGCGTTCTCGATATTTCGCCCCCAGCACCCGCCGTGGATATGCCGGCTCCTCCAGCAATGGCTGCGCGCGGGCAAATGCCTGTCGCGCAAGGGCAAACCCCGGTCAAAGCCTCGACATCCGATACATATTCGACCGATATGCTTTCGTTTGTCGCGGGACGCGACGTGGGCGAAATTGACTTGGTCTTCTTGGTCGACGAAACCGGGAGCATGGGTCAATACATTGAGGAGGTCAAACGGCGTCTCTTGGAAATCATCGAGAGCATTCGGCAGGCTCCGCTATGCAAGAGCTTGCGGCTCGGGATCGTCAGTTATCGGGACCATCCACCACAAGACCGATCGTTTGCGAGCCGTGTCGTCCCATTGACGGATGATATTTCCTCCATCAAAAAGGGCGTCCAGCGAATGCAAGCTTCGGGTGGCGGTGATGGCCCGGAATCCGTGACGGATGGACTTTACGATATCGTGCGTCTCGATTGGCGCCCGCATGCAGCCCGCGTTGTCGTTTGGGTAGGCGATGCGCCGCCACATGGGGTCGAACCATCGGGCGATGCGTTTCCACAAGGTTGTCCGTGTGGACATCATTGGTATGCCCAAGCGGAAAATGCTCGAGAAATGGGCATTGTCATTCATGCAGTGGGGTGTTTGCCCACGCTACGAGAATATGTCGGCGCGGAAGATGTTTTCAAGACCGTTGCGGCAACCTCACGCGGGCTTTATTTGCCGTTGCGTGATGCAACCCGATTGATTCCCATCATTACGGGGGTAGCAGAAACGGAACTCGACAAACAACGCATCGAAGCGCATATCGCCGATGTCTTGAAAACCTCGGCGCAAGAGCTGGAAGAGGCGGATCACCAAGAGCGAGTTCGGTTTGTCACAGAAACACTCCGCGCGCGCAACGTTCGTCCGCGGAGTTTGGTGTACGAATCCGATGCGGGAGGACCATTTCCACAGCGATTCCGGGAGATCAAGGAATCCGACGTCGAAGAAGGAATCGAACGACTGCGACGAACTCGTCGTACGTCGCTCTAATTCGAGCGCACCGTTCCATTGCGAACAACCCCACGGCACAACGATAACAACGACAGTGCCGTCGCGTCCCACCCATAACGTTGAACGAATCTCGGCCCTTCGTGCAAAGCTCGTTGTCGGAACGACGCGTCCGTCAGAGCCTTATCCATTGCCTGTTGAATGGATCGGATATCGAATGGATCACAAGTCGTCGCCACATCGCCCGTCACTTCGGGCAGCGCTCCCGTATTCGACACGAAAAGCGCCCGGCCGGCCGATAATGCCTCCAATGCGGGCAAGCCAAACCCTTCTCGAAGGCCAACCATAGCGACGGCATCGGCTCCCGCCAAAAGGCCCGGCGCCATTTCATCCGCAACGAATCCTGGGAGATGAACGCGGTGACCAACCCCAAAGCGTTCGGCGGATTCACGAATGCGCGCACGAGCCCCCCAATCCGCGCCTGCGAGCACGAGGGAATGGCGTGCGGCAAGGCGGCTCGCTGCAAATGCTTCCACAAGCCGCAAATGGTTTTTCCCGGGGTGTTCGAGACGACCCAAATACAATACGTATGGGGTTTCAATGCTCAGGGCTTTGCGTACACGACGAATTCGCAAATCTTGCTCGACAGGTGGCGTAAATCTATCGGCATCAACGCCATTCGGCACGATGGCAATACGCGACGCGGGCCCATGCAAAGCATGAAGGAGGTCATTTTTCGTGGACGAACTAATCGCAACGAGTTGCGATGCTTTGCGCAATGCCGGAAGAAGAGTACGTCGAAAATACATCATTCGCAAAGCGTCGTACTTATGGGCAACATGCAGTTGCGCAAGATCGTGGACGACTGCGACGGTTGGAATGGGCGAATATGCTGTCATGCGTCGATTGGCAGCAGGTAGAAGAAGTACAGAAACCCCGGCACGCGAGAGCATGGGACCTGCCGCAACAAAATGAAAGAGGGCGTTGATTCCGGCCGAGACAAACATCGACGGGATCTCGATGCGCGAAATACCGAGTAAGACATCTTGGTAGGCCGCGAGTTCTTTGGACGTTCCCATGACGACCATTTCGTCTTGCGTCCCAGCCAGAGCGCGAAACATGCGCGGCAGAATGGCTCGAGTGTACACGCCTATTCCAGATTGGCCGAAATCCGTTCCCCCAAGACTCACAGCAAATCGCATACCAAAAACCTCATTTCATGGCGCGCGTAGATTTGCAGGATTCACGCCTGACTTGGGATCCCGAGTTGGTGGAATACATGCATCCCTTGGTGACAGCGGCAGTTCATTTCGATCATCAAGTGTGCTCAAGCGTGGCGCATGGCGACGCTGAGAACGCACGCAACCAAATTTGCTGGTGAATCCAGCGGTTCCAGACGTTGGCGTGAATCTTGATGTGCGCCAGAATCAGTTCAACGAAAAGCGCTGGGGCGGGAAAAAGGGACATTCGTCATGGACACTCGGGAATCCACGCGTACGACGGGAACAATTCGCCACCGACAAACTTCTCGTCCATGGGTGGGACGAACGCGACGGTTTTTGCTTCGCCGTCGGTTATGGTTTCACGACATCGCGCGTCATTACCGCCGCGTAATGGACATTTTCGCGGCAATGGTTGGTCTGTTCATTACATTGCCTCTGCTCGTGATTGCCGCGTGTGCGATCAAATCAACGAGCGTTGGACCAATTCTCTTCTCTCAGCGGCGAGTGGGTCAATATGGTCGCGAATTCAAGCTATGGAAGCTTCGAACAATGTACATCGACGCGGAAGCTCGACGCGCTGCCTTGGTCTCGATGACGAACGAAGTGCGATTCAAGATGCGCAATGATCCGCGAATCACACCTATCGGCAAATGGCTGCGACGATTCAGCATCGACGAGCTACCTCAATTATGGAACGTCCTCGTCGGAGATATGACGCTCATTGGTCCGCGTCCGGCATTATGTTCGGAAGTCGATCGTTACGATGCAATGGCGCTTCGACGACTTGAAGTACAGCAAGGTTTGACCTGCTTATGGCAAGTAAGCGGGCGAAGTGAACTTTCATTCGACGAGCAGGTGCGATTGGATATCGAATACATTGATCGGACGTCGACGGCCGACAACGTGCGAGTATTGATACGCACCATTCCCGCGGTATTGAGCGGTCGTGGCGCCTATTGAATGAATTCAGTTGTGTAGCGACTTGCGCAAGGGAGGGGCCATGTACGCCGTTATTCACGAAATCGAATCTGCGTCGACACACGGATGGATACCGATTGCTGGACGGCCGCTCGCTGCCCGACAAATTCAATGGTTACGCTCATCACACTGCAAAGGTATTGCCATTCAGATTGGTTCGTCCGCGGAAAGCGTCGCGCTCGGTCAATGGCTGGCGCAAGGTGACGCGGTAGGCACCAACGTGCGACTGGTTGCTTGTGGTAGGCTCCTGACGCCTCGAGAAATAGCTCGTCGAGCAGGATTTCCCGATAACGCACTTTTGATTGCCATCCCTACCGATGTATTGATCGGAGGCGACATTCGGGCCATTTGTACGCATGCACAGCCTCATGGCGCCATCGTTGCATTGCCACCTCATTGCGCACTCGGCGATGCTTGTGACGGAAGCGCAGTGCGCGTATTTGGAACCCCGATCGATGTCAGCCCAGGGACGAATGAAGCGTGGGCCATCCGAATTCGATCGCTTGCGGATGCATTTGCCATTGGCCTCGCGACGCTCGAAGGCCGAATGGAACAACGATCAGAAAATGGAATCTTGCTTCATGCCTACGAGCACGCGCGTGGAGTGTGGTTATGTCGCGGAACGCAAATCGATCCAAGTGCCAAACTCATTCCACCCGTGCTGGTGGGAATGAATGCGGTGATCCGAGCCCGCGCATGCGTTGGACCGCGCGCTTTTCTTGGTGATCGAACGGTTGTCGAGCAAGGCACACGTCTGTCCGACTCCATGGTTGCTGCAGGAACGATTCTTGGCGAGAACCTGGAGTTGGCGGGCGTCGCCATTGATGCTCGGGGCACACAGGATTTTACGACAGGTGAATATGCAACCATCGATGAATCCTTGCTTGTCGCCCAACGCGACAAACCTCACGTTACTCATTGGCTCGGACGACATGTAGCGCTGCTGTTGCTGGTCGTGATTGCTCCATTATGGCTTGTGGTGCGCACGTCGACGCGCTGGAAAAAAGGACCGCGTGGAACAACGCAACGGCCATTATCCATTGAACGCTTGCTGATGGCGCTTGTACAAACGTTTCGCGGCGAACGATCGTTTATTGGTTTGTCGGACTGGACGGACGACTTTCCCAAGAACGAATCGGCTGCATTGCTTTGGAAATCGATGGCAATTTCAAGTGGGCTCATAACCATCGATGCTGCAATCATTCCTGAAGGCGCGGACGCCGGCACGCGAATACGCGCCCGAGTATATTACATGCACGAAAAGAATGCATTGCTCGATCTCGTACTCGTCCTGCGTTGTCTCGGTCGGCGTATCTCTCGGATTCCAAGTAAAACCTGGCAAAAAATTCCCAAACCATCGGCACCATTCATGAGGGCGTTATGATGAGTGATGTGTCTGCGCGAATTTTGGTCGTTTTCGTCGATGCGTTGGGCCCCGCTCAATTCCGGCGTTTTGCCAAACGGCTACCCTTTTTGAATTACGTTCAAAGCTTGCGGGGCATTCTGGGATATTCCGCCGGGGCCTTGCCAACGATTCTTACCGGCGCGCCGCCTGCCGTTCATGGCCGAATGTGCTTATTTTCTCGGCAACTCGACGAATCCGACAATATTCTCGCCCCGTTGTCACTCATGGGCCTGCTGCCCCGTTTCATCCACGAACGAAATTGGGTGCGGCGTCGAGCGGAATCCTGGTTGAAGAATCGTTGGGACATTTCCGGCTACGTCGCATTGCATCGAATTCCCCCGGACGCCTTTCAATGGCTCGATATACCCGAACGGGAGGACCTCTTTTGGGCTCAACGCATCGGCCAAGCGCAAACGTTTTTGGCCGATGCACGCGAGGCTGGATTGAGTGTATTCACGGCGGACTGGCGTCTGCCCGAACAGCGTCGATGGAGTGAAGCGTTCGCGACAATCAAAATGCGTTCACCAGATTTGACATTCCTTTATTCAACGGAACTCGACGGGCACTTGCACAAATACGGCAATGCGGCCGCGCCGCTCGAGCAGGTTGTCTCTCGAATTGCCCACCGCATTACGCACGCACGGGAGCTTCTGGCGAACGATCCGCGGCGACTTGTGACCATCGTCGTCGGCGATCACGGAATGGCCGACGTGGCGCAAACAATCGATCCGCGCCGCTTCGCGCCGCGAATGCGCACCAAGCACGCCATTGTCGACAGCACCATGTGGCGATTTTGGGGTGACGAAGCTGGTTTGTCCCAAACGCGAAGCGTTCTGGAATCATCCCATATTCCAGGATCATGGCTCGACCTCCGTGCATTACGTACACGGGGCGCACCTGTAATCGGTGCGCCATTTGGTCAAGCATTGTGGCTTTTGCCAGAAGGAGCGATTTTCGCCCCGAGCTGGTTCGGAAACAAAGCGCGCGGCATGCATGGATATGATATCGGCACACAATCGTCACTCGCCGCCATGGCCTCCGATGATGCTGGCATATTGGATTGTCGTGCACTTACCGACGTCGCTTCCGTCATTCGCAAACGATTGGGTCTGGGTTTGTCAAAGGCGGTGTCCCAATGAGTACATTGCATGACGGGCTTCGGTATACTCTGCGTGGCTCCGCAGACATCGAGAAACGTTTGTCTGCGATCGTGGCTCGGGCAGCCGGGTGCGTCGCAAAAAACTTTTGCCCTCGAGAATATCGCGCACTCGTACTGTTGGGAGGTTATGGGCGGGGAGAAGGCGGCGCATTCACCGACGAGAACGGGGAGCATCCACACAACAACCTCGATATGCTGCTCATTGCTTCTAAATGGGGAATGTTGCGGCACTCCGCATTAAAGCGCCGCCTCGACGACGTTCTTTTGCCCCTCGCGAATGAAGCAGGAATCGGAATCGACACCGGCGTCTTGGGTGAATTCGAATTGCTCCGCGCACCCCCGCGCGTGATTTGGTTCGACCTACGCTGGGGCCATCGAACCATTCTCGGGGACGCGTCCGTCATTCCTTCGCTTCAGCATCTCGCAGCCAGAGAAATCGAAATCGACGATGTGCATAATTTGCTTGTCAACCGTGCCTCACTGCTCGTCATCAATGACGCAATGTTGGACCGCGGTAACATACCTCCAGAGCATAGGCGATACATCATCAAACACTTGATGAAAGCCATCCTTGGCCATGGTGATGCGCTGCTTTTTGCACGTGGGAGATATCATGCCAGTTATCTCGAGAAACAACGCCGCATGCGTGAACTCGACGCTCCGGTACCAGGTTTGGCCGACTTATACGATGTGGCCGCGGAATTCCGGTTTTCGCCTCGATATGAGCAGTACGCAAAGCAAAACTTGACTGAACTCACGAATCGAATTCGCGACATTCTCGCCTCCGCACACATTGCATTCGAACGCTTTCGTAGTCGACAGGATGACTGCACCTTTGCCGATCACGTCGACCGTATGCTCGAGGAAAAACCTTCACCGAATGCGTTTCGACGCCGCGCCGAGCATCTTGTACATTGGGGTCGATTCGGATTGCGTCGTGAAAATCCCGCACAACCGAAAGCGGCGCGTCGTCGGCACCCGCGCACGATACTCGCGGCCACGTTACCTACGGTGCTTTACGGTTCGAATGCCGAGCAAACACAGGCCGTACGGGCGCTCTTGGGTGCAGACGCATGCGATGCGCGAGCGCTTCGCCATGCATATTTACGATATTGGGCCACGCATGGTGATCCCAATTTTCACCATATTGCAGAGCAACTGGGAATATCATGGAAGTGAACGGGGGCCCGACATGAAAATATCGGTCATCATGCGGACAAAAAATGCGGATTGGGTGGTCGAACAGGCATTACACGCGCTTCATAGCCAAACCATACGCAATTTTCAATTGATTGTCGTCGACTCGGGTTCCACCGACCGAACGTTGGACATCGTTGGGCATTATTCTCCACAACTGATTCAAATTCCGCCGACGTCCTACATTCCCGGCGCCGTCCTCAATCAGGCGATTCAATACGCCACCGGCGATATCTTCGTTTTTCAGACTTCGGACGCCGTCCCTCTCGCGCCCAATGCCCTCGAATACCTCG
>JBGAOI010000550.1:0-5424 GCA_044221885.1 Polyangium sp. (in: bacteria)
CGTCGGTCGATTGTGAGGGCGGGGTATAGGTGCACGCCGCGAAGAGAGTGATAGGGACGAGCGCAAAAAGGTACCTCATCGATGGATATATTACTCCCGTACTGACTTCGTGCCAAAAAGATTGCAAAGCATTTCATGCTCAAAACGAGCGTTGCGGTTGGCCGCATTGGCCGGCGCGATCGTACGGGAATCTGACACCCTTTGCCCGAGAGTTCGCGGATCGACTTGCATCGATGGTGGTAATCGTGTTCTTCTACCCCGCATGTCCGTGCGCAATTGTTCATGGCTCATGCTCGGTGGTGGCTTTCTCATCGCCTGCAATTCGTCGCGAGCTCCTACTGATTCGACCGGGGCCAGTGTCGCTTCGCCCGTGGTTTCTGCCTCGGGTTCCGCCGCTCCGGTGGTGGAAGCGAAGCCATTGACACCCACGAGTCGCGAAGGTTCGTCGATGACCCGAGCACCCAAAGATGACGTGCTTTTCGTGGCCGACGAAGATCACAGCGCCATTCATATCGTTCCGTTTCCAATCATTGAAGACACGCCCGTGACGACCATAACGATGCCTGGTCGTCCCGCGCAAATCGTAGCGTCGAAAGACCGCGTGTACGTGACAATTCGTGAAATGCCCGAAGGTGGTGGCGGCGTTTTGCTTTTTCAGCGCGACGGAAAGTTGGGGCTCAAAGAAACCGCACGCATTTCTGTCGCGACCGATGCATGGGGCATTGCCCTGAGCCCCGATGAAACGTTTGTCGGAGTCACCAGCGCGTGGGCGGCCAAAGTTTCATTCGTCGATGTGACAACGGCCAAAGTTCGCTCGGTCGTCGATGTGGGGCGTGAACCTCGAGGCATTACCATCTTGCCCGACGGCAAACGAGCCTATGTTTCGCATCTTGTCGGTCGCAATATCACCCGCATGAGTGATATCGACGGTGCAAGTCCCATCGCGAAAAAATTCGATTTGCCACCTGCACCCAATCACGGTGGAAGCAACGGCAATGCGGCTCTTGGCTACAGCGTCGTATCAGCGCCTCGAGGTGACCGAATATTTTTCCCCCGTCATGCATTGGGTGCAGAAAGCGGGGATTGGTTTGGCGCATCGGCCATTGATGTTTGGCTCTCCCATTCCGACACTCCGCTCGCGCCGCCCTTGCGCACGGGCCCAAACCTGCCCACGGTGATGAACGATATGGATCCCGCCGAGGTCAAGACGTGGAAAGCCTTGGAGAGCAGCGCAATCTCTTTCGTACAACCGCGCGCTACTGTGTATCGTGCGTCGAAACGAACACTGCTCGTCGCGAGTGAGGGCACCGATGAGATTCTGGAATTCGACGCCATGTTGCAGGATCCTTCGATTGGGCAAGTGAAGACCTACCGCATTTCGCAACGCGCGGACAAAGGATACGGCGTGGCCAAGACATGTGGCGCGCCATCAGGGATTGCACTTTCCGCGAATGAGCAATGGGCGTACGTGTATTGTCGATCGACGGACGAGGTTGCGGCAGTGCGACTCGTGGCGCCGAATATGCCCGTGATGGCCGCTCCGCCCATTGTGTTGCGTCTCGTAAAACCCAAAGATACGCCGGAAGACGCTTCATTTCAAGTGGGGCGCGTATTGTATTACAATGCGACGGATTACGTGACCAGCGGTGGCTTGGCGTGTTCCGGGTGTCATCCCGATGGGCGTGACGATGGCCATGTTTGGCATGAAACACACTTTTACAGTGGCTCGTTTAATGAAGATTTCGTCAACTTCATGGCCGCCATGGAGTCACTCGATGCGGTGCATGATAAAGGCACCATGGAAGGTGGTTATGGGTGCAGCGGTCCTTTTGCATTCGAAGTATTGGATGCGGAGAAAGACGCGGACGACGCTATTCTCGGAATGGGATTTCCGCGCCAAACGCCCATGCTTGCTGGGCGCGTTTCTGCGCCAGGGCCGTACGGTTGGCATGCCGAGAGCGAAGACTTGATCAAACGCTTGATTGGAGGCTTTGGTCTACATCGTTGGCGTGTCGCTGACGCCACCGCTGAAAATCGCCGTGAACGCGCGACGCATATTGCCAAGTTCATTCGGGAAGGACTTGTGCCACCCGAATCGACGAAACGCGAATTGACCGAAGAAGAGAAAAAAGGCAAAACCATCTTCGAAAGCGAAAAAGCGCAATGTTCCCGCTGCCACGTACCGGCCACGGGTTTTACCGATCGAGTTCCGATTCCTGTTGGCGATCCGCCGAAACTCAAAGGGTTTGCCCCGGAAGAAAACAAAGCCTACAAAACGCCGTCGCTGCTCTTCGTTCGCGGCACAGCGCCGTATTTCCACGATGGTCGATACGAAAGTTTACAAGCGCTCGTCGAGAAAAACCCCGATACCATGGGTAAAACCATGCATTTGTCCGCGGACGAAAAAAAGTCGCTCGTAGCCTACTTGGAGACGTTATGAAAACGCGTGATTTTTTGCGATGGACGTTCGTTTCGGTGGCGTCTCTGAGCGCGTTGGCTCTTGGCGGAGCGGCCATGACCTTGCGATCTGCATCGGCAGCCGATGCGACCAACGTTGCGGCGTCGGCATCGGCATCCGCGGCTGCATCGGCATCGGCTGCAATGCCCATCGGGCCGCCAAAACGCGAACCGCCACTCGATGCCCTGGAGAAATTGACCATTCCTGCTGAAAAAAGCAAAGTGCCCACCCTCGATGAGTGGCGTAATGCAAAACAAGTCGACGTGTATCGCGGCGGAGGATATGCACCAACGTCGTGCAAGGTCTTCTTGGTTCGAGAATGGCTCAAAATCAAGTGCGAGTTGACCCTGGGCGCTGTATTCCAACATTCGGGGAATACCGAGGGCGTGGCATTCTGGGTTCGTCCAAAGGAGAATCTCATGGAGACTATGCAAGAGACGAACCCTGCCGAGATGATTTTTCCGTTGCGCCAAGGGGATCGACGACTGCTGCAATTTTTTACGCTTCGGCACGATAGCTGCGTCGGTGTGGGATTCGATCCGTCGGTGATGGTGGACGAAACATGGCTCGATGGCGAACCTGGGCCCACGGTGATCTTGCGATGAAACCGCGCCTCATTTTTCCGGGTTTGCTCGCTTTTGTCCTGTGGGGTTGCGGTTCGTCCGGTACTCCCACACCGGCCCCGGTTGCTTCTGCATCCGCATCGGCCTCGAGTGTCCCGGCCAAACCGACGGTGCAACGCAAAACAAAGCCGGCGGTTTTACGAGTCGCCGACGAAAAAGATTGTCTGGCAGGAAAAGCGGACGCGTGTCGACGCATGGCCGACCGTTATCGCGGGTACGGTCATCCCGCGGGTTGTGGCCTCGAGCGAGACCTCAGCGAAATGGCGCATGGCAACAGCGTGGAATCCATGCGGGTGCGCATCAAACGTTCCATTGAAGATCAGGACGACGACGACAAAGCGTTTTTGGTTTGGATTGCCAAAGCCTGCGATCTCGGCGACGAAGAAGCGTGTATCATTGAACGATCCATTCGTGAAGCGAACCAGTATTCGATCACATTCGAGAACGAAGGCCCTGCGTTGCGAAGTGATCCCCAAACGTCAGCATTGCTTGGTTTTCAAGCCTTGTTCAATCCTTCGAATCACGAAGAGGCCCTTACGCGGCGAAAAAAATGTTTATTGGAGTCGCGCGTTCATTGCTGGAATACGCCTGAACTTTTGATGAACCGCGTGAAAAAGGAACTCCGGCCCGAGCTGACGCCGGAATTGTTGGACAAACTCGAAGCGCTTGGCAAGAAATCCCTCGATTACGCGTCTTTGCGAATGATGCTCGACAAACATGGGTATACGCCGACGGTGCTCGAACCGTTCGAAGCCAATGCGCGCAAGACATTGATCGCGGCGTGTGAGGAAGGCGCGTGCGTGTGTGGCGATGCGGCGCAGAGTTTGCCCGCGGATGATCCGCGTGTGCCTGATTTGGCTCGTTGGGGATGCGAAAATGGCGAAGTGGCCGGTTGTTATATGCTGGCCAAATTGCATGAAGAAGGTCGAGGCGTCGAAAAGGACGAATTGTTCGCGCGTTCTTTGTATGAATTGGCCTGTCCGGCGGCTCAAGCGGCGTCGACCGAAAAATGGGGTGATTATTCGGCGGCTGCCTGTTCACGATTGGCGGAAATCGCAGAAGGTGGCGTCATGCCGCCCAAGTACCTTTCCCGCGCCGTGCATTACGCTGAATATGCTTGTCGCAAGGTCGGATACGAGCGAGATCACACGTATTGCGTGAAACTGGCCAAGTATTGGACGAGCGGCGTTTTGACGAATGTGTGCGAGCCAGGAACCGGCGATTGGTGCAAAAACGGTGCTCAACGTGCCGAGAGCCTTTTACACGGTCCGCAACCGTCGCCTTTTGACGGCGAAGAATGCCTACGTCCAAGCGTCAAGGCATTGTGCGAAAAAGTGGAAACTGAAGTAGAAGCGCTGAAGAAGCCCGCCGGAAAGAAGAAGAAATGAGGGCGTGGGTCAATACGGCGTTTTCGTTCCCACCTTGCCCTTTTGAACGCGCCCAGGTATACCCACGACGCTTCTTTACGTCTGTCAACATCGACGATTAGGTGATTTCATGCACGCAAACGACCCCCAGGATTTCGAGACGTTTTATTTGCATTTTCTCACGTCGCATACGCGCGCCATCACGCGCTGGATGCACGTGGCTGCGCTTGGCGCAGGTGCCACCGGCATCGCGATTTCGGCTGCGACGCGACGTCCCATGCCAGCGATTCTCGGTATTGGCGTCGGCGTTGCCCTTGCCGTTGGCGCGCATCCGGTCTTCGAAGGCAATACACCCCAAAATGCTGGACGACCGCTTTGGGCCGCACGAGCTGTTCTACGTATGTGTTATCGGCAAGTGACAGGTGGGATTGACGCCGATATGGCTGCCGCGACAAACGTACCTGGTTGGTGACGGGGTCTCACGAAAATCAGCTGCATTCACGGGCAGTTTTTCGGATGAAACCCATCGCGTGGCCACGTGGCCACTCCGTCGGGCGATACCGTGCTTATTGTCGACAAATCCGCCGGCGCGATATCGTTGTCGAGTACGACCAGCGCTGACGTCATTGCTCCTTTGATTTTACCCGACGCCACGTGAGCGTCCACTTGGGACGACGCAAGATCCGACGTGCGAACGCCCAAATCCGCGAAATAGGGCCGGAAGTCCAAACCCGTCACAAAGGACAACGTCACGAGCAAGAAATCATTGCCCGGAATATCCCGAACATTGCCGCTGCCGTACGTTGCGTGTCCGGTTTGTGGAAACAAACCAAAACCAAGTTTGTCGCGTGCTGCCATCCACGTCGTATCATTCCGTGCCGCGTCTTGGAAAATACGAGCGCTCGCGTAAAGCAACGTGAAAATATCGAAGCCGTTTTTTAATGCGGTGCCGTTGCTCATCGTTTTTCCGTGCAAC
>JBGAOI010000551.1:0-5416 GCA_044221885.1 Polyangium sp. (in: bacteria)
CTTGGCGCTGGTCTTTGAGGCATCCGCCATTGCCATTCCGACGTGAAACGTGGATGGGCCGCGCCGCGGCGTTACATGGGTTCCTTCCCTTTGGTTGGAATTTTTTTCGTCGTTGTCGGCTTTGCTTTCGTTGTCGACGCCGTTGCTGCGGACGCGATCAGCCCAGGTGCGGAAACGGTGGGCTTCGGCGAAGGCAAACTCGAAGGGATAGAAAATTTGGGCCAGGGTGGTTCTGGAAGAACCAATTTCGACGTTGCCGAATTCTTTCGCAAGAGCATGCCCAATACAATTACCAACGCGAGCAACAAAAGCGCTGCAACAGACCCCAACAATGCCGGCATGGGTCGCAACCGAGGTTGACGTGGTTCTGGTGCTCGTTTGAGATTCACCGTTGGCTTGGGCACGTGACGCATTTGCACCGTCGCGTCTCCATCAGCGGTCGCTTTGGCCGTGATTTCCGCGGCCGCAATCGCCGTGCGCTCGACGATGGCCAAAAGTCGCTTCGCATCGGCCGAGCCGTAGGGCGCGATCGCTCGGGCAAACGCCACCATCGTTGCAGGACGCTTTTTCGGATCCTTCAACAAGGATTGCTCAATGACCGAGACCAACCCGCGAGGTACGTCCGGGCGAAACGCATGCATTGGGGGCGGAGCCGTACCATTTCCGATCCGAACCACAACGTCGGCTAGTTCGTCGCCTTCGAACGGTCCGAACGGGCGCACGTTGGTGAGCAAGAAATAAAGACAAACAGCTAGCGAAAAAATATCCGTTTGCGGGCAGGTATTGGCAAGACCGCGCAGTTGTTCATGAGGCATGTAGCCCGGCGTGCCCGCAATCATCCACGACTTCGTCAAATCAGCGCCGGCTGTATCTTTCGCGAGCCCAAAATCCAAAACCTTGATCACTTCGGAGCCGACACGATTGGCCAAAAACAAATTGCTGGGCTTCAAATCACGATGCAAAATATTCTTCCCGTGCGCTTCGGCCAGCGCCACACACGCTTGCAAAATGTAATCAACTGCCGAGGCTAGGGGCAAAGGCCCGTCGAAAGCAACCACATCTTCCAGGTTTTTCCCGCTCAAATACTCCATCACGATGTATTGCAGTGGTACGCCATGTTTGACAAACGTCCCGACGCCTAAAACCCGCGCGCTGTATTCGCTCTCCAAACCCCAGCCGGCGCGAGCTTCACGCACGAAACGCGCTTGCTCTTGAGACCCGTGCAAATCTCGAGAAAGAAGAAACTTGATGGCACATTTTCCGAAAAGCTGCCGGTGTTTGGCTTCGAAAACAATTCCCATGCCCCCTTGGCCGAGTTTACGAACAAGGACAAAATCTCCATTCAGATCGTCGCCCGTTTCGGGCATCGTTTGCAGATCCGCGTCATTCATTCATCACCCCCGGAATCTGGACCAATGCGATATCTTTTGAGCAATCGCTGCACCGTTCGTCGTGATTTCCCGAGCGACTTGGCCATGGCTTCGGTATCGCCGTTGGTTTCTTGCCACGCTTCTTGCAATGCTGCTTTTTCGACGGCATTTTTGTCGGCGTCCAAGTTTCGGCGTTGATTTGGCGGCAAGGTGGGTTTTTCCTCAATGTGCGCCGGAAAATCGCTCGCCCGAATCGTGATACCGTCCGAAACGACCACCGCACGTTCGATCCAATTACGCAATTCGCGGATGTTTCCCGGCCAATCATACGCCATCAGCTTTTGCAATGCGCCTTTTTCGATTTCTTGTACGTGCCGGCCATTGGCCGCGTTGGCCCGTTGCAAGAATCTTCCCACAAGCGCTGGAATATCATCCAATCGTTCACGCAAGGGCGGCACATCCAGCGTCAGCACGCTCAGGCGATGATACAAATCCTCGCGAAATGTTCCGTCTTTGCTCATCGCTTTCAGATCGCGCCATGTTGCCGCAATCCAGCGAATATCCAGCGATATTTCCTGCAAAGAGCCCACACGAAGAATACGCCCCGTTTCGATGACGCGTAACAAAGCGGCTTGCGCCGCCAGGGACAATTCGCCAATTTCGTCCAGCAACAACGTGCCTTCGTGAGCGGTCTCGAAATACCCCTTTTTTAGACCGACGGCTCCGGAAAAGGCACCTTTTTCGTGACCAAATAGCAAACTTTCCAGCAACGAAGCAGGAATCGACGCACAGTTGAGCACGACAAACGGTTTGTCTTTCCGCGAACCGCGGCGATGAATCAGCTTCGCGATTTCTTCTTTCCCCGTGCCCGTTTCCCCGCCAATGAGCACCGGCGCCATGGCTGTTGCGTATCGTTCGGCAAGACCAACCAATCGCTGCATCTTGTCCGTGCCGGCAACGATGTCGCGCTCGACTGACAATACTTGCATCGGCAAGGATGAAGGAATGTGCACAATGCCCACAACGGCTCCGAAATAAATCTCGGCGCCGTGGCCCAGCGGCGTTGGTTTGTCCAGATTATGGCCCCGGACAATCGTTCCGTTTGTCGAACGGAGATCTTCCACCACGACGCGTTCCCCGTCAAACATCACCCGCGCATGCATCCGTGAGAGCGACGTGTCTTGCAATACAACGTTTGCGCTGGGATCACGCCCGAGCACGACGGGTTTTCCTGGAACGAGCGCCACGTGGATCACCGAACCGTCGTGATGTAGCAAAAGATGCGCAAGGGGGATCGGTGACGCGGGCGGGACATCTCCCGAAAGCCGAGCTGTGGTGATTTGCTGCATGATTTGCCCTTGAATGCTCGGAGAAAACGGTTCTATCGCCCATCGTATCCGAAAAACGCGCGACGGCCAAGTTCCTTTTGGCGACATGTTTGTCGCCAATGTCGCGACATGTTTGTCGCCTAAGACGCGCGTAATCACGTACGCGCTGTAAACGCGCCGGGTTTGCCGAGGGGCCCCGCGACAATTCTTGGCACGATGTTTGCCAATCTCGAACGTGTTCGTCGCTGCAAACACGTTGCGCGACATTGTGGTGGATGTTTGTCAGGGCATGGAGTACGCCAAAGACAAACGTTGACCGGAGGTATTCGTGGGCATGAATTTTGTTAGGAAAAACCGCACGAGCGTATGGTTTGTTGTGGTGGCATCCTTGTGGGGACAAACAGGCTGCGCGCAGATCCTAGGCTGGGACGAATCGAAAGCGGGCGCCGCGACAAGTTGCGAAGCGACGACGCTCGAATGCCCGAACCAAGAACACGACTGTTGCGACAGTCCGATGGTGGGCAGTGGAACCGTGGACAATTGCGACGGTCCGAGCAGTCCGTTTCGACTCGACGCGTACGAAGTCACCGTGGGGAGATTCAAGGCGTTTGTCGAAGCAAAAGCGGAAGGTGCGCCGAGTGAAAAGCAACTCGAGGATGAGTTGACGTCTTGTCTGAATAAAGTTGGTGGTGTCATAGGCAAGCGTGAAGACAAAGGCGAACCTACCTTTGGAAAGGGCGATAACTTACCGATGAATTGCGTTACTTGGAGATGGGCGGACGCGTTTTGCCGATGGGATCGGGGAAGTTTACCAACGATGGCGCAGTATATGACGGCAGCGCGCGAAGATGGCCCAACTTATCCCTGGGGGGAAGCTAAGCCCACTAAGGATAGAGCGACATTTGGCGGGGCATCGTTGGCCCCCGTTGGACAAACCAGAAGTGGTCAAGCGCCGAGCGGACAATTCGATCTGGTAGGCAATGTCCGCGAGTGGTCGAGCACAAATGATGCGTGCCCGCCCCAATTCATTGACCCGACCCAGATGGTCAACGGTTACATTTTTGGAGGTTCATTCGCGAGCGGTGACGGGGAACTCAAAAAAGGAACGAGAACATTGATCCAAGGTGTTTCGATATTGCACGAGCAAACCGGCTTCCGTTGTGCGAGGGACTTATGAAACGCATAAGCACGTGTTTTGTTGCGCTGGTTGGCTTGACAATCCCTCGGGAAGGACAAACCAGCGAACACGTTTGTCCTTCCGCAAGCGATGTCTCGTATGCCGTTCAAAAAGGCGAAACGTTGGTGACCCTCGGCGCTCGCGCGTATTGCCTGGATGGCGAAGGTGCGCGCACACGCGCCGCACTGGCCTTGTACGAATATAACCGCGGGCGTATCGGCTCGGAAAGCGCCGGTTTGCCCCAGGGCGTGACGGTTTGTCTCCCCCAATTTCTGCATGGCTCGTATTTCGACGCCGAACGTTGTCGATCCGCTCCCGATCCCACGAATGGCGTGGCCTCGACACAAGCCGTGTCGCCACCGGCGCCGATATCTCCGCCAAATCCGGTGTGTGGCAATGGCCTGCGCGAAGGAGCCGAAGTTTGCGATGGCGCTGATTTGGCTGGTGCGTCGTGTGCTTCGTTGAATCTCCCCATGGGAACGCTGACGTGCCGCGCCGATTGTCAAAGCTTCGATGCGCACGCGTGCGTGGCGCAACCTCCGCCCCCACCACCTCCTCCGCCGGATGGAGGCGGCCAGAAGCCGGATGAACCGGCCAAACCTATTTCCGGGTCGCTCAACCTTGACGCTGCCGCGGGCGCTCAATTTCCCTTGTCCATGCCGGGCACTGCGAGCTTGTACGGCGCGTTGGCCTTGTTGCGCGTAGGCTCACGCGTGCGTGTCGGGCGCGTGGAATTCTTTCCGCACGGTGTTTTCGGCGCGGGTGGAGGAACCACATTGCTCGACGGACACGACGCGGATTTGTCGGTTCTGGCCGCAGGCGCCGGATTGCAATTCGGAATTCCGTTTGTCTTGAATAAATCACTTCACCTTACGCCGGGGCTCGAAGCTCAACGGTTGTGGATACGACGCGACGTCGATGCACGACCTCCGTTTGGCCCGGCACACGTCGAACAGGATGGGGGCATTTCGATGTTTGGCGCATTCTTGCGTCCCGAAGTCCATTTCGCCCGGTTTCCACGTCTCGCTGCGTCGGTTGAAATTGCGCTCGGTTACGTTCCTGGCGCAGAAGCGGACTTTCGAGTCGGCCACCAATTCCAAGTAATAACCTTTGCCGGAGTTTCCTACCATGCGTTCTAATCTCGTTTCCTGGGTTCGTCGAGGTCGATGGTTTGTCGCCCTGAGTTGCCTCGCGACCGTGCCCCTCGTGGCGTGTGAAAACATCGACGTACAATCACGAACGGAGACGGTCGTGCCGCTCTACGGTATTTCCGAGGATGGCGCGGTCGATCCCGATGTGATCCCCAATCAATTCATCCTCGTCATGCGCGACGGTAGTACGTCCGCTATGCGAGAATCCCTCGAATCGGACATTTTGCAGCTTGGCGGCAAGATCATTCAGCGTTACGATTCGCCCACGTTTCAAGGACTTGCGGCGACTCTATCGCCCTCGGCGCTGGTCGATGTGCGCAAAAAGAGCGTCCTTGCTGCGATCGAAGCCGACCGCTATGGAAAACGCACCGGATTGCAAACATGTCCTTC
>JBGAOI010000552.1:0-5416 GCA_044221885.1 Polyangium sp. (in: bacteria)
CACATTTCCGCCAAGGCAAACTCGAGCAACGGCAAACCTCCTGGCATTTCGGCGGAAGCCTTGACCAGATTATCCACGAGTTCATCCGATTCGAACGCCACGCCCTTGCGTAGTGCCGGCTTGACAATCGCGGTCCGAATGCCTTCTTCCGTCATCGGTCGCAACAAATACATTCGTTGCGCCAAGACAGACCCAAGTTCACCCACGGCCGCCAATTGCGTAATGAAATCACCGCGCAGTGTAGCAAGCACCCGCACATGCGGTCCCGCGCATGCGCGCACGAGGGCGTCTGTGACCAGTTCCGCTTCGCGACGATCGCTCAACGTACACAATTCTTCGAGCTGATCCACAAAAAGCAAAATGTCGTCCTCTGCAGACAAACCACGCGTCAATTCGCGATACAAAGCAGCGTGATCCGATTCGAGCAACCCTGGGAGATCGAATTGCCCTTCGGGACTCAACGATTGCAGAGCCTCATGCAATGCCTTCAAAGGTTGACGACTGGGAACGAAAGACGAAACGCGTAAAGTTCGTCCAGATTCTGCAGCGTTACGAAGCAAGCGCGGCAAAACCCCGGCTTTGCACAGCGACGACTTACCGACTCCCGAATCGCCAGCGACAACGAGCATGGGTTCCTTGCGCAAACGTTGTTCAATGGCGCGAATCTCGGCGTCTCGACCAAAAAAGACGCCCCGATGTTCCATTTCAAACGCTTCGAGACCACGATAAGGATTTCCCTCAGGAATCTCTTCGGCTTGCCGATCATCGAGCACGGCTTCGAGCGCTTCAACCAAGGATGCTGCCGAGCCAAACCTTTTTTCGGGCTGTCGTGCCAAACAGCGTTGAACAATCTGTGAAAACCGAATTTCAACGGACACATCGCCACGTTCATGGAGCGGCGGCGGTTCGAATTCAATCCACGTTTGCAAAGGAGCGTTTTCTGCCAAAAGATCGCGCGGGGCCACGCCACACACGATTTCGTACAGCAATGCGCCCACACCATACACGTCACTACCTTCAGAAGCCGGTTGACCCTGCAAAACTTCGGGAGCCATATACAAGGGCGTGCCGACGAATTCGCCCGACTTCGATACTCGAGAGAAATGATCGCGCGCCAATTCATGTTCTTTCGCGGATCGAAGTGCAACTTCTGCCTCGTGGCCCAGCTTGGCCAAGCCGAAATCGACAACTTTGACCTCGCCGTCATCGTTGACCATCACGTTGGAAGGTTTTACATCCCGGTGCAATACGTTTTTCCGATGCGCCGCCGCCAAACCTCGCGATATGCCTACGCCCATGACCAGCGCACGAGACCACGGAACAGGCTTGGGCCATTCCTCGAGGGATTTGCCTTGCACGAGTTCCGTCACCAAATACGCTTGCCCCTCGAATTCGCCGACTCGATGCACCATAACGACGTGCGAATCGTTCACCCGCGCCAAGGCGCGCGCTTCGCGTAGAAAAAGCGCGCGATCGTCGCCGGCGAGATGTTCACGAGAAAGCAGCTTCAACGCGACATCGCGCTCGAGCAACGTATCACGGGCCAGAAAAATCGTGCCCATCGCGCCTTGCCCAATGGGCCGGACGAGATGATATTCGTGAATACGTTCGGGAACGAGGCCAGAATTTACGTTGCTCGAGCTCACGATTTATTGGCGCACGTTATCCAGACGCCGCGCCGAAAACAAGGACTTTCGAGACTGCTGCATCAGAACGCTTGACGCTCGACAAAACGCCGATTACCCAACACGTCATGACGCAAGTCGTCGAATCCAACCGAGACGAACCGCCTGCGAAATCCCCGATTGCTCGGACAAAGGCCGCACTTCGCATGGCGCTTGGTCATCGCTTGACGCACTTTTTCGTTATAGGAGGCGTTTTGTTCGCGTTTGCCCCTGCGCCAAAAGAAACGCGCCACATCCGCGTCGATCCGCAACTGCTCACGGCGCTTCATGCCGAAGAAGCAACCAAGCTCGGTAAAACGAATTTGTCCCCCGACGAACGGCAACGGGTCGAAACGCGAGCCATCGAAGACGAACTCTTGTATCGAGAAGCCCAGCGGCTACGCATTGCCGAAGGCGACCTGATTGTGCGTCAACGATTGGTGCAAAAATTGCTCGTTCTGGCTGAAGACGTCGATGGCGCTTCGGAACCACTCAATGACGCGGCATTACAAACTTGCTTCGAGCAAACCAAGGAGCAGTGGAAACTGCCTGCTTCGGTGCAATTCGTGCACGTCGTTGCATCGTCTCGCGACGCAGCGTTCGCATTGCGCGATCAGGTACAAGCGTTTTCGGCGGATCCAGCACATGACAATGAAATTCCGCCGTTTGGAGAATCGTTCGCGACAACCCGCCGAGTGACGGCGACGGTCGAGGACGTTGCCCATGCGTTCGGCCCTGAATTCGCAACTGCGGTGGCCAAATTGTCCGAACGCACATGGAGTGATCCCATTGCGTCGAAATACGGAGTGCATCTCGTGCGGGTCATGAAAAACCAGCCGGAACGAGCAGCGACACTGGACGATGTACGTGGAAAACTCGCAGTGGATTGCCAATTGCGGCGCCGTGAAGATGCCGTACGCCGTTACGTGGAACGACTCTTCAAAAACTATGACGTGTATATTGGCGACGAACGCATTCAGCACTTTTCTCCGACGAACCGAACCGCACCACGTGGCGAAATGTCGGGAGAAGACGGATGAGGGGTTTCCTTCTTTTCGTCGGCGTCATCGCCACGCTTGTTTTTTCGAATGACGCCCGAGCGCACGGGATGCGCACCGCGTACGTGGAAATCGTCGAGCATCAGCCCGGACAAGCCATTCTTCGATTTCGGACATCTGTCGTATCGTCAGCCAAACCTATTTTTCCCGCTGGATGCACCGCGATCGATGCGACGCTAGACAAACGGCAAGAATCACACGTTTCCCCAAACGCATTGTTGAAGGATGCTTCAACGTTTCTCGTGCATTGCGATGGGGCCCTGGCGGGCCGCGAGATGAGCATTGCGGGCTTGGGTACGGAAATCAGCGAAGCGATTGTTTGGGTGTCCCTCTACGATGGATCGACATCGACCATTTTGTTATCCCCAGCGCATCCTCAGTTAAAAATTCCTGCAGCATCGACAGCTTCGTCAACGTTGTTGGACCATGTGCCTCTGGGCGTAAAACACATTGCCGCGGGAGCCGATCATCTTTTGTTCCTTTTGCTTTTGGTTCTCTTGTTACAAAAGCCCAAACCCGTGCTCATTGCCGAAACAGCATTTACGATTTCGCATGGTTTGTCCTTCAGCGCGGCAGCCCTTGGATGGATGCATGTCTCCAAAGAAGCGACCGAAGCTTGCATAGCGCTGAGCCTTTTGTTCTTGGCGCTAGATGTGGATCGGCATGACAAACGTCCCCCGTCGTCGGCGCATGTGGCGCTATTGGCGCTCGTGTTTGGATTGGTGCACGGACTTGGTTTTGCGGGAGGCATGGCCGAGCTCGGGATGCCGGACAAGAATGTCGGTTGGGCGTTGCTTGGATTTGGGTTGGGAGTTGAAGTCGGGCAAGTTGCGTTTTTGGCGCTCGCCCTGATGGCAACACATTTCTTTTTTCGCAGTCGAATTTTGGTGCAAAGTAGGCTTGTCTTGACATACGCTACGGGAGGTTTGGCAGCGTATTGGTTCCTGGACCGCGCGCGAGATTGTTTCCTGGTTGCGCAAAGCTGATTCCGAGGGTCGTAGATCATGCGAACATTCATACAGACCATGTTTGGCTTGACAATCTTGACGTTGCTGAACGCTGGATGTGGTTCTCGAGGTTCATCGACGCCGGAGGGTGGTCCGGGATTTTTGGCTGAACCTGATCCGGACCCGGGACCCACGGCCGACACGGGTGCAGTTTGTCCGGATGCGAATCCGCTCAAAAATGTGTATTTCGGCGAATTGCACACACATACGTCCTATTCGCTCGATGCGTATTCCACGGGAACGCGAGGGGATCCGAGCGCCGCGTATGCATTTGCGCGAGGCGCTGAAATTGCAGTCGGCCCGGCATCGAAAAATCCTGGCGGAAAAACCAAGATTGATCGGCCGCTCGACTTCATGGCCGTGACCGACCATAGCGAATTTTTGGGTCCGATTGGCGTATGCACGCAAGATCCCAAAGCCGACGGTTACGATGCACCGTATTGTCAAGCCATTCGCAACACGGGTAGCGTAGCGGCACGCATTGCTACCTATGGAACCTTGTTTCGGATGGTCCCCGAGGATCCGTCGGATCCGATTCTGTGCAATGGGACGGACGCCCGGAACGAACGTTGTCGGCAAGAGGCGCGTTCGTTGTGGAAAAAGACTCAGGACGCAGCCAATGCGGCGTATGAACGGTGCAAGTTCACGACATTCAAAGCGTACGAATGGTCAGGGCAATCGGGCATGGCCAACATGCATCGCAATGTTATTTTCAAAGGCGACAAGGTTCCAGACGTGCCTTTTGACTTTATTCGGCACCCATCGGCCATCGAGCTTTGGCAGGCGTTGTCGCGAGAATGCAAGTCCGCCGAAGGATGTGACGCCATTACGATTCCGCACAATTCCAATGCCAGCGTGGGCCAAATGTGGGACACGGCGGATGATCCACGAACGCGGAAATTCATGAAACGTTATCAGGTTCTCGTGGAATTTTTCCAGCATAAAGGTAACAGCGAATGTTTGGCCGATCAAACGCTGGGTGATCCCGGTTGTGAATTCGAGGTCGTGCGCGGATCGGCCATTACGAAGATGCTGGGATTGCCGCAGTTGCCTGGCAATAGCGAAGAAAAAAATGCGCAAGGGTACGTGCGGCACGGTTTGGCGCGAGGTCTTGGTTTTACCGCGCAAAAACAAGACAATCCTTTGCAATTCGGAGTCATTGGTTCGACGGACACGCACAATGCAACGCCGGGCAATGTCAAAGAATCTACCTGGCCCGGACATACAGGCGGGAGCGACAGCAAGCCCGAGACGCGGCTCGAAGCGTCCGACTTCAATCCCGGCGGCGTAGCGGCCGTTTGGGCGGAACAAAATACGCGCGAATCGATTTTTGCGAGTATGAAACGGCGCGAGACCTATGCGACGAGTGGCCCACGTTTGGTCGTGCGGTTTTACGCGACAAGCGGCGTCAAAGACGACGACGCGGCGAAAAAGATGTGTGATGATTCCATGTTTCCGAAATCGCTGGTCGATGCTGGTGCAGCATCGATGGGTGGCGTTCTCGCGGCCAAGGAAAAACCGTATCTGTTCGTCCACGCCATGAAGGATGAAACCCCGCTGGAGCACATCGAAATCGTGAAACTCACGACGGATGCCAGCGGAAAGGCTGCGGTATCCGTAGAAAAACTCCCGCTTGCGGAAGGTGCGCAGCAACGAGCGTGCGTGTACTGGTCGGACAAATCGTTCG
>JBGAOI010000553.1:0-5413 GCA_044221885.1 Polyangium sp. (in: bacteria)
CAATGCCACCCATTCCACCTTGAGCGGCACCGGCATCTCCGCCAGTTCCCATTCCGCCAGCGCCCCCTTGCATGGATCCGCTCGACGTCGTCGACGTGCTCGAACTGCTCGAAGTGCTCGATTCACTCGATCCGCCAGATCCACTCGATGTGCTGGTCGTTTGTCCGGTATCGCTACAAGCACAAGCGAATACGGTAGAAAAGAGGCCCAGGCTGGTGACATGAAAAATCGTTTTCATCGGCGTGCTTTCTTGCAGAAGTGCTTCGTGGACCCAATTTCCGTCCACTCATCCTGGTAAAAATTGGCCCATTCCATAACGAGACCATGCGCCCAACGCCAGCGGACCGCTGACCGGCGTCTCGAATCGCAATCGGAGATTGCACATCATTCGCGTGCATTGGCTCGGCGCCGACACGTTTTCGTAAGTAAACGGCGCAAATGCCCGAGCAAAATCCGTTTCATCGAGTTGTCGATCGTTCGATTGCCGAGATTCCGAAACAGATTGATATCGCCCAGACGCAAGGGCGATCTCCACAGATACACAAGACAAACCCTCTCGTGTTTTGAGTTCTTTCCGAACGGCCGATTCAACCATCGCCGGGGAGATGGGATGCTCGAGGTTGTTCATTACGAACGGGGTTTTGCTCCGCCAAGTACTCGAAGAGCAAAGTTGTTCGAAAGTGCCCTCGAATTGTGCCTTCGGTCCAATGTCGACAAGAACCACAATCACGGGCGATTGCGTTACCTTGTCGATCTTCCGCAATCGTTTGAACGCATCGATCGCCTGCGCATCGAATCCTTGCGGCGCATGAATCAAAACATGATCGACTCGGGCATAACGTGCGTCATGGGAAATGGGCAGGAAAAACATGGAATTGGCAACCGACGATGTTTCTCCTTGCACTTCGCTTGGTGTAAAGCACGTAGACGCTCGACCATTCTGCGCAGAAAGTCGCGCGAGAGCCGCGTCAAGATCTCTCATTTGAATAAGCGCATCCATCGGACGCACAAGCCTTTGATTCTCGAGACCATCAATGTCGAATGCGAACAATGCCGTGTCTACCATTTCTAATTCTCTACCCCGCTAACCCTCGTCCGAGTCGGAACCACGCACCTTCGACATCAACGACCAGCTCGAATTCGAGGGAGTTTTCGCTGATGAAGGAATGGAATACCGCTGCGAAGAAGACGGGGGCGCGCGTGATGACGGAGGGTTCGCATCGGTGACGGATCGGCGCGACGTATGACCAATTCGAGCAAAAACTTTCTCCGGAGTTTCTCCGTCGTAAGTGGATTCGGACGTCAAACTCCGAACCACTTGGCACAACGCACGACAAACCTCCGATGCACCTTGAATTCCGCGGCGATTCAACAACGCCGGCAGGATTCGCTCGAGCACCACCAGCATGGCCTTCGCATTGACGGTTTTCGGAACGAGACCGGCATCTTTGAGCGCAAGACGCAATGTCCCGCGTGCTTCGAGGCGACTCATGCGCGAGACGACTTCAAGTTCATCTGCAACTCGCTCGAATGATACTGCGTTTCGACGAATCGTGCATAACGTTCAGGCGGAAAAAAACTGAGCATCAAGGGAATAGCGCCCAGAATGCCCATAAAAAATCCGGCAAACGTAAATAAACGTGCAAAATCGGCGCCACTCAAATGCAACCTCACGCCAAACATGATGAGCATCAGCATGAGAGCAAAACACACATGCGTAAATCCCCACAAACTGAAGCGATCGGCGAGCATGGGTTCCGCCAATCCAAAACGCACTCGTCGGCGCATCATTCGTGCGTACGAAAGCGATTCAATGGCGGCCCACGCATAACAAATCGTTCGCAGAACGCTCCGCGGCACGAGCGCCGAAGGAACACCGTGTTCCCATGGAACCAAATGATTGACCAACGGCATAGCCAGCAACGTTATGACGAGCAGTGCCGAAAAAACCTTGGCCCATCGTTCGTCTCGGCGAAACACGAGCCACACGAAACCCACCGTTGCGGTGAAGCCCAGATCCACGAGACCACCAGCGATCTCCGTTACCCATCCTGCCGGGACACCCCGCCCAATTGCAGCGCCAGCAAGTCCGAAAACGTATCCTGCCAGCGGCAATGAGGTGGACAAGCCCAGAAGAAGCTCCGGCCATTGCCGCGTACGCGCTGCAAGACGCAGCAATCGACCTGACACGAGGCCCAGCAAGATCGCAATCAATGCCAACGCAACGAGAGCTACCGGTTTCAAGGTGAACGGTCGACCATAGCACCGCGGGGGGTCACGCGTCGAGCGCAACGCGCGAAGCCCCTTGTCGAAAGCGTGCGCACGTGGAAGCGCGTCAACTCATTTCGTCAAAGTCTTGGCTTCGACTTGAATCACCATGTCTTCCAACGCTGCAATCTCGCGCAATAACTCGGCCGAGGGCGGTTCGGCGATTCGAATCGCTGCAACGGCCGCTTTGGACCCTTGGAAAATCGTGTTGCTCATATCGGCAACATTGATCCCGTATTTCCGAATGATGCCCAAGACCTGAGCCAACACGCCCACCTTGTCGTAATGCCGCACGACGAGCTCACACTTGGCAGGCGCATGTGCTTCGATATTGACAACGTTCGGTGGACGACCCGTTGCTACATATTCGCCACAAATGCGAACAGCTTCCGCGGCAATGGCATCCTGCGCCTGCTCGGTGCTCGCTCCAATATGGTGCGTTCCGACCAACCCGGGCAACGAAAAAATCTCCGCGGTCAAACCTTGCGCCGTACCGCCTGCGGGTTCATTGGCGTAAACGTCGAGGCCCGCTCGAATTCCTTTTTCTTTCATGGCTGCAATGAGCGCCGCTTCGTCGTGCAATCCCCCACGACTCGTATTGATGAACATGGCGCGTGGCTTCATGTGCGCAAAGAAGTCCGCATTAAACATGCCCTTGGTTTCTTTCGTTTGCGCAAGATGCACCGTAATGATATCGGATTTCTCGGCAATTTCACGCAATGACGAACAATATTCAACGCCGAGTTCTTCCGCTCGCGCAAAGGACAGAGACCGGGAATGCGCGAGAACGTGCATTTCAAAAGCTTTCGCGCGTTCGACAACCGCAACGCCAATCGATCCCAACCCGACCACGCCAATGGCTTTACCTTTGAGACCGTCGGCTTTCGAGTATTCTTTTTTGTTCCATACGCCCCGGCGCAAATCGGCCGTCCCATCCGGAATTCGCCGATCGAGTGCCAACATCAAGCCAAACGCCAATTCAGCCACCGCGATAGCGTTTTTCCCGGGACAATTCGCAACGTAAATGCCCCGCTCACTCGCCGCGGCAATGTCGATCGTGTCGTACCCCGCACCCGCGCGCAAAATCATGCCCAAGTCTTTCGCCGCCTCAATGGTCGCTCGATCGACTTTGGTGCTGCGCACGATGACAATCTGGGTGCGCTGGGCTTTTTCAGGCAACGACTCGGTCGTTGCAGTCGGGTCGTACGTGACTTCGAGCCCCATCGCTCGCAAGTCATTCAGGTAGCGTTCAGGGAAAGCATCAGCAATGAGGACGCGCATGGACGCGCATGTTCGCGCAACAAGAAACGTTTGTCCAGAGGATCGATACGAAATCAACGACGTTCGAGCAGTTTCAACACCCCACGTCGATGCTCCGAAGCCCGGGCAATGGAGAGTGGCGTTTCTCCGGCCTTGTTCTTGACATTGACCTTGGCTCCGCGCGCGAGAAGCGCTTCGGCTCCTCGTGTCGAACCGATCAGAGCCGCTTCATGCAATGGCGTATCTCCTTCATCGTCCACAGCATCGATTTTCGCGCCCGCATTCAACAACAAAACCATACCTTTCGCCGGCCCTGCATCTCGATATTCCGTATCGTGTGGCTCACCAAGCACCGCATAGATGTGCACTTCTTGACGCCGATACGCAAAAGGTCCCCAATGCAACGGCGTTCGCCCATGCCCGTCTTTCGCTTCGATATCCGCGTGCGCGGCAAGCAAGAGCGCAACGGCTTCTTCCTTTCGCGCAATCAGCGCTTCATGCAATGGCGTAAATCCATCATTCGTCGCATGGGGATTTACGTCGGCCTTCGCAGCTAGAAGTATCCGCATCGTACTTACATGGCCGTATTTCGCCGCCGCATGGAGCGGCGTAAAACCCCACCCATCCGGCTCACCGTTGGGGTTGGCGCCTTTGGCCAACATGGCCGAGACAAACTTGTCGAGCCTACCTCGGGCTGCGAGCGACAATGCGCCTTTGTCCATCAACGCGCCCGCCTCCATGAGAACGAGCGCCGCGTCTTCGTACTCGTACTCGAGCACCCACATGATCGTAGGCCCGTAAGGACGCTCCGTCGCGGTCAACAGCTTGGGGTGCGCTGAGACAAACGCCTGAAGTTGCTCTTTCGTTGCCTCTTTCCGCGCCAATTCTCGATATTCCTCGATCAACGGCGCATCGGAAGTTGGTTTTTCTGGAACGACCGACGTCCGAGAAGGGCTTGCAACCGACGACGATGCCGATGGAGCTGCAATCACGGAAGGCGTCCAGACGCCAGGTGCGGGACCCATGGCCTTTGCGGTATCCGGGTTTGTATTGACGGACGTCTCCCGTGAACTGCACGCCACGAGCAGAAGGGAAACTCCAATCAAGTTTGTCGCAGCGATACGGCAGGGGGGCACTTGAAGCATCGTACCACGCTTGGTCGAGCTACGAATCAGACGCGCTGAATTTCCCCACGGCTCAAACGAACGAACCGAACTACGAGCGTGATCGCTACGCCAAAAAGCGCCGTGGTCAAACCCCACCAAATGCCTTCGGCTCCAAGGTGAAACACAAAGCCGAGAATCAGCGCCAAGGGCAGCCCCACCACGTAATGACCAATCATGTTCACATGCTGCGTGGTTTTCGTATCGCCCGCACCGCGTAATGCCCCAGCCATGATCACTTGTGCGGCGTCTGCCAACTGAAAGATCGCGGCAATACGCAAAAGAGGCACGGCGCTTTGAATGACGTCGGGTTTGTCCGTCAAGACACGTGCACACAACTCCGGCGCCAACGCAAAAAGCAAAATCGACACGCTCATCAAGAGCGCGCCAGCAAGCAGCCCCGCAAAACCCGCCCGACGCGCGCCCTCGGAATCCTTGCGACCCACCGCCAAGCCGACACGCACAGCCGTCGCATTCGACACGCCCAAGGCAAACACGAACGACATGCTCGCCAAAGTGAGCGCTACTTGATGCCCCGCAAGAGGTTGCGGTCCAAGCCAACCGGCAAACACGCCGGCCAATGAAAACGCTCCAACTTCAGCCAGAAGATGCATCGCAATGGGCCATCCAAGGCGCACGATGTGCCACATCTTTTCGGCGTCACGCCGCAAATCTTCGCGAACGGGTCGACCACCATGCCTCATGAGCGGTCGATAAATAGC
>JBGAOI010000554.1:0-5402 GCA_044221885.1 Polyangium sp. (in: bacteria)
GCCGAGGGGCAAAGTTACAGGCATTTGGCCGGGTTGACGAACAATGAGGTGCGGCATGATGGGCGCGGACAAGGTTAGCCATTATTTCGACCGATTGGAACAGGGTATTTGCAATCAAGTCCGAGCGGAACTTTCAGACGGCGGGCGGTCGCTGGGGTCAGGGAGGTGCGATGCGGCAGGCCATGCCTGCGCTCCTGATACCGAACGTTTTTACGGCGTGGTCAGCGTTTTCTTCGCCACCGGACGATCCGGAATGATGACGTGAATCTCCGCTTCGCTCAGGCCATCGATCTTGTACATTCGCTTCAAATTCGCCAATTCGAATTGCACCACGCGTGCCATGGCCGTCAATGTCCGTTCGAGTAACATCACATTCGCCGTAGGTGCCGCCGCCGCATCGATATCAGCCTTGAGGTCCGCCGCCGCCTGACGAATACGTTGTGCATACGCCTGTGCTTGCGCCGACGTCAATTTCGGATGAATCGATTTTTCGTAGAGTTTGGCCAGTAGCTCCATGCGTGTTGGTTGGCCGGGCAAATCGCCGTCTGTATAATATCCGGCACCACCGGGATACATCAGCGTTAGAAATCGATCATTCGCTGGACGACCAATATCGTTCCATGTATCATCGTACGTGCGATCAAGAAGCGCATCGGCACGATCGTTCTCCGCCGCCAGCGCTGCCTTCAACGTCGCCAATTCTGCCGAAGCTGTTGCCAGCTCCTGCTCCGTTGCTTCCACAAGCGTTATCGCTGGCCCCAGACCGATCTCCGCTCGCTCCTGTATGTTACCTCCGCGTGCTCGCGCATTCGTTAAGGATGTCCGACCATCTTTGAAGATGTCTTCACGTGCGGCACTGCTCCGAATCACGTCTCCCATGTAACCAATCTCCTTCACATGGGATGCTATCCGCGCTGCGGTTTCATCGTCAAGTTTTTGTTGTTCCTACGTGATTTGGCTTGTTTGATGGGCTTTTTAACGTTTCACTGCCATCTTGCAGAGATGTCGGATCGCTCTCCTCCTGCGTGTCGGCGATTGACATCGATGCAAGTTACTTCGGGACTTCGTGAACGGGCGACAGCGGGAGATGTCAAGTGACGTTGAGCCATCGCAGTTGGCGATGGACCGACACGGAACTTGGCGGATGTGTTGTGAAGATGGCGACTTCCAGCGATGGAAACCGGCGAAAATAAGTCGCGTCCGCCCAATTGACCTTGATGCAAGATGGGGAGCCGCGGTCGTAAAGGCGACCTTACGACGATGGAAGTTGGCGTTCATGATGTGGATCCGCGTTTGACAGCTCGGAAAGATGGGCATGCGCGAGCTCGAAGTTGGTGTGACGGAGCTGCCAACTGCGAACATGCGCCGGCCAAGGCGGCTTGACCGAGATGCAAGATGGTTGCGTGAGGTTTCCGAGGCATTTTTGCCCCAAAACCTGCCGTGAAACCACACGCGATGCGGCCGGTTCATTTTTTCGTCAACCATCAACACGCATGTGCTAGCGTCGCGCCGCCGTGAATCCCTACATCGAATGCGCTGGTCTTTTCGCCCCGTCGTACCTTGCAAAGGTCATTGCTGACCCACGAGGCGCTTGTCCCCGGGTTGTTCCCGCGGATATCGATGTTCGCTTACATGCCCTCGTCGACATCTGGACGCGTTATCGGCCGTCACTCATCGAATCTGCTCCGCGGCAAACCGGGTTGTTCACGGATCTCGCGGAAACCGCGTATGTCGGGCTTCCTCGCAACTTTCGACCTCTACCCAAGACGCAAGAAGCCGTTGCCGAAGGTTTTGTTACGCTCATTCTCGAACAAGTTTGTGGGTATCACGCCGAGCCAAAACCACCGCTGAATGACGCACTCGGCGGCCAAAAGATCATCCCCGATTACGTCTGTTTCGCCAACCAGGATGTCGCACGTCGCCTGCGATCGGCGGCGAAAAAGACCATGCCTGATGCGCGCGCTTATTGTGCCGATGCGTTGCTCGTCGTCGATGCGAAGCGTTTTGGCAAAGGCGTTGGCGCTGATGAAACTGGCGATGATCAAGCCCGCACACGCGGACCCAAAGCCACACGCAAAGAGCCTTCGGCCAGCGAAGACGTGGACCAAGTGCTCGGTTATTTGCGAGCGACAGGCAAACGTTGGGGCGTATTGACGAACGGCCGTTCGTGGCGCCTCATGGAAACGGCTAAATTCGAGGCCCACCTTCGTTTTGATCTGGTCCTCTTTGCAGAAGAATTGCTCACACGCGGCGGCCATTACACGGCTGCCGACCGTGACACCCTCACGCTGTTTTTGTATCTCTTCGGCCCCCCGGCGACGAGCGGCGGATATTTGGATCTTCTTGCTCGGGAGAGCGAAGTCGAAATTCGTCGCGTACGCGACGTACTCCGCCAACGTGCACACGAAGCTGTTTCGATTGTCGCCAACGGCTTTTTGCTACATCAAGGAAACGGCTACGTCACCCACAAAGGCGGTACATGGCA
Organism: Polyangium sp. (in: bacteria); assembly: GCA_044221885.1. GTDB lineage: Bacteria > Myxococcota_A > Polyangia > Polyangiales > Polyangiaceae > Polyangium. Next base: position 2,486 of record JBGAOI010000554.1, read on the forward strand.
AACACCGCCTCAACATGAACTCGATGCTGTTCGCGAGCTTTCCCTCGTTTTTCTGTATCGGCTGCTTTTCGCATTAAAAGCCGAAGCGATGAATTTGCTTCCGATGCGGGATCGTCATGGTGCAAAAACCCCCTATGCCAAGAACGCCTCGACCGAAGCCATTTTTCAGGCTGTTTCGAATCTCACCCCCTATGAACGCACCCAATCCGGTCATGCCTTCAAGATGTTGCGAGATTTGTTCAAGCTCATCGACGAAGGCGGGGAGTACGGCGTCATTGCGTACAATGGCGGCCTTTTTTCGGCGCGCGAACACGAGGCATTGGATCGTTTGCGATTGCACGATGATATCATTCACGGCCTGCTGAATTCTCTGATCTATTTGGACGCCGTGGAGATCGGCGCGAAACGCAGCACCGTGATTGCAGTGCCGTACGTCGATCTGGATGTGCGCGATTTGGGCGATGTGTACGAGGGTTTGCTCGAATTGCGCCTTGTGCGCGAGCCCAATGTGCCGCTGGATGGGACTGGAGTCTTACGTAATCAAGACGGCGAGAAAAAAGCGTCGGGTTCTTACTTTACGCCGGATGCCATCGTCGAGCATTTGGTGCGTCAATCATTGCAACCACTTCTCGATGCGTGTGGGAAGAATGCAAAGGCGGTTTTGGCGCTGAAGTTGATCGATCCGGCGATGGGTAGCGGCCATTTCTTGGTCAAAGCCGTGGACATCATTGCGTGGTATTTGACGCTCCATTGCGATCCGCTCGATGCTGGCGTCCCGAATGACAATGGACCCAAAGAGCTTGCGTATTGGAAGCGCCGGGTGGTCGAGCGCTGCATTTATGGCGTTGACGTCAATCCTATGGCCGTAGAATTGGCCAAAGTCGCGTTGTGGTTGCATACCGCAAGCGAAGGCAAACCATTGTCCTTTTTGGATCATCACTTGAAATGCGGCAATGCCCTCGTGGGGGCCCGTTTGCATCGTTTGAACGTGCCGGCTCTCACGGCACGGGCGACGAAAAAGGGAGATGTCTGGGAACCTCGGTCGACAGGTGAGTCCGCACCAAGACCCAAGCGTAAAGGGGCGTCCGTAGCCGCAGCCGCGCCGGAACAACGTGCATTGTCGCTCGATGTCGATACGTGGTGGATGCAGGACATTTTGCGGCGTGTCGCGGCCATTGTGGCGCAACCGGCGGATACGGCCGCGGATGTGCATGCCAAGGTTCGCGATCACAACGACGTGGAAAGCAGATTGCGGTGTCATCGATTGCTTGCGGATTTGTGGTGCGCGCAATGGCTCTTGGTCAAACCCGATGCAAGCGCGGTCGACGTGTACGAAAATGCTTCCGGGCTTTATGAGAATCTCCGCCAAGCTTGCATGGTGGAGGGACCGGACGGGGACTTGGTTCGTCGCGATGTATACGAACAATTGGCCGACGATCCTTTGGTGAAGACCATTCAACTGGCGCGTGAAGAAGGATATGGTCCGCGGTTGTATCGATTTTTCCATTGGGAGCTCGAATTTCCCGAAATGGCTTTCGATGTCCACGGCAAGCGGCGGGAGGGTTATGGATTCGACGTCGTCGTGGGCAATCCGCCATGGAACAAGCTGAAGCCGGCGAAGCGTGATTTTTACGGCGCGTTTTCCGATGACGTCGCGAATACGCAAGGACCGTCGCTCGATAAGCTGATCGACCGATTGCATCGAGAACGCCCCGAATTGGCCGAGGGCTGGGAAGCATATCAACAGCAAATCGAGACGCTAGTGGAGTATCTTGGAGCCGTTGGGGATTACACGCATCAATCGGTGGTTCTCGATGGAAAGAAAACGGGGGGCGATCCGGATTTGTTTCGGTTTTTTCTCGAGCGTGCCCATCAATTGGCGCGTGAAGGCGGGCGCTTGGGGCAAGTCGTGCCGTCGACCTTGTGGCAAGCCGAGGGATGTACGGGATTGCGGCAATTGCTCCTCGACCAGTGTACCATGGAATCGCTCTACGGATTTGAAAATGCAAAGCGTTGGGCGTTTTCCATACATGCACAATTCAAGTTCACCACATTCGTACTCGTTCGGCACGCGCCGCCTACGACCTACGAATTTCCCGCGGCATTTATGCTCCGCGACGCACGCATCTTTGATGGAGGTGCTTTGGACCGCATTGTTGCGTTGTCACGATCCTTTATTGATGCGGTCAGTCCGGGGACCCTGGCGTTGCTCGATCTCAAGAATGATCTTGAGGTCAAATTGGTCGAGCGGCTGCATGAAGCCCATCCAGTGCTCGGCGGTGAGAAAAGCGGATGGGGCGTCAAATACCGCAGGGAACTTGACATGACCAACGATGCGTGGATGTTTCGCACGCGGGAATGGATGCAGGCGCGAGGTTTTACGCAGGTGATGCCCGTTCGCGATGCGGGCGGTTCGTGGACACAACGACTCGACGGACCCGGGGATGTCGCTGAATTGCCCGCCGAATTACCGGCGGGTGGTGAGTATTGGGTCGCGGCGAGCGAACGGTATTATCGCAATCGAGGATATGCCGAGCGGAGCGGTGAGATTCAGGGGAATGCGGCACGGTGGTTCATTCATAAGAATGATGTGGGCAAAGATGAAGAAAACAACCGAATTTTTGCGGGCGCGACATACACGGCTCTTTACGACGGCCGGTTGATTCACGCATTTGATCACTGCTATCAGCGATATGTCTCGGGGGAGGGGCCGAAACAGATCTGGGCACGGCTTCATGTATGCGATAAACGCTTTGCGTCTCGGGTATTCGTTGTTGCGCATGAAGGCAATAATCCCGAGCAGATCCGCATGGGTTTTCGTGACATTGGTCGCAGCAGTGATGAACGTGCTTTCATCTCGGCGATACTGCCAAAACATACGATCGCTGGAAATACTGTCCCAACGTTGGAAACGGGT
>JBGAOI010000555.1:0-5400 GCA_044221885.1 Polyangium sp. (in: bacteria)
CGTGGAAAACCGATGCGTCTGGCGAAGAGTGGGGAGGAACTGACCGCACCCGGAATCTTGCAGAATCCTGTTCCCGTCGACGCGTTGTTCGATCGTGAAGCGGCGCATGAAGTCACGTTGCGTAATCTGCTTCAACGTAAAGGTTTTGCGAGCCTCGAAGCGGTGCGCGAAGAAGGCAAGCTCGAAGGCAAGCTCGAAGGCAAGCTCGACGCCTTGATTCAAATCCTTATTTTGCGAGGTTTTGACATCACGGCTGCGCAACGTCAACGCATCAAGAGCGCGAAAGACATTGCCCAGATCGATGCGTGGATGGCCAAGGCGCTCGTGGTCACGCAAGCGAGTGATGTTTTTGTGGACGTACCACTTCGTAAGAAATCGCGTCGACGTGGTGCATGAAGCTCGCATGGGATGTTGACGAAACTACTAGGGTTTTTGGAACCTCCCGGGCTTGGTATTCAATCATGCACTCGACGCCGTCCTGGTTGAAAGCCTACGTTTTGTGACGTAGGGAAAAACCAAAACACGTCACGGAGCATCATTTCAACGCAGCGAAATGATGCGGTTGTTGGATGGTCTGTAGTATGGGGTCGTCCGAGGCACCCAGTCGGGTTTGCCCGCGTCGAATTCTTGCGGATAGGATTTCCACGTGTGGCGAGATGCGGCTCACTTTACGTCAGCGATGACATTCAGCGATGACATGACGAGGTCACAGATGCGTTTTTCGGTTTTGGTTTCGGGCTTGGTGATGATGTTGGTAACGGCGAATGCGAACGCGCAAACGGGGACGCCGCCTCCGGACCTCGAAGCGCTGGCCAAAGGTCCCGACGGGCCGACGGACGCGCCGAAAATTGAAGTCCCCAAGAATGATTCGACAAGCGTGACATTGTCCGCAGGTGGCCTGTTGACATCGGGTAACTCGCGAACCGTCGCTTTGACGCTGAACGGCGCGTTTGACTTGCGTCGTGGAAGCAATGGGTTTGGCGTGTCGGTACTTGGCAACTATGGTGAAGCCGCGCCAAAGCCGGAACTCGATATGGTGCCTAGCGCTGAGAACTTCCAAGGTCGTTTGCGTTACGATCGATACTTTGGCGACCGCATGTCGCTCTTCTTGATTGGCACCGGCCGTTACGACAAATTCCAAGGTTTGGCGTTCCGTTTTAATCTCGATCCGGGCTTCAAGTACATTGCCTACAAATCGAAGATCACTTCGTTGTGGGCCGAAGTCGGTTATGACTTCCAGCACGATACCCGCACCGAAGCAGGCCGAATCATACTCGATGACGCCGGCAATCCAACAGGTGAGCTTCTGGAAAAAACGCGTATCGATCATTCGGCGCGCGCATTTTTGGGTTTCCGGCATGCGTTTACCCAAGACATCACGTTCTCGACGGGTGTCGAATACCTGCAATCGTTCATCAAGACAGACCTTGGTGATATGAACTCGCGCGTGAACTTGAATGCCGTCCTCGCGGCGAAACTCTTCAAAGGGTTTTCAGTGGGTATTGGCTTTAACGCCGCGTATGATCGCCAGCCCATTGGCAATCTGAAAAACCTCGATACCACGACGACCTTGAGCCTCATTTATGGCTGGACGGATGCAGTTCCGGCCAAGAAAGACGATAAGCCCAAGTGTCCTGTATGTCCCGAGGTAAAACCGCCGCCGGCAACAGACGCAAAACCCACGCCTCTACCGGACGCGACAAACCCGGCCAATCCGACGCCCACGCCCACGCCCACGCCTACGCCCGCGCCTACGCCAACGCCTGCGGACTCACCTGTGCCTCCGCCTGCTGAAGCAGCTCCAAAACCTTGACGCACGTTTCTTCGAAACGTGCCCTTCATGTTGCGGAAGAATAGCGATCTTTCTTATCGCTATTCTTCCGCGACGTTGATATACTCGCGCGCCCTATGACGCGACCGCTCGAGGAATTGTCACTCGCCGACATGGTGGCTGATGCGTTGTCTCAACAAGGCATACGTGCAGTCGTTCTTGAAAAAGACAATGGCGTCGAGATGACTACGCGCGATGCTCGACCCATTTGGGTGGATGCGTCAGCCGATCTTCAACAATGGTCGATGTTGCCGGTGAACATACGCCAGCGAAAGGCGAGTTTGTTGGCAATGCGTCTTTTGCACATTCAGCGAGGGGGCGGAGCAACCGATGCGCCCAAGTCTGACGATTCGGGCGTGACCATGCCGCCTTGGCTCGAGCCGATTGTTTCAAAACTCAAAGAGTTGATCGCCAATCCTCGCGTGAAAATTGGCGCGGCTGTCGTACTCGCCATTGGCGTTCTCGCTACGATTCTTGTGCTGAGTAAAAAAGAGCCGCCACCGCCGCCGCCTCCTGATCCCAATAGCGAAACAGCCACTCAACGGACAGCGCGATTGGCGCGCGCTTGCGATGCAACTCGGAACATGATGTGGCGTGGTGGCGCTTGGACGTCCATGCCGCTCGAAGGGTGGACCGTTGAATTGTGGTTGTCGCGGCAAAACGGGGACCCGATTGGTGCGCACGCGGCGATTACGAATATCGTGGCCGGTGGGCAGGTGCATTGGGGCGAAAAATCAGTTTTCGCAACGATTGTGGATGGCAAGGTGGACGCGGTTGCTGGCAAAGCCATTGCCCCGCGTAGTGACGTGACCATTACGTTCGGCGACGGATATGCGCGGCCTTTTTTCGATATCGATCGTCGCCATGAATTCGTCTCGATTGCCGAACAACTCGTCAAGGACACGGATGCCGACTGGGGCGCTCTCTACGCGCATTGCGCGCACCTGACGACACGCGATGTCGGCGTATGGTTTTACGGTCGCGATCCTGCCAAAGCAGCCACATCGATCATGTACTCCATGGGCAAACTCGTGGGTAGCAAAGGCACCGAATTTTCTCCGTTTGCCAAAGATTTCTTGGCGTTGTCCGCGGCTTCTTCCAAATTCGACGAAACGGGCTTGTTTGCATTGCTTTACCAAGATGGCGCCCGGACGGGGAACCGTGATGGCATTTTTGTCACGTTTCCATTTACGAGTCCCGTAAATGCGCCTCAAGCGAGCAAACGATTGTATGGAGAATTGGGGCCATGACGGCAGAGAAGAAACATCATATCACGTTCGGCACCCATGAGGCCTGGTTTGTTGAGCCAGACGAGCTTGGTTTCGTCTTTCGCGGCGTCTTTGATGGCGAGCATGCCGACCCCTATTTGAATTTCGTATTCGAGCAAGGTGACCGAGTTGGGCGGCCGCTTTATGCCGCCTATGATCTCAGTGCGTTTTCACACGCGACCTCCGCGGGGCGCGACCGGGTCATCAAGACGAGTCGCGCGTATCCGTATGCCGCATTGGCTGTTTTCGGAACGCGCTTTGCCACGCAAATTGTTGCCAACATGATCATTACTGCAGGAAAGCTCGTGTCTCCCAAGAATTTCGAGTTTCCAGTCAAGTTTTTTTCAACAGTGACCGAAGCCAATGCGTGGTTCGACGAATTGCGCGCGCAAGGCGCAAAGATGCGCGGCAAAGGTTGAGTCAACGAGGTGATGAGCATGGCGAGCGATGATCAACAAATTCTCGTAATCTCCAATCAACACGAATATCGGTTTTTCCCACCCAACCGGTGCGCGTTCGTATTGCGGGGGGTGTTGGAAGAAGACGACGCTGTCGCTTATACGAAATTCATCTATCATCATGCGGATCAGTTCAACACGCTGCTCGATGCCACATTCGAGATCACTACCCTGGGTCGAGTGACCGCAGGGGCGAGGACCCATTTCATGAGCGTGACCCGGTCCTATCCATTGCGGCGGATCGGGTTCATCGGCGCGAGTTTTTCCATAAAGATGATGGTGACGATGCTCATCCGCGCCGGACGTGTGGTTGCTCCGGACAAATGGGGATTCGATTTCGAGTTTGTTTCGACAATCCAGGAAGCCGAAGCCTGGCTCAACAATTCCCCCAAAAGCAGACGTTGAGACCGAATCGAAATACCGATTTAATCATTCCGGCTCGAATGATGCAGAAGCCGCTTCTTTTTCCGCCACTTCAACGGTCGGCTTCGTCGCTGCCTCTTCTGAAGGCTTTTCCGCCTCCATCTTCTTCCATTCGGTTCGACGTTCGTCTTTCTCGATTCTTCCGTCCACCACCGTTACCATGCGCGGCATCGACGCCGCAAACGCCGGATTGTGCGTAACAACCACAACCGTCGTACCGTGCTTGCGGTTGATCTCGAAAAACAAATCATGCATCGCGACCGACGTCGCCGAATCCAAATTGCCTGTAGGTTCGTCGGCCAATAACAATTTCGGCGACAACACCAACGCTCTGGCCAGCGCAACGCGCTGCTGCTCACCGCCTGAAAGTTCCCCCGGCCTATGCGTGACGCGGTGTTTGAGCCCCACTTCGTCCAGCAATTTCGTCGCCGGAGCTTCCATTTCGCGACGGCTTTTTCCCTGAATGAGCCCCGGCATCATGACGTTCTCCAGGGCATTAAATTCAGGCAGCAAGTGGTGGAATTGAAAAACGAAGCCGATCATACGATTGCGTATCTGAGCCAATCGTGTACTGGGCAATCCCACGAGCTGTTCGCCAGCAATGGACAAGTGACCACTCGAAGGCAAGTCGAGCGTGCCGATGCAATGCAAAAGCGTGCTTTTGCCAGCACCAGACGGGCCGACGATAGCAACGATTTCACCTTGGTTGATCACCAAATCAATACCGCGCAAGACATCGAGGCGGCGACCTAGGTGCACAAAGGACTTGTGCAGATTCTCAATCACGACGAGCGACTCGGCCATGGCGTTCTTACTCGTAACGAAGCCCGTCAACAGGCGACAACTTGGACGCCGCACGAGCCGGGTAGATGGTGGCTAGGGAGCAAATGATGAACGCCGCGACAGCGACGAGCGCGTAGTCGGAACCATTGACGTTCACGGGCAAACGGTCGATATAATACACCTCGGGGTCGAGCCGGACGCCGAAATACGCCAGCCCGGAACATGCTGCCAGCGCCGTCGACACGCCGAAAATCGTGCCAATGCCGCCAATGACGATGCCTTCAATCATGAAGATGCGCATAATGGCCCCGTCCGAAGCGCCAAGCGCCTTGAGAATGGCAATCTCTTTGCCTTTCTCCGTCACCATCAGCAAGAGTGTGCAGACAATGCAAAAGCTTGCGACAGCAATCGCAATCGACAGAATGATGAAGGTGGCAATCTTTTCGAGCTTCAAGGCGCTGAACAAATTCTTGTTCATTTCGACCCAATCTCGGGCCCGAAGCGGCTCACCTTTGGCCGTCGTGAACGTCTCGGCCGTTGCTTTGACGGTATCCGTCAATTCTCCGACGCGCTCAGGATCCGGCACGCGAATATCAATCTGCGTGATGTTCTCGCCCAAGCTGAAGAATGCTTGAGC
>JBGAOI010000556.1:0-5387 GCA_044221885.1 Polyangium sp. (in: bacteria)
GACAGACATGGGAAGAATCGAGCCATCCATCACGTAAAGCCCATTGTAGACGCTTTTTGCATCGACGCCGTCGAAGACTTGGCCTTTGTGATTGACGACGCCGGTTTGCGCATTGTCGCCCATGCAGCAGCCACCGAGCGGGTGCACGGTGAGCAGAGGTTGGCCGAACAATTTGTTCCAAATCGGATTGCGGAGATACATTCCGTGATTGGTTTCGGTCGCTTTGGCCAGCGTGCCATTGATCTCTTCGAAGATGGGGCGCTTGCCAACGCCGGGCCAATGAATGCGCAAGTTACCATTTTCAAGTTCCATACGTCCATCGTCGCCGTCGTGGGCCATGACGAGGAACGTTTGCGAATGATTGGCTGCGCCATGATGAGGTCCGCGAACGACCGAATCGAGTTCCCGAGCTTCGCGTTTTAATGCGGTCGCGACGTCGACGTGCAGGTTCTTGTGTTGCACCGCCGCTTCGGTAGCCATCATATCGGCGGCAAATCGTCCAATGGCGCCGGGAATCGTCCCGTCTTCGGTAATGGTGCCTTGTTCGAGTGGCCGATTTTCTCGCGCATCGATAAAGGCGGTAATGCACGGTCCGGGTGGATCATTTCCTACCGGGTTTGTCGTACCCATTCCAAAGGCGTCGATGGGATTGTCGCCGTTGTAGCTAAATCCAAGGACGTCGCCATTTCCGGTAAAACGTTGACCCAAAATACGCGATACGCCGAGGCCGCCTTCCGCCGAACGCAAAAGGATTTCGGTCGAGCCGAGCGCTCCGGCTCCGAGAACGACGATATCGGCAAAGATATGAATCGGTGGCGCATCGAAAAGATCGCGACCGACATTTAATGGTCGCACCAGTACGAGCCAACGTTCACCCACGCGACGCACGGATAGAACGTCGATTTCGCAAAAGATTTCGGCGCCGTGATTCCACGCATCGGGCAGGTAATTCATCTGCGTGGTGTTTTTTGCGGAATAATTACATCCGGTTACGCAATCGCCGCAATCATTGCATGCTTTTTGTGGGACACCGACATGATTCACGCCGGATTCGGGGGTTTCGAATGTGACGTTGATGGGGGTCAAAAAGCACTTTTCGCCAAGATGTTCGGCGCAAGCTCGAAGATGAGACACTTTCTTGAGACGCGGGCGGGTTGTTGGGTATGTTTCTGGTTTGAGCATAGCTTCAGCACGGGCATAACCAGCTTCGAGCCCATGATCGAGGTCGTGGCGCAATTCGGCGGGCCAACGTAAATCGTCGAACACTCGCTTGTCCGCCCGCAACGCAACGTTGGCATTGATGAGGGACGTTCCGCCCAAACCGCATCCTTTGACGACGGATATTTCTTTATCGACGTGGAATTCGTAGAGCGCACTGCGCGATCCAAGACGATGATCGGGTCCGCTGACTTGGAATTCGGTCAAAGCTTCGGCTTCGGTATTTGGGAATTCCCCTGGTAAAAACTCGCGGCCTCGTTCGAGCACGCAAACTTTGCGTCCGGCTCGCGCGAAGCGGCTCGCGGCAATACCTCCACCATATCCGCTTCCAATGACGACGACTTCATACGAGCCGCCGATATGTGTCAGGGGTTGAGAAATTCGCAGCATGGAGACCTCGATGATGGCAAAGCTGACCCGGACACATCGTCTGACACGTTCTTGGCGAATGCAAGAGGGTTCGTCGCCGTGTGGGCAATTTTTTTGTACGACGTGTAACGCGAGGGTTTTGGGGGACGCGCCATTTCATGATCGCAAAGACTTGCCATGCTGGCTGGGATCAGGCAGAGTTCGTCAATGGGGTTTTCTGCAAGTGCATTTTTTCACGAATCTCGAGAGCCGCTTTTTTCACTGCAACTGGCGTCCTCCGACGGAACGATTGTCGCAGCAAACCCAGCGTTCGCACGCCTCGTGGGGGTCGATGTGGCGGCGATTGTCGGAACTGCGGTAACGTCATTTTTGACGAAGTCGTCGCTACCGTCGTTTCAATCGGCGCTGGTATCAGCTCGGACTGGGCAACGAGTTCGTTTTCAGGTGCTGGTTCGAAACGTCGACGGTACAGAACAGGCGCTCGAAGCCAATGCAACGCCTTCGGGGGAGCATTTGCACTGTGTTGGACGACGGGTTCTTTGGGTTGGCGATGACATTGGGGAACATGTATCGCGCGAAATGTTGTTTCAGAATGTCGTTCGAGGTGTCGTCGATGCGCTTGGACCTCAATATGTGATGCTCACTCGGGCTGTGGGTTGGCCTGTGGCGCGTGCTGAGGTCATTGCGGGTTGGGCCAATGGGCATACCGTAGACCCGTATTCGTATGATGTGCCAGGAATGCCCTGTCAGGCGATCATGCGTGGGGAAGTGGTTGCCATCCCCTCGGATGTGCGGAAGGCATTTCCCAATATCACCATGCTCGAATCGATTCATGCGGAGAGTTATTTTGGTGTGCCCATTCGTGATGACGTGGGTATGATTCTTGGCACAGTATGCATTGTGGACGATCGGCCGCGGTCGGAATCGAATGAAGCGCAGATTGTGGCCGTGTTGCGTTCGGCAAGTCGGGCTGCATCGCGTGAAATGTCCAGAATGCGTGCGGAGATGTTTCTGTCGACCGGATTTGATAGCGCGGCTGCGCAGCTCGAAGGTGTCGCATTGTTCCACGCGATTACGCGACAAACGGCTTTGGCCATGCAAGTCGATATGGTATTTGCCAGCGAATTCGAGGAGCCCCCGACGCATGCCCGGCTGCTTTCTTTATGGGACGGGCACAATCACGTGGAGGGCATCCGTTACCCGGTGGACAATACGCCGTGCGGTTTTGTGGCCCGAGGGGAAGTTTGTCAGGTTCCTCGCGGCACGAAAGACGTTTTTCCGGGCAATCCATCCATGGAAAAGATGCAAAGCGTTGTTGCTGTGCCCCTGGTGGACTCAAGAGGAAAAACCATGGGCACGTTAGCGATGGTCGATTCGCGGCCCATGGAATCGATTGAAGAGCGGGCGTTGGCATTGCGCCTTTTCGCCGGTCGTATTTCGTCTGAAATCGAGCGTTTGCGATCGGCACGCATTGCAGACGAAAGTGATGCGCGTTTTCGACTCCTCGTTGAGCATGCTGCCGATATGCTCTTCGTTCACGAAAAAGATGGCACCATTCTCGAATGTAATCGAGCGGCAGGGAAAGAATTGCATACCGATCCCAAGGATCTCATTGGGAAAAATCTGGCCGATCTCCGCGCCGGGATTACCACGGAAGGCGTTGCAGTGGAAGGGGCATTGCTCGCTGTCGGAGTACCACGAACGATTGACACCGAATTTCAGCGCCAGGATGGGACGACGTTTCCAGCGGAAATGCGCACGGTGCTCTTCGAACATGCCGGCAAACAGATGGCCATCTCGTCAGCTCGCGATGTAACCGAACAAAAACGAGCTGCCAGCATGCTCGAAGCTGCCTTGGCGGCCATGTCGACGCCGATCATCGAAGTATGGGAAAAAACGGTGGCGCTTCCCGTGATTGGCATGGTCGATCGCGAACGTGCGTCGCGAATGATGCACGAACTTCTCCAAAGAATCACCGAAAAACAAGCCGAATTTACCATTTTGGATTTAACGGGTGTCACCACCGTCGATGCGGAAACGGCCAACCATTTGCTCGATATTGCCCGCGCTGCGGCGCTTTTGGGCAGTGAATGCTTCGTATCGGGCATTTCTCCCGCAGTTGCGCGGACACTCGTCGATCTGGGCTCGAGCGAAACGGCCACCTTCCAAACCTTCGCGACGCTCGAATCCGCATTACGTCGCGCACTCGGTCAACGCGGCGTACGTATCTCGAAACGTGCGTAACGCCGACCTTCGTAAATCGCTCGGATCACGCCGAGTTGCACCACCTTTGCGGCCGACACGTTTTTTTTCTTGCTCCCGCGGTGACCATCGTCGATGATCCGGCGATGTCTATTTCGCGACACGAGTCGCTTACTTTCGCCAGGAGCTACGCATGAGGAATCGAATTGCTCTGTTGACGTTGCCACTCTTAGCCGCCTTGTCGTTCGGCTGTTCCGACAATACGACCACCACGAGTTCGTCCAGTACGGAGAATCCGCCGCCTCCCGAGACGAGCATCAGCGCCGTCATTCCCAACAAGGTTTTTCTTGGACGCGTCGTCGGGATCACCATCAGCGGCTACGATACAAAGTGGACCGACGCAACGCAGGTCAGCTCGACAGTCCGCTGGACTTGATTACGACAGGAACTGTGGCGCAAGGTTCGATTTTCGCGGCCAAAGCAAAGCAACTCGACTTGGCAACGCCATTCGACACCACGACGATGGGCGACGGGTTTTTCGAGCCCATCACGTTCCCGAATGTCCTCGCGCTCGGATCCGAAGGCATGACCCTGAGTGTGAATGACGTTCAATTGTATTCGGCCGACGTTCTCGTGTTGGCTGATGTGAACGCTCCGGCGGGTCCGGGCGATTTCTCGATTGATAGCGGTCCTTCTGGAGATGCCATTACGTCCTCGGCACCGAAATCGCTCGACCTCGTTGCCCGCACTGCGACGCCCCTTATCGAAGGTGATGCAGCCAAAGGAAAGATCGCGGAACCGCTCGAATCGCTGCTTTACACCTTCGCGCCCTCGGGTCCAGGGTTGTACATGATCGAAGCTTCGGCATCGTCAGGCGATGCAAACCCGAGATTGGCGATGCTTCCGAAGAGTGGCAGTTTCGTCGAATTCATGGGTATTGCGGGAACCACGACCTTGCTCGCTACGAATACCGACCCGTATTATTTCATCTATTGGGATAACACGGGCGCCAGCAATTATTCGACGACGGTCACCGCCACCAAAGTCATGACGCCCGATGTCGATACGAACAATGCGTGTGCCATGGCTCAACCGGCCGGAGCATTGCCGGCGAATCTCCAGAACATGTACATGTCCAGCGATGCCGACATCGACTGGGTTTGGTTCGACGTACCTACTGGTTCCGAAGGCAAAGTCGTGCATGTCAAGACAACCCCCGGCGACGCTGAAACGGATACAATCCTTCAGGTTTTTCAAAACTGTACCACGGCGCTGGGTGGTCCGAGCGGCGACAAGGATTATCACGAGGACTTGATCAGCGACCCGATCGTTGCTCCAGGCAAGCACTACGTCAAGGTATCCAATTCGACGTTCGGGTACACGGGCAAACTCTACAATTTGTCCATTGCCATCGAAGATCCCCCGCCGCCTCCGCCGTGAGCCGGCAAACCAGCCTAATGCTCAGCGGCGCTATCGTAATAACCTGACGTCAAGTTCGAGGCCGTTGGACCGGCACGTCACAGCGATCTTGTTGGCGTTATGGGGCCATGGTACGTTTTGGTGATGGCCAACGTTTCCGAAGCGCGAGCCCAATACCT
>JBGAOI010000557.1:0-5383 GCA_044221885.1 Polyangium sp. (in: bacteria)
CGAGACCCCGTTCGTCCTGACGCAACGATTCGTTCTTACTCGACGTCGCGAGGCAAGATTGCTCCAGGCGCGATGGTCATTCGTGGGCGACGCACGTTGCTTGGCGCCGATGATGTGGAGTTGCCGAATGCGCTGGAACTTGGCTCGCGCGTATCGCCACTCGATTTGGGCAGTCCCATCATTGATGAAGATGGTCGAGTGGTCTCGTTGCTCGTTCGTGGATGCGCACCCAACGAAGGTCGTCCGTGCACTCCGGTCGCGTTTGGAGTTCCAATCAACGCGGTTCGTTCGTTTCTCAAAACCGTACCACCCACTGCGGTTCCGCCTTCTGCGTGGCTCGGAATTGAAGGTGTTGCGGACGTCGCGACGGTTGTGAAAGGCGTACGTGTGCAAGCCGTGCAGCCGAATAGCCCTGCTGCGGAAGCGAAGCTCGTTGGTGGAGACGCAGCGGCGAGCGATTTGATTGTTGCGGTGGATGGAGCACCGGTGACGACACCGGAATCGCTCGTGGAAGCGATTCGTGCCCGGGCCATTGGCGACAAAGTGCCGCTCCTCTTGTTTGGTCAAGGCAAATATCGACAGGTGACGGTGGTTTTACGTCAGGCGCCTGACCCGCGAACGGCTTCTGAGCAATCGGCCGTGCCCGCCGAACTCCCTGCCGCTGGCGAACCATCGCCCCGCGGCCCCGTTCCTCTGAAACCGGACCTCATGGGGGGGCGCCGATAACCCGATTCTTGGGTCGCATCGCACCTGTTTGGCGGATCTCCGTTGACACGCCGACGAACGATCCAGACCATGGCAAGAGCGCTCAACAAGAACCCGAGCGCGGACGTCCTCTGCATTTTGGTGAACTGTGGCTCAACAGCTTCGTATTGAGGTAGCCGGCGAGACGAACGTCGGCCGCAAGCGCAACCATAACGAGGACAACTTCGCGATCATGACGGAGTTCGGCCTGTTCATCGTTGCCGATGGAATGGGCGGTCATGCATCCGGCGAAGTCGCGTCGAAGATGGCCGTCGATTCGATGCAAGAGTTTTTCGCGCAAACCCAGGACGATCCCGAACGAACGTGGCCGTACAAGATGGATCGCTCGAAGGGTTACGATGAAAATCGGCTCATCACGGGCATCAAACTCGCCAACTTGCGCATCTACGAAACCGCGCAACGCGAATCGAAAAAGCGCGGCATGGGCACAACGTTTGTCTCGATCTTCACGGCAAACGATGGCGTCTACATCGCTCACGTCGGTGACTCGCGCGTCTACCGTTACCGCGACACCAAGCTCGAGTGCCTCACTGAAGATCACTCGTTGCTCAACGACTACATCAAGATGAAGCGCCTCACGCCCGAGGAAATTGCGAACTTCCCGCACAAGAACGTCATCGTTCGCGCGCTCGGCATGAAGGAGACCGTCAAGGTCGATACGCGATTCGAAGTTCCTGCTGTGAACGATACGTACGTGCTTTGCTCCGACGGTTTGTCCGGCCCAGTGAGCGACGCGGAGATCGCGGAAATCCTCGGAAAATACCAAGACATCACCACTGCGGCATCGAAGCTCATCGAACGCGCCAACGAAAACGGCGGACCCGACAACGTCACGTGTGTCGTCGTTCGCTGGACGCACTGAAGCGTCGACGCTCGAACCAACATCCGCAGTTACATCACGACAAACGCTGGTTATGACAAACCAGCGTTTTTGCTTTTGTGCTCAACCGCGCGTCAGGTACAGAACGACGCCCACGATCGCAAAGCCCAACACGGCGGCGAGGATCCCCCAGAAAAGAAACGGCAACGGTTTCTTCTGTGGGATGTCCATCGCGCCAGGATCCGGCATCTGAGGGTTGGGTCCCGTTTGTCGCCACTGACCTTGGTTTGGCGCGGTGTTCGGGGGCCAACTCCCATACGGACCCGGTACTTGCTGACCTTGCGGAGACCCGAGGTACCCAGGTTGCGAAGGACTCGGAGGCGTAAACGCAACAGGCGTGGCGGTAACCGGCTGCTGCGTCGCTCCGTATTGGCTCGGTCCAGGAGCCGCGGGAAAGCTGCCAAGCGAAGGCATCGCGATCGTCGAACCGAGTGCGTTCGCTTGAGGCGAGGCTGTTGGCGGATTCGGAACAGCGTTCATCGCGGCAGTTGGTGCGAGACGTGCCCTCGGCATCGCTACAGTCGCGACGACGTCATCCGTCGTGGACTCGTTGTAGATCGCAGAAGGCGACGGCGCGGGATCGTTGCGAACCGAAATATCGATAGGTGCCGGAGGACGAACCAGCGGCGAACTCGATGACGATGATTGCGCCCACGGCACCGATGCTTGTGGCGTTGGCGTTGCTCGTGGATTCGACGGTCGATGAATGAGTTCCCGCCATGCAGCGAGTGCTTCGGCTGCGGACTGAAATCGATCGTTGGCATCACGCGCCAATCCTTTGGCCATGAACGATTCCAGACGTGGATCCACGGGCCGTTCGAGCGCTTCCGCAACCGTGCGTGGCGGCTGCTTGCTCTTCATCTCGACCATCACGAGCACGTTCTTCGCGATGTACGGCAACTGTCCCGTGAGCGATTGGTAGATGAGCGTCGTGCACGCGTAGATGTCCGCGCGATGGTCCACCGTCTTCGCTTTGCCGATCTGTTCCGGCGGCATGAACGAGAACGTCCCCAAGCTCTGACCCATCTCGGTCAGGGTTTCTCCTTCCATACCCTTGGGCAGTTTGGAGATCCCAAAGTCGAGGATTTTCACGCGCGTCGAACCATCGGGGCGTTGTTCCAGAAAAACATTCGACGGCTTGAGGTCGCGATGGATGATGCCCACGCGATGTGCATCGGCCAAACCCATCCACACCTGTTCGATGATCGGATGCAGTTCTTCGAACGCAATGGGACCGGTACGCTTCAAGCGATCGATGAGACTTTCGCCTTCGAGCAATTCGAAGACGAGCACGATGCCGAATGTCGGGTCGTCTTCGACATCGAGCACCTGCGTGACGTAGTCGCTGTTGATCGAACCCGATGCCCGTGCTTCGCGGCGGAACCGCTCAACGGATGACGCTTTGGTTTTCGCGTCGGCGTGCAGCAGTTTGATCGCTACCCAGCGACCAGTGCGGGTGTTCTCCGCGGCATACACCTCCCCCATCCCACCACGCCCAAGCGGGTGGCTGATGCGGTAGCGACTTGCAACGATGGTCCCCTGCTCGATCTCCAACGCACGCGCCTCGAGCTTTGAATTATCCACGCATCCCGAAAAAGATGCTCGAATTCTGCGAAATTACCTTCAGGCCCCGGCCTTTAGAAGGTTCCCCACACCATGGCGCCACCACCTTGCGGCGTGGCCCAGGGTGAAAATTGAAGCGGAAGATGGCCTTGATCCGGCTGTTTCTCCGGCCGTTTGAGGAAAAGGACGAGGGTCGTCGCCGCTCCCGCGACCGCCAGTCCAAACGAAACGTCCGCGACGAGATTCATCGTCACCACTTTCGAACGCATCGCTTCGAGTTTTGCTTTGTCCGGTTCTTTTCCGTTTGCAGCCTCGAACTCGTCACGAGCGCCTTTGGCCAAGAACCCGACGACTCCACCAGCCGCACCCAACGCAACCGTTGCACCACCAACGATAAAGACCGACTTGGGAACGGGACGCGTAGGTTTGTCTGGAACTTTGGGCGGAGGTTTGTCGTTCGGATCCGGTTCGTCCGCGCCAAAGTTGAAGTCGTGATTGTAGGCATCGCCGTTCTTGATTTCGATGCGCCAAACCTGCTCGGGCTTTCCATCCATCGACGCCCGAAACTCGTGGACACCTGGATGGACGCCGAGCTGAAGCTGCTTCTCCTCGATCTTGTATCGATTCGTGATCGGATAACCCTTCGCGGGTGTTCGCGTATCGATGATGGCCACGTTCGCGCTGTCGGTCTTCAACGTCACGATCGCAACGGCTGCACGGAGTGCCTTGAGATCCGCTTCGATCTGCTGTTTGTCCGCACGCTCGATCTGCGAGCCTTTTCGTTCGAGCAGTGTTTCGTAGAGCTCGATGGCTTCACCATCGCGTTCGAGAAACATCGCGCAGAACGCCATGCCCTTCAGCGCGTTGAGCGATCCAACGAGCTCGTACGCTTTCTCGAATTCAGAAAATGCTTCCTCGCACTTGTGACCGGCGGGGTCGTTGAAAAACGCCGCACCGGCCTCCATATGCTTCTTGGCTTCGGCAACCTTCGGATCTTCCTCCGGCTTCTTGCCCTTGCCTTGTGCATGCACGGGCATCGTCGTCACGACCATCGCGCAAGCCGTGATTGCCGAGATCCATCGCGTCAGCAGAGACCGCATGGTCGGCAGCGTATCCCGAGTTGTGGGGTGGGAAAAGATGCGTGCGTGCCGATCACTCTTCGTCGGCGCGAAGTTTTGCCAGCACACCCAAGTCTTCGAGTGTCGAAGTGTCGCCCGTCGTTTCGCGTCCAGAAGCTACATCCTTGAGCAGTCGGCGCATGATCTTGCCGCTTCTCGTCTTCGGAAGAGCATCCGCGAAACGAATCTGGTCGGGCCGAGCAAACTTGCCGATCTCTTGACCCACATGGTTCGCGAGTGTCGTTGCCAAGTCTGGCCCTGGCTTGTGCCCAGGCCGCAGAGAAACAAACACCACGAGCGCTTGACCCTTGAGTTCGTCCGGACGACCTACAGCGGCAGCTTCGGCGACTGCGGGATGAGAGACGAGTGAGCTTTCGATTTCGGCGGTACCGATGCGATGCCCAGCCACGTTGAGCACATCGTCGATACGTCCGACGACCCAGAAGTAACCGTCTTCATCGCAACGCGCGCCGTCGCCCGTGAAGTAACAACCTTCGATGTCGCTCCAGTATTGTTTGCGGAAGCGTTCGTCGTCGCCCCACACCGTGCGCAACATCGAGGGCCAAGGTTTACGCAAGACGAGCAGGCCACCTTCGTTCGCGCCGACTTTGGTGCCGTCTTTCGTCACCACTTCAGCGTGGACACCGAACATGGGCAAACCCGTGGATCCAGGCTTGGAGAACGCAGCGCCGGGCAACGTCGTCATCATGATGGAGCCTGTTTCGGTCTGCCACCACGTGTCGACGATGGGACAACGTTCGCCACCAATGTGTTTGTAGTACCAAACCCACGCTTCCGGATTGATTGGTTCACCAACGGATCCGAGAAGTCTGAGCGAAGACATGTCGCTCTTCTTGGGCCAGTCGTCGCCTTGCCGCATGAACGCGCGAATGGCGGTGGGTGCGGTGTAGAGAATCGTGACGCGATGGCGTTCGACGAGGCGCCAGAAGCGGCCCCAATCGGGGAAGTTCGGGGCACCTTCGTACATCAAACACGTCGCGCCGTTCGAGAGCGGACCGTAGACGATGTAGCTGTGTCCCGTGACCCAACCGACGTC
>JBGAOI010000558.1:0-5378 GCA_044221885.1 Polyangium sp. (in: bacteria)
CGGAGCGCTCGCTGCTGAACTCTGCGGCCCGCATCGGCCTGGACACTTTGAAGGCGTAGCCACCGTCGTTGCCAAACTCCTCAACTTGACCGGTCCGTGCATTGCGCTCTTCGGACGAAAGGACTACCAGCAACTCAAAGTCATCGAACGAATGACCAAAGACATCTTCCTTCCAGCTAGAATCATTGGTGTTCCAACGATTCGCGAACCCGATGGCTTGGCCATGTCTTCTCGCAACGCGTATTTATCGAAGGAATCCCGAGAAAATGCGACGGCCATTCCACGTGGACTCACCGACGCATCACACGCGTTTGCCTTGGGCGAACGGCGAGTACACGAACTCGTTCGTCTTGTACGAACACGCGTGGAGCAAATCGCAGACTCGATCGACTACGTTACTGCTGCAGACCCCGAATCTTTGCGCATGTTTGCTCACGACGAAACGGCTCCGGCACGGACCCTGTTGGCTCTTGCAATTCGTACCAAGGGAGCGCGACTCATCGACAACGTCGTCCTCGGCGAGGACCCAGCACCCATCGTAACCCAAGGAGACCAAGACAATGCGCAACGGTGAAGACGGCAGTGACGGCTTATTTGTCGTGTTCGAAGGAATCGATGGTGCGGGAACGACAACCCAGGCGTCTCGTTACGCTTCTTTTTTGCGTTCCCGCCGGCGACTCGTACACGTCACGGGCGAACCAAGCGGTGGGCCCATGGGCTCCATGTTGCGCCTCATGCTCAAACAGCGCGTAACCCTCGCCTCCCATCATCGTGAATCGACCATGACGTTGCTTTTTGCAGCCGATCGCATCGACCACTTGGAAAGCGAGATTTGTCCTCACTTGCGCGATGGTTATGTCGTCATTTCCGACAGATACGAATTGTCGAGCATCATTTATCAATCCATTGGTATCGAGGACGAATTGGAGCGAAAGCGATTCGTGGCGTGGATACGCGAATGCAATCGTCACGCAATGCAGCCAGACATCACGGTCGTTGTCGATGTCGCACCCGAGGTCGCCGAACATCGCCGCAAGATGCGTGGTGGAGCAAGCGATTTGTATGAAGAACCCGAATTGCAGGCAAGACTCGCCAGAGCATATTTACGAGCCGAGGAATTCGTCGGCGAGGACCGGATCATTCACGTCGACGGAAATGGCGATGTCGATAGCGTAACAGCCGCAATCACGACAGCTCTCGCGGAATACGTTCACGAAAATCCCTAAAGGGTTCGTCACGTCCATACTCTATCGACTGAATTCCGCACCCCATCAGTCCCCGAGCCCCCCGAAATCAATCAATGTAGAGCCGACTCGATCCTGCGCGGATGCGAGGCTCGGGAGGCTTTGCATCGAGCTGCCATTGACCCGTTTGTTCCATGTAGGTAGGGGGTGCCATGTTTTTCGAATTACGAAGCATTTTCTTCAAACGATGCGCATTGGGCATTTGTACGCTTCTGACCACACATCTGGCATGCACGGCGTCGACCGATCGTAAGCAACAATCCGAAGGACCACACGCGATCGGATCCACGTTGCCTGATGGGGGCCCGGGCGACGCGTCAGCCGACGTCCCAACCACCGACGATCACGACTTGGCCTTTGAAACAGGCATGCCCACGGAAGCAATCGATTCGTGCGCCCAAACCGGAAGCGAAGCACAACCCGTTCAACTCGACGTCATCGTGCTCCTTGACCGTTCCGGAAGCATGTACGGCACCAATTGGGTAGGAGTAACAACCGCCTTGAAACAATTCGTACAAGATCCAGCCTCCGACGGAATCAACCTTGGAATTCTCTACTTTCCTATCGACTCACCACCCGACAGCCTCGTTTGCAATCCAGTTCACTACCACGATCTGGCTGTACCGCTTGGTCCCTTGCCTCAACATGCTCCCAATATCGTGCAATCCATCGATTCGCAGCTCCCCAATGGCGGTTCGACACCAATGTACGGGGCGCTCGAAGGTACGCTTCGAGCAGCAACCGAACAGCAACTAGCGCAACCTGATCACAAGGTAATCGTCGTTTTTGCAAGCGACGGAGACCCCAATAGCTGCCCAGCACAGCAAAACCTCATCACCGAGATTGCCGCGGTCGTACAGTTGGCCCATATATCCAGCGCCGTTGAAACATACGTGATTGCCATTGCGGGTGCGAGTCTCGCCAATCTGGACCAGCTCGCCGCAGCCGGAGGCACAACCCAAGCGTATGATGTCACAGGCAACGTCAATCAATTCGCACAAAAGATGGCAGAAATTCAGGCTTCCGCGCTCGCTTGCGAATACATCATTCCCGAGCCTCCCGCCAATGAACCACTGGAACTCGACCGCGTGGTTGTAAAATACATCACTGCCGACGCCACTCAAACGGAAATCCCACGGGTTAAGGGTAAGCTCGAGTGCGGTCAAACGCCGGGCTGGTACTTTGACGATCCCATCCAACCCACGAGGATCATCTTGTGCCCAGCATCGTGTGATTTGGCACGCTTTGATAAAAGTGGCCGAATCGATGTGTTTTTCGGATGCAAACCCAAGCTTAATTGATCAGGGCTTCTTCGCCTTCAAAGCTTCAAGTTCGGCGCGTAGTTCTTCCTCGGTAAACGGCATTTTCGCAAGGGCTGCTTTTTCGTCCTGAAGCGCTTGTTCAAGCTTCGTCTGCGCTTCTTTCGCCCGAGCTACCCACGTTGATGCCTCGCCCGTACGGTCCGCCATACGGACGGTACCATTCATCATATCGAGGCCTTTTTCGAGCAATACGCGATATCGAAGCCGCATGGCGCCCTCGAAAAGCTGCTTCTTGCGCAATGTGTCCGCTTTGGCCGGCGGCTGGATCCGCATGACGTCGCGATAAAGGTCCTGGTAAAGCTGACCCAATCGATACCCAGCCATGGCCGTCCAGCGTGCGTCCAAACTCCGCATCGTATCGGTATATGCCCGCTGCGCATCCAAAAGCCCCTGGCACCTTCGCTCCAGCGCCTCTCCAAAGTTTGGCGGTAAGGGGTCGAATACAAATAGCTCGCTCTTCTTGCGACGAACCTCACCCAAGGCAAACCAAACCACGGCCAATTCGATCGGTGGCTTACCCGCTTCGCCAAACCGCTCCCGCTCGATGATGTCCCGTGCCATTGATACTTCACGCTGGGCGTCATCCACCAGGTCTTGCTCGACCAGCCCCAACGCCCGCATTCCCCGCATCTCCACGGCTTCGAGCAATGCTAGGTCGGTTCGCTTGGTAAGTTCGTCCGTAACCGAAACCAGCTCACTCCACCGTTCGACGTGCGCCAAAGTTCGCCCCATGCGCATGCGCGCTTGGCGCTCCATCGCGAACCCTGGGAACCGACGCAAGAGCTCACGCAGCCTTGCAAGTGATTCATCCCACGCACCATAAGACTCGTAAGCAATCGCAGCGTTATAAACACAAGGAGGCTCAATCTCGGAGTCTGGCCGAGCCTTGGCCAGCTTGTCGAACAGCTCGGCCGCTGCCCGATGGTCACCTGCCAGAAGTAGTCCTTTGGCCCGTTCGAACTCCGCTTGGATCTGCCCGTCCTCGAGGGGGGTGATCACGACGTTCGGCACCTCAATCACGGCTTGGGGTTTGCCAGCCGTTGGTTTGCCAACCGTTGGCCTTGTTACACCCGAGGTTCGGCCCGAGGCCCCACCACACCCCGGCGATGAGATGCCCACCAACCCGATCGTCACCGCCAACATCCAGGCTTCGCCCCAACGAACGCCAACGTATCGCCTACCCATGCCGCACACCCCTCGACGAACTCCGTCGGGAAAACAGGATCCCGAAAGCACCCTTCCAAGATATTCTCGAACGCTCATGGGCGCTTGCCCAGGGTGCGGCAAGTTGCTCGTTCAACCAGCAAGAAGACTACGCGGGCAGCGCACGGTCTCATCTGGAGGTGGGCATGACGAAGCAGGTGCAGTTGTCGCATGAATCCGACCGTCTCAAACTGGCCGAGTCCCAGCATCGTACCCTCGATGCTCGTATTCAAGAACTCGCACGCCGCGCCTACCTGACACCTGCCGAGCAACTCGAAGTTGCCGACCTCAAAAAACAAAAGCTCAAACTCAAAGACGAAATTCACGCCTTACGTACGAGTTCGTCCTAACGAACGCTTTTCGCCAAATGCAAAACCGTCGCCCGGTAACCAAAACCTGGGGCGACGGTTTGAACTCAAACGAGTCTCGCATCACTTCGCGGGAGCGTCACCAGGAGCGGCCGCTCCATCTGCGGGCTTCTTCTCGTCCTTCTTGGCGCCATCTTCGATCGACTCAGCTCCACCGTAGACGTCTTTGTTCAAGTCGTTCAGCGATTCTTCCAGACGCACTTTCTCGTCCGGCTTCAAACCACCGGGCGTCTCTTTCTCAATCGCGGCAGCAATCGCCAACCAATGACGAGCGTTCGTCCGGTACGCCTTCTTCGGATCGGCAGCACCACCACTCACGTTGTTCGTGAGGGACGAACCCGCGAGACGAAAGTCGGTCATGCCGCGCAGATACGCGTATTGCGCCTGTTCGTCCGGAGAAAGCGAATCGATGTCAGCTTCGAGCACGCGGAAAAGTGCCAACGCCTTTTCATGCTGATTCGCATCGTAGTGCCCACGCGCTCGCACGAGATCATCGTGGTAGGTCGCGCAGCCAAACGTGCTGCCCAAGATGACACTGCCCGTGAGAGCAATTTTTGACGCGATCGAGACGAACGAGGCCAAACGACGCATGCGCGAAGGTTATCGCCGCCTGCGGTGAACGATCAAGAGCAGAGTCACAAACCAAGCCAAAGGCCCAAACCTCGTCCCAGAAGAAGCCCCTCCAACCTGGGAACACACGCAGGACGAACCCGCTCGCTGCGCCTGGGGCGGCGATGACGTCGCAACCGATGCCTTTTCCTCGGGCGCATTACATGACCACTTTTCGAGCCCCTTGAACGTGCAATGCTCGATCACACTCCCGCTCGCCCGCCTGGCGTCCAAGCTAACCGTGTCGCCATCGACAGCCACCTCCACGTAGTGGTTGACGGATTCGAATTTTTGCGTCTCGGGCGTGCCCTTCCCTCGCGAGTACAGCGGTGCCCCTGCACCTCCAGACACGATGTACTTGATCCCCTGCCCTTCGCCTCGTTCGTAGAGATGGTCATGCCCGGCCAGCACGAGCCCAACCTTGTTGTCTCGTAACAAGTCCACGATCCCGTTCGCATGCAATCGAGCGTTACCGCCGTGCCGACCGCTCGAAAACGGGCCGTGGTGAAGCACGGCGATGCGATGCACGAGCCCTGGTTCATTTAACGCCGCGGCAAGTTCGCTCTTCAACCATTCACGCTCGTCCCCGGTCCACGTGTCCATGGCGTTCAGCATGAAAAACCGAGTGTTTG
>JBGAOI010000559.1:0-5378 GCA_044221885.1 Polyangium sp. (in: bacteria)
TGACGCATCCGACAGACCGCGTGTCGCAGGTGCTCGGCGTGCTCGTGTCGCTGGGCGTTTACGCGATGTTCTGGTTTTTCGGGACCGACGCTCGCGTGCTCGTGACCGTGTTGTTGCTCTACCCGATGGTCGCGCTGTTCATCACGCTTGCGCGTCTTGGTGCGAACGAGACAACGGGTATGCGGGCGTTTGCGATGATGTTCGGACCGATCTGGGTCGGCGGAGGACTGGCGACGCTGGCGCTGGTCCGGCGCGATGCAGGGGAGTCGGGACCAGGGTTTGTCATTCTGGCCCTCGTGTTGTCATGGTTCAGTGATACGGGCGCGTACTTTGCGGGTCGGTTCCTGGGCAAACACAAGCTGTACGAAGCGGTGAGTCCCAAGAAGACGGTGGAAGGCGCGATGGGTGGACTTGCGGCCGCGATTGCCGGTGCGATCGTCGGGCACTTTTTCTACTTGCGTGCGTTGCCGCTCGATCACGCGATCATCATGGCGATTGTCGCGGGCGGACTTGGACAAGCCGGAGATCTCGGCGAATCGATGCTCAAACGATCGTTTGGAGTGAAAGACTCAGGCGGGATTGTTCCTGGTCATGGTGGCATCCTTGATCGCGTGGATGCGCTCATCGTGACGGGCGCGTTTGGGTACGTGTACACGTTGTGGTTTTGGCCGCGACCCTGAACGCGTAATCATCGACGCACGTTGGATTCCGTGCGCCGCACCGCGTAATAGCGCACTGCACCATCCATGAACTTTCGAGAAGAACGGAAAGTCGTTTCGACGCTTGGCATCGTGCAGCATGACAACAGAGTGACGCAGTTTTTACGCGATTTGGTTGAGTGATGAAAAAATTGAAAAGCCCTAAGGCTCAGACTAGAAAGCGCGGCATGGATAACCAACAAGCGGCAAATGCGGGCGATTCAAAGGCCCACAAGTACGATTTTTTCAAGGTCGTTCAGGGCTATCTCGAAGAGGCATCCAAGGCCATCGGTTTGCCCGATTATATTGAGACAATCCTCAGCCAACCCAAGAACGAGATCATCATCAACTTCCCCGTGAAGATGGATGACGGCAACATTCGACTCTTCAAGGGTTATCGCGTTCAGCACAACAATCTTCTCGGCCCGTACAAGGGTGGCATTCGTTATCACGAGTCTGTTTCGCTCGACGACGTCAAGGCGCTCGCAGCGATGATGACGTGGAAGTGCGCGCTCATGAACTTGCCTCTTGGTGGTGGCAAGGGTGGCGTGAAGTTCGATCCGAACAAGGTTTCACAGGAAGAACTCCAACGTATTACGCGCCGATTTTTCCACGCGCTTGGCAACAACATTGGTCCGGACACGGACGTTCCGGCGCCGGATGTCGGGACAAACGCCAAGACGATGGCGTGGGCAATGGACACGTACATGAACACGGTTGGTCACGTGTTCCGTCAATCGGTCAAGGGCGTCGTCACGGGCAAACCCGTGAGTTGTGGCGGTACGCTTGGTCGTGAGAAAGCCACGGGCCAGGGTCTCGTGTACTGCATCATCGAATGGGCGGCCGAGCGTGATGTGAAGCTCGAAGGCGCTACGCTTGCGGTGCAAGGGTTTGGCAACGTCGGTTCGTTTACGTCGTTGATCCTCTCGCGCCTCGGTGCTTCGACGATCGCCGTCGGTGATCACTCGGGCTACTTGTACAACCCCGAAGGCTTCAACCCGCACAAGCTTCAGGATTACGTCAAGAAAAACAAGTCGATCGCGGGCTACCCGGGCGGCAAGCAGATCTCGCGCGAAGAGTTTTTCAAAATCAAGTCGGACATCTTCATCCCGGCGGCTCTCGAGAACCAGGTTGGCGAAGAAGAAGCTCGCGCTTTGCAAACGCGTCTCGTCGCTGAAGGCGCCAATGGCCCGTGCTCGCCCGAAGGCGAGAAGATCCTCCTCGAGCGTGGCATCGACATTCTGCCCGACGTTCTCGCGAACGCGGGCGGCGTGACCGTCAGCTACTACGAGTGGGTACAGAACAAGCGTTCTGAGTTCTGGACGTTGGAAGAGGTCGATGAGCGCCTCGAAAAGGCCATGAAGCGCGCGTATCGCGAAGTGGTCGAGATGGCGCGTCAGAAGAAGTGCTCGATGCGTGTTGCGGCGTATGCCGTTGCGCTTCAGCGCATTGCCGCGGCGTACGGCGAACGCGACATCTTCCCGTGATGCCGTGGCGTAGGCATTACGCCAAGACAAACACCTGAACCCATTTCGTTCGGGATTGCCGAGAGGAGGTAGCAGTAATGTTGCCTCCTCTTTTGCATTTTTCTGCTTTCCAATTGACTTCAGCTCGTCAACGGGCTTTCGATGCCCCGATCACAAGGGGCCATCATGAACGCGCGCGCTGGATTGTTCTTTATTGGAGTCACGCTTGCTGGTTGCGGAGGGACTCCGCCTCCGCCGGTCGTTCCTGATGGGGAATACGAATACGAATTCAAAGTGGAGAAAACCGGCGAGCCGCTGGCTGTAAAGGGCGAATCATTTACGTATACGACCAATGAGCGCGTCGAAGTGGCGCAGCGTGAAATCTACGATTCTCAAGGTCGTCGCGTCGGTTCCGATCGCATTTACGCCAATCAACAAGTCGCGCGTCGCGGTTACGCGTGGGATGTTTATCAAGGCTCCAAACGCATTGATGTGCTCAGTGCACTGCACATCGCGCGCGATGATGCATTCCGCAAAGCATTTAACAAGCGCATTGCGCAGATCAACGAAGACCGTGAAAATGCATTGCCTTATTACGAAAAGGCAATGAAAGACACGGCAGGCGGACGCACGCTGGGCATGGGCCTCGGAATTGCCGGTATTGCGTCGGGTTTGGCCATGCTGGTTGTTGGTGCGGCAGTCACGCCCGACAATGAAAGCCCGAGTGCCGTGTGGATTTGGGTGCCTACGGGGCTCATTATCGTGGGTGGCGTAGGTTTCGGCATCATGGGCGCCGCGAATACGAGGCGCAAAGCGGCCGCGATGAAAGCACAAGACATGGCGAATTCGCATGTCACTGCTGGGGATTTTCCGCGTTTGACGACCGAAGCCTATGTGTCGGAAGCGGCCGAGCGATACAATGCTGGTTTGAATGCTCCGCCGCCAGCGCCGAAAAAAGATACGAAGAAAAAGAAGCCGAAGCGTTGAATTTCGACCTTCCTGCCCAGCGGTCCGACCGTTTCGGCCACGAATAAATTGACCAATGGGCGGCCTACGAATACCCGATGCTCGCATCACGAGGGACTGTCATGAGTCTGCGCGTTGGTTTCCTATGGATTGGGATCACACTTGTTGGTTGTGGTGCTACGCCGCCACCGCCAGTCGTTCCCGACGGGAAATACGAATATGCGTTCAAAGTCGACGCAACAGGTGAACCCCTCGCAGTCAAAGGGGAAACATTTACGTACACCGCGAACGAACGCGTCGAGGTTGCGCAACGTGAAATCTATGATTCACAAGGTCGTCGTGTAGGTTCCGACCGCATCTATGCGAATCAACATGTGACCCGTCACGGATACAATTGGTACGTGTACCAAGGCTCCGCGCGTATCGACACGCTCAGCGCCTTGCACATTGCACGCGATACAGCATTTCTCGAAGCATTCAACAAGCGGATTGCCAAGATTAATGAAAATCGTGAAAATGCATTGCCTTATTATGAAAAGGCGCTGAAGGATACGGCCGGCACGCGAATGCTCGGTACTGGTTTGGGCATTGCGGGTTTGGGAGCGGGCGCCGCTTTGCTCATTGCAGGAATCCTGCTCAAGCCTGAAGGTCAAGGTAACGTCAGCGTGGGCTATGTTTATGGTGCCACAGGGCTCTTTCTCTTAGGTGGTGTTGGTTTTGGGATCAGAGCGTCCGCAAATCGGAAACGGGCGAATGAGGCGGCCAAGGCGCAGGACATGGCGAATTCAAAGCTGACCGAGTATGATTTTCGCGATTTTACGACGCAAGCGTACGTATCGTCCGCAGCAAAACGCTACAATGCCTCGTTGGCCGCTCCAGAGCCGGCGCCCAAGCCAGATCCGAAGAAGAAACCGAAACGTTGAGTCAACGTTCTACCCGACAATCGCTTTTCGCCCCGCCACGGACAGTTCCGTTCCCGCGGGCGATTGTTTCCACTTCACATAACCCAAGGCCCACAGTGCCGCTTTGTCGGCGCATGGTGTGGTGCTCGTAATGGATCCGACCGACGAACCATCCGGCTGATGGATCTCCGTCGACTTTGCAATGGGTTCTTCGCCGTCGATCAAGAGCCGGACGATTTTCTTTTTCACGTGTCCGCGCATTTGCAACATGAACACGGCTTCTTGGCCCAAATAGCAGCCTTTTTGAAAAGAAACGCCAAGGTGTTCGAGCGCTGCTTCTTGGGGGTAATTGTCGTCGTTGAAGTCGACGCCCCATCGGGCTACGCCGATTTCGACGCGCAGTTTGTCCCACGTTTCGTCGTCACTCACGACCACCGGAGCGGCCTTTTCTTTCTGCAATCGATCTTCAATGGCGTCCGCCGCATTCTTCTCCAGCACAAGCATCGCGCCGCCTTTTCCCGTCATATCGACGGCGGCCGTTGCCATCGCTCCGTGCGCTCGCGCGAGCGCCAAAAGATTCGCTGCATGTGGTCCATGGGCCATCGTCCATGAAAATCCGTCTGATTCGTCATCGATGTTCACATCTTCCATGATGACGTATTTGTCGAAATGCTGACTGAGCAATTCGAGACGATCTTTGTTCACGCCGAGCAAAATGCGTTTGTCGTCCACGACGATGAATGTTTCGGCAATCAATTTGCCGTTTTTTCCCACGACAAACCCATAAGCACCTTCACCACTTCGCGTTTTGGCCAAGTCGCACGTGACGACACCGTTGAGCCATGTTTGTCGGTCCTTGCCCGTAATCACCAGTGTGCCCAGCGAGTGCGCTCGAAGAAGAAGCGCACCTTCAAGGAGCGCTCGGCGGTGGAGTTGGATGTCGGTCGTCATAGTGCGTGACTCTTTTGGTGCCGGTTCGAGAAATTGGCAACCGATTTTCGCATGAAGTTGCGCCGAACAGCAAATCCGTCCTGCCGTAACGTCGAGGCATCAACTATGCTAAGTGACGAAAATCAGGATGCTCTTGCCGGAAGGAGTTTACGGATGAAACGCACATTGTCTTGGGTTTGGGTTCCTTTGACGGCCTTGTCGCTCGGAGGTGCTTTTGCAACGAGCTGTTCCGATGGCGGGTCGAGTTCTTCGTCGAATCCGCAGAATGACGCGGGTGTTGCCGGGGCGGGTGGAGCAACCGGCGGTCAAGGTGGCGCTGGCGGCAATGGCGACGGCGGTGGATTCATCCCCGCGGGTGGATCGGGTGGAATGGGTGTTGGAGGCATGGGAGGTTG
>JBGAOI010000055.1:0-22037 GCA_044221885.1 Polyangium sp. (in: bacteria)
CTGGAGAATTTGCATTCGGTCGCCCGATGCACTGGATCGTGGCTTTGTTTGGCGCAGACATCGTGCCTGTCGAAGTCGCTGGTATCACGAGCGGACGAACCTCGCGTGGTCACCGATTCCTTGCACCTGAAACGTTTTCGCTCGCTCGCGCGGATGCATACGTGGACACGTTGCGTGCCGCGCACGTGCTCGTGGACCCGAGTGAACGCGCCCGCGTGATGCACGAAAGGCTTCTCGAAGCGGCAAAAGCGGCCGGCGGAAGTCTCATCGAAGACGAGTTCTTGATCGGGGAAAACCTTTCGCTCGTGGAAGAACCGCAAGTGATCATTGGCGGGTATGGCGATGAATTCCTCGAACTGCCCGACCGAGTGATCCTCGCGGTGGCCAAAGGTCATCAGCGTTATTTCGGCGTGCGTGGAGCAGACGGGAGCCTTTTGCCGAAATACTTATCGGTGGTGAATACGGCGCTTGTCCCGGAAAACATTCGTCGCGGAAACGATCGCGTCATGCGCGCGCGTTTGTCCGATGCCCGGTTTTTCTATCGCGAAGACGTCGCGGTCCCGATGGCCGATCGTCGAACCAAACTCGGCGGCATCGTCTTCCAAAAACGCCTCGGCACGATGCTTGGAAAAGCCGCGCGTATCGAACGACTCGCCCGAGAGCTTGGTCTTTTGTTGTCGCTTCCCGAAGCCACCGTGATGGCCGCTGCATCAGGCGCACACTTGGCCAAATGCGATCTCGTGTCGCTCATGGTTGGCGAATTCCCCGAGCTCGAAGGCGAAATGGGACGCGCGTATGCGCTGAAGCAAGGCGTGAATCCCGAAGTGGCGGAAGTGATTCGCGAGCATTACCAGCCGAAAGGCGCGCATGATGCGACGCCGAAGTCCGATGCGGGAGCGCTTGTGTCGATCGCGGATCGACTCGACACGATCGTTGGGTGTTTCGCGATTGGTTTGACGCCGACGGGTGCCGCGGATCCTTACGGTTTGCGTCGGGCGTGTATTGGCATCTTGCGAGTCATGTTCGATCGCGGCTTCGATATGCGTTTGTCCGATGCGATTCGCGCAGCGTACGACGGATACGGCGGCGTGACGCTCGATTTGGGCCCGGCGGAGCTCGCGGACAAACTCGGCGACTTTTTCACGGATCGATTGCGCGGGTTGCTTTCGGACAAACTGCCCAACGATGCGGTTGCCGCGAGCCTTGCCGTGGCGTTTGAAAGGCCACTGGATGCCCGGGCACGAGCGACAGCGCTGGCCGAGCTCGATGCAGCAACGCGAGCGCGCGTGGGCGAAGTGTTCAAGCGGGCGACGAACATTGCGGAGAATGCGCCAGCGGGTGAACCGGTGGCGCCGCGGGCTGAGGATCATGCCAGCGAACGAGCTGTGTTCGACGGGTATGTGAAACTTCGCGAATCGCTCGTGGAATTGCGTCGCGCGGGTGATTACGCGGCGGCGTTGCGTGAAGTGGCCGGGTTTGCTCCACTGCTTCAGCAATACTTCTTGGACGTGTTTGTCATGACTGACGACATTCCGGTGCGCGAAAATCGCTTGCGCCTGATGCGAGCGATTTCAGAGATGTGTTCGACGATTGCTCGCTTCGAGCTGCTCGGCGAACGTTGATTCGTTGCGTGGTTTTTCCTGACAACGTCTCCCAACCCGGGGTTTCGCCCCGGACCCGACCAGGGACTGTCCGTCCCTGGACCCGGACCAGCGAGCGCTGGACCAAGATGTGTTTGTCCGCGATGCGGCCAAACACAAGGGGATTGAGATGAGCGAACGGCTGGCTCGGCTTGGGTATTCGCCTCATTTTGCGGGGCATTTCGCGGTTTACGACGAGCCGCATCGGGCTGTCGCACGCGTCATGACCGAGCATCGAGGTGCGTACGAGGTGCTTGGGGAAACGGTTTCGGGTTTGGCGGTGTTGACCGGCAAGTTACGTCATGAAGCCGAGAGTCCGCTCGATTTGCCGGGTGTGGGTGATTGGGTGGTCGTGGATGATCGTCCGGATTCGGAAGGACGAACGGTCGTACATGCCTTGTTGCCAAGAAAGACGGCATTTGTTCGGCGTGCAGCGGGTAGCGACGACAAACCGCAGGTGGTTGCGGCGAATATCGATTATGCATTTTTGGTGAGTTCGCTGAATCGGGATTTTAATCCGCGGCGGCTCGAGCGGTATTTGGCGATTACGCGCGAAAGCGGCGCCGAACCGGTCATCTTGATGACGAAGGCGGATTTGGGGGATTCTGCGGCGGCATTGGCATGGGCGGCCGCAAATGCGCCGAGTGTCGCGATTCACGTATCGAGTTCGGTCACGGGCGAAGGCATTGAAACGATTCGGGGCTATTTGCGCGAGGGCATTACGGGGGTTTTGCTGGGTTCGTCGGGGGTGGGCAAATCGACGCTGATCAATCGACTGATGGGTGAAGAACGATTGGCGACATCGGCGATTCAAGACGGAACGGACAAGGGTCGGCATACGACGACGCGTCGGGAATTGATTGTTTTGCCGGAAGGTGGCGTGCTCATCGACACGCCGGGAATGCGCGAGATTGGGGTCTGGGCGGCCGGTGCAGCGGGTTTGGCGGAGACATTCGAGGATATTGCGGAATTGGCGCAAAGCTGCCGATTTTCCGATTGCGCGCATGAAAGCGAGCCCGGGTGCGCGGTGCGTGCGGCCATTGCGGGAAAAACGCTGGCGCCGGAGCGATTCGAGAGTTTTCGGCGGTTACGTTTGGAAGGACAACACATTGCCGGCACCGCGGACCCTCGAATGCGCAGTGACGAAGCGCGAAAAGGGCGCATTGGCGCGAAAGCATTGCGGGCGCATTTGAAGAAAAAACGTGGGTAATCGCGACGCCCGGACGAACCAATCACAAATAAATATTCGCCGGCAATCCCGCGCGCAGCCATACGTACGTGCCCACCAAATACAGCACGAGCTGCGCTGTACCCAGGTGCGTCAGGACAATGCAATCGCGTGCCGTGAGCCCGCGACGAAAACGAGGTCGGTAAAAGACGATTTGCGTGATCGGTGCGGCCAACATCAGCCCTTCACGCACGCCCAGCGCGCCCGATAGAATACCCGCGAGAAGCACGATCGATGCAAACAGCAACAAGGCATCGATGATTTGACGGGCTCGATTTGCCCCATGAACCACGGGATAGGTGGGAATACCTTCTTGTTTGTCCCCTTCGAGGTCCCGCAAGTCATACAGGATTTCATACGTCAATTCAAACGGCACGAAAAAGAGCGCCAAACAAACAATTCCGCTCCAGGACATGAGCCGCGGGCCATCGTTCGTCACGAGTGGATAAGCAAAACATGTCAAGACAAACAGAACCGAGGATCCAAAATTCTTGAGAAAATAGATTTCTTTGAATCGTGAAAGCCCACGCGGCGTGGGAACGATCTTGTAATTGTAGCCAAATCCAATGAGTTGCACGGCCACGCGGTACGGCGTCAATCCCGGCCAAACCCAATGCGTGACGAGAAACGATCCACCCATCAGCACAAGCGACACCAGCGTGAGCATTCGTTTTCGACGCGCAACTCGCTCGGTGCCTTGAATGCCGTTTTTGAGATCCTCGTCGATGTCCGTGATTCGGTTCATCAAATTGATGAGAAACCAATCGAGACCCACGACGACCGCAAGCCACGGCAAATAACGCCCCGTCATCAACCAACCAAAAACGATGCAGGCGGTCATCGCGACGAGCATGATGTGATAACGCGCAATCGCCAGGGCGTCCGCAAAAGCGGAATTTGCGTTGGATACGGGCGAAATCGGGGCGGATGTCATGGCAGGTTCGTCTGGGTATTCCAAGGGCACTCGAATACGGCAACGCGAGTTGTACCTGAAATCAACATCGGCGTCTACGCAGGAACGCGGCAAGGTCGGTCCTGATTGGGCTGAAGAGCCTCATGGTCCGCCTAGTTCCCATTTTTCTGGCTTGACACCAACCGTCGTTATTGTCAAATCATCCTCGCCCGGTCCACGACATCGTTATTCAAAACTTCACGCATTTGGGGTGAATCGAACGATGCGACTGGTTACTTGGAGTGAGGGACGACGATGAAACGCCTGATTAAAATCTGGGCCGCGACACTTTTCATAATCCTCGGAAACGCCTCGATTGCCTTAGCCGACGCGCAAGCTCCGCCTTGTACGGAAAGCACTTGTGCAATGACGTGTGGACAGGTCGCTACCAACTTGGGAATGCCGTCGGGTCAACCGGCCAAACCTCCAGAGACGGGATTTGCGCGATGTTTGACCGTTGGCGTGCAGGAAGGGGGTGACGATGGTTGTGACTACGTCGACCATGTCGTTTGCGATTGCGACGGGTCGCCTCCTCAACCAGGCGTGGCAGAAATCCATTCCGGAATGCCGCTGTTTGGGATGAAAGCCGATGCACCCGATGATGCCTGCGTTCGTCCGGGAGAATTGCCCGATAGCTGCTTGATGCGTGGCTCAGATGTGCGCTGCAAAGTCGATGGAGGTGGATCGGATTGCAAAGCAGCCTGCGATCTGCTGCGAACTCGAATCGATGCAGAATTGCCGCGCAGTCAAACCGTCACGGTCGATGGTTCGCAATGCGCGAGTGCACAAGTTTGCTCGTGTGTGATCGAATTTGAAGGCAAATGTTTTGCCCTCAATACCTACGGCTACACGAATGTTGCTTGTGGAACGTCGCCCAAACAAGCTTGGGACGATTGGTACGAAAACATGGTACCACCAAAACACTGCGGCGGCGGCAATTGCAGTTGTGCCCTGGTGTCGCCTTCGCCCTGGCCGCTAACGGCGTCGCTTTCGTTTGGTTCGTTGATTGCCTTGGCCATTCTGCGTCGCAAACGACGACAGTAGCAATCATTCTCATCGCGACGCACGGACGACTGCGGGTCGAAGAGCGCGGAAGCATTCGTCCTGCCCTCGTACGTGGAAAAAATATCGCCGAAAATTTGTACCTGAGAGAGCCTTTTCGATAGGACTCGCGATGGCGCGTCGTCGGGGCACGAGGCTCATCGACGGAGGAATGGACGGCTCTCATGATGACATACAGCAACCCTACGTGGCGATTGAGCGAACGAATGGGATGGCTACCCCAAGCATTGATGGTTTGCCCTTGGGCGCTTGGCGCGATCTTGTTGGTTTCTTCGGAAGCTCGAGGCGACGATCCGCCCCCCGTTGCTCCGACGATTCAAGTGGCCACTCCCCCACCTCCCAATGTGGCTCCTGTAACACCACCAACAGCGACAGCCTCAACGCCTGCCCCCGTGATTTCCGTACCTTTGGCAACGCCACCGGCGAAAGCCGAACCCATTGCATCTGCGCCGGAATCGACAAGCACGTCGTTGCCGACGGATCACGAAGTTGTCGTAGGTGCATACGGCCTCGGCTATAGCGGAGTCGTCACGGTTCCGCTGCCGCAAGCCACACCGATTGGTCGCGGTGATCAGGCGGGAATGGTGCCGAATGACAAACTCAATGTTCAGTATCTTCAAGTCCCCATGCTGGGTTTGCGTAAATGGCGTTCCAAACGTTATGGCTTCGACGCTGCGCTGGGCATTTCGTTGAGCGGCGGTTCACGTAGTGCCGAGTTTGGAAATGTATCGGCGAATTTGGCAAAAGCCAGCGTTTTTGGTCTTTCGGGTAGATTCGGTTTGCCCGTGATGGTGGCTGATACTCGCCACATGACCTTTTTGCTCGTTCCGAACATGGGCTTCGGATTTGCAACGTCCACTGTAGCCGCTGAATTCGAAGAAAATCCCCCACCATCGGCCAAATTGCGCGGCTTCTCGTTCGACGCGGGATTGCGCGCTGGAGCCGAACTGCATTTCGGGTTCATTGGTTTGCCTCGGCTGACCATGCAAGCCGGTGTTGGCCTTTCGTTTTACGTGCAATGGGCAAGCGCAAGCGTTGCAAATCAATCGCTTTCCGATACGCTCGTGGGTATCGGCGCCGGATCGAATGGCGAACCTTGGGACATCTTCTCCAGCGTAGCCGATGTATCGGCGCGTTACTACTTCTGACACGACAAGGAAATGCTTATGCGTCAATGGATACTTGCGTTGTTCGCGTTGATGGCGGTCGGTTGTGAAGGAACCTCGAACTCCGAACCCTCGGTCATGCACAAATTGTGCATGGATGCATGTGCGCATATTCATGCGAAAAACTGTATCGAAGCGCCGGCGGTCGACGTTCAGAATTGCGAAGCTGAATGCGTGAATTCGGCTGGGTTTTCGAGCAGTCCATGCACCGATGAACAAGCCGCGCTTTATGCATGCATTGCCCAAGCGGACATCACTTGCCCGAGTGTACCGGGATTGCAGCCCAAAGCCTTGGACTGCGATGTCGAAGAACAAGCCGTCAGCAAGTGTGGATCACCGGGCCTGGGATGCGCACGGGCGGAAGGAAGCGATGATGTTTGCTTCCAATTTGGATTCTCCAGCTTTTTCGTGTGTTCGGAGGGAATTGGGCCCGACATGAAATGCATTCAAGTGTCCAGCAATGGGTTTTGCTGTCCTTGAAACGCAATCACAGCGTCTTCAAATACGCCACGAGATCGGCAATTTGAGCGCTCGTCAAGTGTGACGTGCGGCCATGATTGTCGCCACCGCCGCAGGCCGGATTCGTAAACCGGTCCTCGAGCGTGGGGGCACAGCCGTCATGCATGTACGGCGCACGTGCGGCAAGTCCTTGCAATGAAGGCACTTGCAATGCACCAAAGGTTCCCACGTCGACGGATTGGTTGTTCGTCAAGCGCGCGCCCGAATGGCACGTTGCGCAAGCGACCGTGGCATCGTTGTAAATGGCTTTTCCACGCTCGACAGCCGCGCTGTCCGTCACCGATGCGAAAGCGGGCGTCGGAATCGAATCAATCCACTTGGCGGCGGCGAGTTTTTCGGCGGGCACGAGTTCCCGACCGGCCATGCGCCCGGTGAATACGTCGCTCATGAGGGAATCGAAGCCATCAAGGTCCCCGGCCCAATGGAAAGGCGCGGTGGCCAAAATGCCGCCGGCAATCGATTGCGTACGGCGCGGGCCCGTATTCACGAATTGCCACACGCGGCCATCTTCATGGCCTTCCGGATGGCATCCAGCACAAGACATGCTGGTTGACGGATTGGCTGCTTGATGGAACACAGCATGACCCGTGTCATACATCGATTCTCCACCAAGTTCGATCACGTCGGATTGTCCGACAATGATTCGTGCCGGTTCGCGCGTTTGAATGATCCGCACGGAATCCG
Organism: Polyangium sp. (in: bacteria); assembly: GCA_044221885.1. GTDB lineage: Bacteria > Myxococcota_A > Polyangia > Polyangiales > Polyangiaceae > Polyangium. Next base: position 7,252 of record JBGAOI010000055.1, read on the forward strand.
CATACGCAACAGCAACGGGTTGACCTTGGGTGACGTCATCGCCATCTTCGGGACCACAATCGCCCTCTTTACCGGCCACGACATACGGACCAATATCCTTTTCATGGACCTTATTGCTTCCGGCAGCGATGACGGCAAACTTGGTTCCGTCCGGGGAAATGGCCATATCGACAGGCAACGCCGCATGGCTCAAGACTTTGCCGGATTCGAGCACCTTGCCGAGACCGCCCATACCCACGCTCACGAATGAATTCACAATGCCTTCGCTGCACGGTCCAGGTTGGCCATAACCACCTTTGTCCGCAACGACCACTTCGGTGCTCGCCGATTGATGCACAACACCTACGCCGCCCGAAGGTAGCGAGATCATGCGCCAAGCAACGGCTCCTTCCATACCGAACGAGAAGGGTCCGCCCGGATGCGTCGATTGCGTATCCGTAACGGCACCATTGGCATCAATGCGCAACACTTTGGCCGCTCGAAATTGGCTGACGAGCAAATCCGAACCTTGCACGACGATATCCCGCAAATCGTCGCCAACATTCAAACGCCGAACAATCGCATTCGTGGCCGCATCGAGCGTCACGAGCTCGCCTCCAGCACACGCGACATGCAATTGTCCCTTGTCGTACGCCATACCTCGAGGAGCAGGACAAACCGCAGTTTGTCCAACGAGTTTCTTTTGCACCAAATCAATGGCCGCAATGGCTCCAGCGTGGCGAAGCGCAACGAAGACCTGCCCCGGCGCCCCTTCGACGACGCGTCCCGGTTCGTCACTGACCTGGAAAGGAATTTCCGCAGCCACGGACCGATTCACAAGATCGACAATCACGACGCGATCGCGATCGGAATCGGCAGCAACAGCAGTCTTTTTATCCGCTGTCACGAGCAAAGTGCCTCCGCTGATGGGCGGCGGCGGTCGCGATGCCGATATCCCTTGCGGGGGCGGCGTCGGTGTCGGCGTTTCGTCTTCCCCAACGCAAGCGGCACTCGAACATGCCGCGCCAACCGTCAAGAGAAGAAGTGCACGTGCTGATGTAAACCCAAGGCGAGATGATTTGTACAGCATTCGTCGAGCATACAGGAATTTCGAGTGCTGTCAATGCGGGAACGTGAAAATGTCCACGTCCCTGGTGGAATTTTCACGCGAGACGACGGGGGACAAATTCGACCAACGCGTGGTAAATTCCAAGGTGGTCGTGCACATTCTGCAATTCGAGTCCCGCTTTGCGGGCAAGGTCGACAATGTCGTCGAAGCGATACATGCGGCTATTACCATTGGCCAGTGCGGTGAAGTAGGGTGACGTGTTGATGAGGCAATACGCGGCGGCATCGAATCGCTGCCGATCCCAAAACGTATCGAGCACCCAAACCCGCCCGTCAGGCTTCGCGGCGCGCGCAGCGCGCGCCAAAATCGATTCGACTTGTTCTGGCGAAAAACAAACCAGAAATTGGCTCATCCACACGGCGTCGAATCCTGTAGGAAATTCTGCATTGAAATCAAGCACATCCGTAGGCCAAGGTATTGCCCGGGATTCCAATCCTTTCGCGCGCAACGTGTCCATTGCCATTTCGATTTGCCCCGGCAGATCCACCAGGGTCACATGTACATCCGGCGACGAAGCCAGGCATCTTTGGGCCCATTTCCCCGTATTGCAACCAATGTCGAGAATCCTTAGCGGCTTCTTGCCGGAAACAATTCGGTGAGCCGCGGGAAATGCCGCATCCGAATAAAAATGATCAAATCGAAACCACGCTTCCTTGACGGGTGTGGGCAATTCAGCCAACGCTTCGTACACCGTCTTCCATTGCCCAAAAACCCGCAATCCCGCTGGCTCGGCTCGTTCCAGCGACGTTTCCAAAGCGTGCAAACCCAAATAACACACTTCATGCATGAATTCGATGTTCACCGAAGTCATTTCATCACGGCGCACAAAAGCCCCGAGTTGCGTGATCACAAAGCGTTTGTCTTCGTATTTGAATAAATCAGCAGACAATCCACATTCGAGCAATACGGTAGCCGCATATTCGGACAACCCCGACTTCTCCGCAGCTTCTTGCGGCGTCATACCCGCAACTCCACTCGTTTCAACCAATTCAAGCAGCCCGGTTTTCAGCAAAAGACGGGTCGCTTGAAACACGACCGGAGAAAACGCAATGCGTTGCGCGTCGAATCGAGTTTCAATTGCCGTTCGATCATTTCCAAATCGCTTGGTGTGCACGAAGTTCTCCCAGGGCAAGCACGGTGGAAGAGGTCATGATGCCTCAATCGCCCAGGAAAACCAAATTTATCTCGACGGTCGGAAACGGGTCACCGAATGCCGTATTTTTTCAATTTTTCGTACAATGTTCGCAAACCAATTCCCAAGTGTTCGGCTGCCTTTTTCCGGTTCCCCGCCGACTGCGCCAAAGCACGACGAATCGCAGTTTGCTCCGCCTCCTCCATCGTCGGCGCCTCGCTCATCGTCACGGCCGGCTTTTCAACGACACCGCGCCCCTGCAAGACCCGACGCACATCGTCCGCCGAAAGCTTTGTCGATTCCGCGAGAATGGCCGCACGTTCGATCGCATTTCGCAATTCGCGAACGTTGCCTGGATACTCGGCAGCGACAATTGCCGCCCGCGCCCCGTCGTCCAAACACAATCCCGGCCGTCCCAGATCCCGCGCAATCAGCCCCAACAAAACATCGGCCAAGTGCGACACGTCTTCTGGTCGTTCACGCAACGGAGGCATTCGTACAGGAAAAACAGCCAAACGATGATACAAATCCTCGCGAAATCGACCCGCTTGAATTTCGGTGATCAAGTCACGATTGGTTGCGGCAAGAAAACGCACGTCGACATCAATGGAACACGTTCCTCCCACCCGTTCGAATCGTCGTTCTTGAAGCACGCGCAGAAGTTTCGTCTGCAATTCGAACTTCATTTCGCCGATTTCATCCAGGAAAAACGTTCCGCCTTCGGCCAATTCCAGTTTTCCGCGCTTTTTGGCAATAGCTCCAGAAAATGCGCCCTTCTCATGGCCAAGAAGTTCACTCTCGAGCAATTGCTCCGAAAGCGACGCGCAATTGATAGCCACAAATGGACCTTTGGAACGTTTGCTGTGCGCATGCACGAATCGAGCGGCAACCTCTTTGCCCGTCCCACTCTCCCCAAGCAAAAGCACCGTTGCGTCCGTCAATGCGACTTTGCGTAATGCCGTCTCGACGTCGACCATAACCCGCGAACCATATCCAAGCCGCGGAGGCGCCGATGCTTCCGCAACATGCTCTTCCATGGCGTGAAGTCCCCGCCGTTCGAGCGCTCGTTCAACGACCAAACGTAACGCCGCAGGGCTGGGAATTGGTTTTTCCAGGTAATCAAAGGCGCCGAGTTTCATGGCCTCGACAGCCCCTGCAACCGATCCATGTGCCGTCAATACGACCACTTCCATTTCCGGCTGCTCGCGACGCATACGGCGAACCAGCTCCATTCCGTCGATCCCGGGCATTTTGAGGTCCGTCACGAGCACGTGGAATGCGCGCGAAGAAAGCACGCGATACGCAGCTTCTCCGTCCGCCGCTCGCTCGACCGTATGGCCAGCGGCTTCGAGCGTATCGGACAAAAAACCGCGAAGACCTTCCTCGTCATCCACCACGAGAATCCGCGCCATGATCATCCCTCCTCGTTCTTATTTGTGGAATCGACATGCTGATTTCAGCACCACCGTCGTCCTTGTTTCTTGCGTTTATCGTTCCACCGTGCATGACGACGATTCGTCGCGCCACCGCAAGACCCAATCCAACACCACGAGATTTCGTCGTCACGAATGGTTCAAATACGTTTTCCAATGAATCCTTGGGAAAACCCGGGCCGTCGTCTTCCACAACGTACACCAATTGGTCCCTTTCGACAAACACGCGCGCCTTGACCGCTCCCTCTTTTGACGCTTGCACGGCATTACGCAACAAATTTTCCAACACTTGACGTATGCGTATCGCATCGAGTGACCAAGTGGCCGGGGCGTGATCCAAATCGAGTACAGCCGCCGGTGCCGCATCTTCGGCCGCAAGAAACAAGAGTTCCGCCGGGTCCGTCTCTGTACGCTCAATGGGACCACCTCGCGCAAAATCCAACAAATTCTGCACGAGCCCCTGCAAGCGTAATGCTGCCTCGACCACACGGTCCGCTTGCGCTCGACTTCGCGCATCCGAAGGCAATGATTCCGCCAATAGCTGCGCATTACCCTTTAACGAAGCCAGCGGATTTTTGATTTCGTGCGCCAAAACCGCGCTCATCGTTCCCAATGACGCAAGCCGTTCCGTTTGAGCAAGGCGTGCACCCATTTGCTCTTCGCGCTCGGCCCGACGCCAAAGCACAATGGCGGCAATCGCCAAAAGCGCGGCCACACCTGTGGCCAGGAAAAACGTCATTCGAGCGCGCTGGATGAGCCCCGCTGCAAGCAAAGGCTCGAATTCGAATCCCAACGTCGGAGACGGTTTGTCCGACAAATCAGGCGGCACATCTCCCATACCCGGGTCCATCGGTGGTGGAGGCGGCCTTCCCGCGCCCGGGGGCGGCGGAAAAGGGGGATTCGGCGGCGGGTGAATACCGGGCGGTGGTTTGTCAAAGCCGCGGGAAGGTCTTCCCAACGATGGCCCTCCAGGCGGCAAATGCACGATGATTCGATATCGCTGACCCACGCGAATGAGCTCGCGGCCACGCGGACGCTCGAGCTTCGGCGGCAAAGGCTCCTGAAATTCACCCGCCATGACCACGAAATTGCCCTGCGGATCATAATCACCCGCACCCCGTAGTCCGTGCTCCGAATACATCTCGACAAGCGCCCGAAACGCCTCCTCCTTATTTGGTTTGCTCATGCTGAAATCGTGAAACGATCGCAAATACAATTCGCTTTGCCCCTCGCTCACGGTATCAGCCAACGCATCCGCACTCCGCCAAGCAAACCACGTGGTTGACACAAGCGTCAAACCCAGCAACAAAGCAGTCGCCAAAATGCCGTGACGTGCATAATTTTTACGCGGCGGCGCCCCCGATACCTCCGGGGGATATTCGAGCGTTCGATGCTCTGGCGTGGGTGGAGTTCGATGCATGAGGTCATCAAGGCGTTCGGAGGTCAACCGTCACTTCGGCGCTCGAAATGATGTTGTCGAGAACCGAATCAGCAACAATTGCGTCGGAATCAGTAGCGAAATCAATGCCGTCAAAAAGTTTGCCCATGGGAATGTCGACGCCAATCCAACTGAAATGCACGGACTCTTCGTTCGCTACGCGCTCATACGTGGCAGCATCCAGGATGGATCGCAGGTCGACGAAGGTTCCTGCCGGCCACCATGTATCAATGACCAGTGGTCCTGTCTGACCATTTCGTTCCCACGAACCAGCAAAATAAATGCTGCGATTGGACATATCGAGGCCATCATCGGCCATAGCCCCCGGCATTCCTCGCGCCACGAGCCAATACACTTGACAATACCGCGTCGGAGCAAATGCATTGGCCCCGATTTCCATCGTTTTGGAGTGCACGATATTCGAAAGCGCAAGCGTCTCCATGGATGACGCATCGGATTCTTCTTCATGCGCAAACGCACTGTTGATGGAAACGCCGACAAACGACGCAGATTGCGTGGGTTTTTCTGGACAAGGTACCAACGCTACGCGATGCAAGACCAGGTGTCCCGAATCGATATGAAGGCGATATCCCAAATCGTTTGTTACGGAAAACCCTCCGGCTTCGTCGTATTCAACGCCCTCGTTTTTCCAGCCAAGCGACCACGTCGCCGCCGAAAGGATCACGCCATCGTTCACCAAGTCGGCATCGGTCGACGCCGCGGGATTGTTGGCTTCTTTCGTTGCACAATGCGGCGTGCAAAAAAGCGCCAATCCAAATCCCAGCGTCGAAAAAAACCGAATCATCTTGGTGTGCAACATGGCGTGATCCTCGGCGCGTTCTCTATACGCTCACGGTCCGCAAACGCCCATTTTGCAAGAAAGCTGCATACCCATCGGGCCCATGGGACAATCAGCATTCGTCGTACACGTAGGAATGCACAAACTCCCCATTGGCGTTTGTCCGCATGTACAACCCTTCGATCCCGGCGGACAATCCATCGGCATACAATCGGCCGGCGTCGTACACGATTTCGGTCCCATCATCATTCCACCACCATCGGGCGGCGGACCTCCATCCGGCATGCCCATACCCCCACCCATCGCCGTGCCACGGAAACAACCAAGCACATACGGGAATGTATCCGTCACGTGGTAATGGTATTTCCCGTCCGGACCCGTATGCCCATTGCATTCGTCCAAGTACGTAGGATCGCCGGGGTGATCTGCCCACTTGTACGCGTTCCACGCGTTTGTCTTCGGATCGCCGATTTTCGCGTAACCACTTTGCAGCGAAATCACCTTGCTGCAATTGGCATCCGCACATTCTCGCGTTCCGAAAATCGGGAACCCGTCGAGCGCCCAACCAATGATCGGCGAAGCCTTCGTCGCATCCGGATCAGAATTCGTCCAAGGTTCGCTCACGAGTCCCGGAGTCGTGAGGCATTTTTCGAGCAATGAATGGTAATGGTATCGATCGGCCGTGTGACCAAGGCACGGATCCATGATGCCATTGTAAATCGGATCGCCATACGCCTCGGCTGCGGGTTGCGCACCTTCATTCGGTCCAAAAATGGGCAAACCATTCACGGCAAAACCAACGGCTCCGAGCAATGGCAAATCCGTCGTCATCGCCGCGGCTTGCGGATTGAGCGGTATTTCATAATGACTGTTGCTCACGACGAGCGGATTTGGCGTAATCGGCACGAACGTGTACGTCGGCATGCCATTGGTATCCACGACAAACGATGTATCCGTGCACATTCCCGAAAGTGTCGGCTTGGCATAGTTTCCGCCTGCACCAGGCGCCTTCGATACATCGAGAAGCGTTTCCACTTGCCAACACGCCGAAGATCCACCGCCTGCGCCTCCCGACGCCGCGCCCCCTCCGGTTCCGTCACCACCAGCGCCCCCCGAGGCATTGCCCGCTGAACCCGAGGTTTGACTCGGATTCGATGAACACGCGGAAACCAATAACGCACACGAAGCAAAACTCAGTACGGTTGCCGTAAGAGCAATTCGAACTTGAAGCATGGCAATCTCCTCGCCGAAAGACCGACCTCACCAAACAGCACACCCCGTGCCACCCCCACTGCAAGGCCATTCTACGCTGCTTTTTCCGAACTTGAACCATGAACTGCACGTCCAAGTGCGTTTTTCGCACTCGCTGCTGCCAAAACCGCATGCGGCCGGCCGCAGCATGCAGATCGGTCAATTCATCAGCGACGACCGACTTTTTGTTCGAGCTCCGACCAGCGGATCTTCATGACCACGGGGCGACCATGCGGACAATGCCCCGCAAAATCCACTTCATCGAGCGATCGCAAAAGAGCCTGCGCTTCTTCGGCAGGCATCGGATCTCCCGCACGTACGGACCCATGGCAAGCCATTGTTGCAAGCGCCAAATCTACGGCTCCCGAAAATGCACGTTCACCAGCTCGCGATACTTCTGCCAACAAATCCCGAAGCAAAACCACAGGCGATGCACGATGGGCCAGAATTTGTGGAACGGCAATGATTGCCGCTTCCCGTGGGCCGCGCAAAGAAACATCAAGCCCCGTGCGAAGAATATCTTCGTGCGCTTCTTCAATGATTGCCGATTCTTCCGCGGTGATCGTCACCATTTCCGGAAGGAGCAGCCGTTGCGAAGCAACTCCGCGCGCTTCGTAAGCTCGTCGCAACCGATCAAAGGTAACGCGTTCGGCCGCCGCGTGTTGGTCCAGAACATACATTCCATCGGGACCTTCACACACGAGAAAGGTCAATCGTAATTGAGCAACAAACGTGAGTGCTCCGAATGCCGCCGGTTTTTCTACGGTTTGTCGTTCCAGAGCCGCGACGTAAGAAACTGGTTTGGCGGGCATTTCCGGTGCCGGAAGAGGCACGCGGGATTCTTCCTCGGGTTCTGCCGCCTCTGGTGCGTGTTTTGAAAAAGGCCCGGGCAAGTCCGCGACCAGGCCCCACGGATCCGGTTCTGATGAAACCGTCGCCAGCGCGCGTGCTGGTTGTCCGGATGCACCATTGAAGGGTGATGCAGGTTTGTCGGCAAGCAAGCGACCAGATCCCTGGAACGTCGTCGAATTTGCCGATTCCGTGGTCGGCTTCTGCTTTCGTTCGCCAAAAGGCAACGGCGCCGTGGATCCCACAGGAAGAGGCTCGTGTTTGACGGGAGGCGGCAAATCGAGCGGGTTGGCCAATTTTTCAGCCGCTGCAATTTGCGCCGCTTCCGCGCGAGCTTCCCGGCCTTTTTGATAATTCGACCACGCATGAGCGCCCGGAGCGGGCAAACCAAAGGCTTTGGCAAGTGGCAAGGAAACGATCTTGTACAACGCGTCCTGGATGGCTTTGCTATCAGCGAATCGAACTTCTGCTTTTTGCGGATGCACATTCACGTCGACAAAATCCGGCGGCAAATCCAGATGCACCACACCAATGGGATATCGCCCCGAATCCAGCACGCTGCCATAAGCGTTCGCGACAGCGCGGGCAAGCAACCGATCTTTGACCGGACGACCATTCACGAAAAACAGTAGCCGAGCCGCACCATTGCGCGCTTTTTCAGGAGGCGACAAAAATGCCTCGACCAAAAGCGGGCCTCGTTCTCCGCCGCATAACGCCAAAGGTTCGTCATCAAAAACATCGCGCGCTCGCTCTTCGCGGCTCTCCGCGCGTAGCCATTCTCGAGCGACGCGGCCGTCCCGCGACAGGACAAACGTCACATCGGGCCGACACAATGCTGCGGATTCGACAACATCGGTAACGTGAGCGCTTTCGGTGCTCACCGCACGCAAGAATTTGCGTCGCGCTGGAACATTAAAAAAGAGCTCCCGCACTTCGATGCTCGTTCCGACAGCCACGCCACATGGCAAGACTTCGGCCGCTGCTCCACCTTCGATACGAACCAAGGTTCCTTCGACATCGTCTCGGGTCCGGGTTCGCAAAGAAAAACGGCTCACGCTGGCAATGCTGGGCAAAGCTTCGCCGCGAAATCCAAAACTTTGAATGGTCCGTAAATCATCAATGGATTGAATTTTGCTGGTCGCATGCCGAACAATGGCCAATTCGGCGTCCGTTCGAGGCATCCCATCGCCGTCATCGGAGACTCGGACGAGCGTCACGCCGCCGCCTTCGATATCGACGCGTACACGTCGGGCGTGAGCATCGAGCGCATTTTCGACCAATTCTTTGACCACGCTCGCGGGTCGTTCGACCACTTCACCCGCGGCAATCTGATTGGCTAGATCGTCCGGTAAAACGCGAATTTTTCTCGCTATCGAGTTCACAAATCCTCGGTATCGTCCGTCGCAGTAGCCGCAACAGCATCAAAAAACGCTTTTGTTTTTTGCGTTGACAATGCCCAAACACCCAAAAGAGGCAGGGCAACGCCAAAAAGGACCAAACCTATGCGGTGGCCCCAAAGAAGCGAAGATTTGCCGTAAAACGTCACTGCCACCTGAATCACTTCCGGTGGGTGCGAAGAAAATACCGTTGGCAACGTGGGTCGCACCATTTGAAGCACGTCAATGGCGGCATAACGCACGTCACGCAAAAACCAGAACATGACCACAGCAATGGCGGCATTTGCCAAATGCGCTTGAACCGTGAGCGATCGAGAATTCGGCCGCCCACTCATCGCCATGGCGCTCGTAATGACCAGCAGAACCGACAAGATGAGTTTTCCCGCGTGCAAGGGAAAAGCAACGCGGGCCGCTTCACACAGCGCTCGAAGGTACGCAGACTCGAACAACGTCGCGAGCGCTTGCAGCGGCTCGACTTCGCTCGCCAGTCCCTGCACCAAAGCGTTGACGTCCGGCACGTTGTTCTCCCGCAGGTACATCAACTTGGCGAACGAATCTGAAAGACCCAAAACTCCCAAGAACCAGGAACAGATCATCGTGACGATCAGGTACCAGGGTCGTAGGTTGCGCTGGGTCGAGAGAGATGCCGGTGGCGGTGCCGAGGTGCTCACGCAACGAGCGCTCTAGCACGTTCCGCCCAACTCGCGAACGGTCAGCTAGCGCATCAGGGCGAACGTGTACTAAGAACGTCGCCAGACGCAACGAGAGGTAAACCGGGTGGCCACGAAAAAAAGCGAGCCGCGCACGAAAACGAAAAACGACGCCGCGGACGGCGAAGATGGTCGGGGCAAACGGTCCACCGCGAAACGCGAGGCACCGGCAAAGTCTTCGGCAGCCCCTGAATCCGCACCGTCGCATGCAGAAAGTCATGACGACGATGCCGAACGTGCCGAAGGCGAATCGGATGTCGTCGAAGTCGAAGGCGAAATCGTCGACGGAGAAATCGCGCTCGATGGCGACGATGTCGGCGATCTCGAGAGCGTCGCGCCTCGATCGAGCTCGGGCATTCGTGACTCCGACGTCGCGCTCTCGCGAACCGATCCCCTTCAAGCGTACTTGCGCGAAGTTCAGCGTCACCCGCTGCTCACTCCGGAAGAAGAGCAAAAACTCACGCGTCACTACGTCGAAACGCAAGATGTCAAGACTGCGGCGAGGCTTGTCACGGCAAACCTACGTCTCGTCGTGAAGCTCGCGTACGAATATCGCCGCGCCTACAAGAACATCATGGACCTCATTCAAGAGGGCAACATCGGCTTGATGCAGGCGGTGAAACGCTACGATCCGTACCGTGGCGTCAAACTCAGTTCCTACGCTGCTTGGTGGATTCGCGCGTATATTTTGCGGTTTATCCTGAACAACTGGCGCCTGGTCAAACTCGGCACGACCCAAGCGCAACGCAAACTGTTCTTCAACCTCAACAAAGAAAAAGCCAAACTTTCGGCCATGGGCATCGAGCCCACAGCCGCAGAAATTGCCAAACGTTTGTCCGTGGACGAGAGCGAAGTCGTCGACATGGATCGGCGTTTGTCGAGTGGTGAAGCGTCGCTCGATGCACCTGTTGGCGACAGCGAAGGTCGATCCGTTTCACGTGTGGACCTATTGCCTTCATCGGATTCGACGCCTGACGCCACATTCGAATCGCAAGAGATGTATCAGGGACGAATTCGGCGTATCGCGTGAACGTGTGCGGCAGCTCGAAGCCTGCCTTCTAGGCAAGCTACGCGAGTACCTCAAAGAAGAACTTGGCGATGCCGTCGGCGTCGAAGGTTGAGTCGTGAACGATCGCGCCACCGAGGGCGTGCTGTACGTGGTGGCGACACCGATCGGACACCTTGGGGACCTGAGCTCGCGCGCCGTCGAAACGCTGACGCAAGCGACGCGTGTGGCGGCCGAAGACACGCGACGTACACGCGGACTGCTCACGCATCTTGGTCTCAGCAAACCCATCGAACGGCTTGATGCGCATGCATCCACGCACGACATCACGCGCGTCGTGCAGCATCTTCTCGCGGGCGAAAACATCGCGCTCGTCACGGACGCCGGCACGCCGGTCGTGAGTGATCCTGGCACCGATCTGGTTCGAGCCGCCGTGGAAGCGGGCGTGACCATCGTTCCGATTCCTGGTCCATCAGCAGTGTTGACGGCGCTTGTCGCGTCGGGTTTGTCCGGAGGATCGTTTCGTTTTTTGGGATTTTTGCCGCGTAAAGGCAGCGAGCGTCGGGACGAACTCGAGAAAATTCGCGCGACGCCGGAAGTGGTTGTGCTCTTCGAATCGCCCGAACGGACGCTGGAGACGTTGACCGATCTGGCGCGGATCATGCCGCAACGCCGGTGCGTGGTAGCGCGAGAATTAACGAAGCTCCACGAAGAGTTTGTCCGCGGAACGCTCGAAGAACTGGTGCAAAAGCTGCGAGAACGCGAGCTTCTGGGCGAAGTCACGTTGGTGCTGGGTCCAGCGGAAAAAGTTGGAACACCAACGATGACCGACGAAGAATTGGATCAACTGATCGACGCGGAGCTTGGACGAGGACGACGGCCGCGAGACGTTGCCGACGAAGTGGCGTTGGTGTCGGGGCGGAGTCGACGGGATGTGTATACGCGGGTGATCGAGCGTCGGCGGGGGTAATTGGGCGCGAACGAGTCACGCGACACCTGGCCAATTCGTTCCGTCAATTTGATGACAGGAACAGACCTCGCACCGGCATACCTCCGGCGCAGTTCGTCCAAGCAAACAGTTTGTCGAAGTGAACGACTCGTCAGCCGATGTTCACGTCGATTTGTTGAAAGCCTCCGACGTGGTCGTGTTGTTCGAGAGCGCGGGCGATCCAGGGCGCATCTCGTTGCGCCACGACGATGAGGCACGCTTCCATGCCGGGTTTGACTTGGACACCCGATGCGGAAAAGCCCATCTTGCCTGCGTCTTCCAGCGACATGCAGACAGCTTGCGTTTCCTTTTTGGTCTCGGCGGAGAGAAGCTCTTCCGGATCGACACCTTTGACAACGTGAACCACGAAGGCGACATGCATGCGGTGAATCGTCGCCTTGGTGACGCCGTGACGGCAAGGGGCAATTTGCCGCATGTACAACGTTGATGCTCAGGGGCCATCGAATCGGGCACGAGTCTCAGCTGCCACCAAAAGGTTTGGCTTTCCAACTCATTGATCTATTTATGCACGAAAAAGACCATCCCCAGCGCCTCGTCGAATTGGCCTTCGCGCACGAATTTGACAACTCTGCCTCGAAGCACTACGCGATTCTCGGCTTGCGGAATCGGTGGCTGTTGGGTTGCGCCTTGATCGCTCATGATACCTCACTTCCACAACGCATCGAACGCGCACGGAGCAGCCGGATCGCCATACTCCATGGCACCCATATCGGTCCCGTCGCTCCCCGCCATACTCCGAATACGCCCCTCGAAATCATCCGTCACGAGCATCGACAAAAGCAACGCCACATCCCGGGCCGACGATTTATCACTCAATCGATACGACGCAGCGGCATATCCCGGTGTATTGAAAAGTCCAGGATCACCGAGCACATCGCCCATGCCGCTTCCATTCGTCCAATCCGCGGGTTTTGCGCCGACCCAAAAATTGTGACTCACTTCGAGTCCATCGAGGCTTTCGATCCAAACCGTTTTTCCGTCCGGCTGTTGCACCAGGTTATCGTGCACTTTCGTTCCCGAAGTAACGCCTGCGGCAATCGATAACGCCGTATCCACGCTGCCCCAAAACGTATTGTGCACAATGGCCACATCGACGAGCCCTCCGCCAACGTCCGATCCGGCAAACAAGAATCCTCGATTGCAAAATGCTCCAATGTTGTTGCGAATCGTCACGTTGTGAAGCTGAGCGCCCCAGCCGTCATAAAACTCTTCGCCAATCATGAAGGCGCTGGCGCGTTTGCCATCTCGTTCATAACCACTATTCGGCACGCACGTGGCCATGTTTTTTTCGACAACCACGTCGTACGAATTGTCGATATAAAAATTGACCGAGAAATTATCGTACGATAAATTCTCACGCATCACAATGTTTTTCCCACGGGTCAAGGCAAACCCTTCACCCCAATTGTGATATGCCTGATTATGCACGAGCGTGATGTCTTCACCGCCGACTTTGACCTTTATGCCCGAGCCCCAGCCTTGTCCGGCTGGTGCACCTTCATTTTCGAGCACCGAATCATGAACGCTGTTGCCTTCCGCCCAAATACGCGCGGAGCCGAACTGAATGCCATGAGAATCGCAATGATGCGCTTCCACGTTGCAGAGCACGACATCGGTACCCACGACGTCCACGCATTGATTGCCGCTGTTTTTCGCTTCAAACCCTTGCACATGCACAAATGCACCTTGGATATCAATGGGTTTTCCTGCGGCTTTTCCGGCCGCATCGAGAATGACTTTTTCACCTGTCACGGGTAAAACCCGTAATGGAGCATCGGCCGTGCCACTATCCGCAATCAATAACTTTTCGGTGTATGTCCCGCCAAACACACGAACATCTTCGTTTGCTTTACGAATCTCAAAGGCCCGCGCAAATGTTTTGACCGGAGCGTCTTTTGTCCCGGCATGGGTATCATTCCCAGACAAACTCACGTACACCGCTGGACCATCGTAATCAGCAGGTAAACAACGAATCGACGCTGAACCTCCGCCCCCGCCACTTCCTCCTCCGCCGGTGTTCCCTCCCCCAACGCCCATTCCCCCCGAGCCTCCGGTGCTCGATCCGCCATTGCCCCCACCTGCACCGCCGCTGCCTCCGGTCGTTCCCGTTTGACCACCGCCGCCGCACCCGACCGTCGGAATTGCCGCAAGGCCCATAAAAAACGCCACGAGAATCAAGGAATTGGGGCGAATGAATCGGTGCGAGGATTTCATGCCTCGAGAAAAGCAGACGATGAGCGGAATTGTCAAGCGTTCATTTTGAATTGCGACGCCGCGAAATAGGGGATCGCAATGGCGGCCGTATGCATCCACAAGGGGCCATCCGTCGGCGCAGTCGTGACGAGCAATGCGAAAAATAGACTCGCGGCGACCATTCGCGGCAATGCAATGGACATCGGAATGCCTGTGCCCGTGCGTCGCGCAACGAGCACGCAGACAAGCACGCCCAAACTCACGCCCGCAAGCCCCCACAAAGACACGTCGCCAAGAGGCTTTCGTTGAGCCCAGCGGAAAAAGCCCCACCACGTCAATTGAATGAGCCCATGCGTAACGAGCGGCGCGACAACCAATGCCAATGCAAATCGCTTGGCTCGCGAAAGTTCCCGCGTGACGAACTTGGCGGACAGCGCCCAATCGGCGCCCAATGCAAAATA
>JBGAOI010000560.1:0-5368 GCA_044221885.1 Polyangium sp. (in: bacteria)
TGCGTGTGTAACGAGCTCGGATTCGGAATCCGAAACTGTGCTTTCGTTGTCGGTAGCATTTGCGTGTCCACATAACAGCATTGTTGGGACAAACAGCATCCAGAATGTTGTTCTCATGGTTTCCCCCTTGACTCGAAATTGTCGGCTATCGATTTGCGCACACAGCGGTCACACCGCAACATTGGCCGTCGGCTCTGAGCAGAATCATCGGCCAGAACAGTTTGATTGCCATTGCAGCAGCCATTTCCGAGAAGGCTAAACCATTGCGACCCGTTGGGCGCACATTTGCGCTAGCCTCATCGCGCTCGTCGAATACATGGTAAATGGTGCTCCGCCTGCCGAGGTCAACCATGTCGCAGACGGTATTTGATGTTTTGCTAATAGAGAGAAACAGAAATTCACACAAAAATAGCTCAACACGGAGACTCAGACGTGTCGGGCTTCGTCATCTCAATCCCATCCGCCTCGAGGCAGCACAAGACCATCTCGCGGAACGACCCAAACGCTACCGCCCGGCTCTTCAGCTCAGCGGCCTGCACGCCGCGCACATCGAGGATGATGCGCTTCTGTTTCGATGCGCTTGGGACCGGGGACCGAATCTCGTGAATGGCCATCGCTTCGCCCGACTCCAGACGCTTGGTGATTTGTTGCAACACGTACTCCTTTGTCCGCATCGGCAACGCCTTGCGACGAACCTCTGTGTGGATTGATTCTGGGACCTCGACGAACAACCGTTCGATGTCCGTTCGGCCAAAATTGAACTCAGGCTCTGGTGCTGCGGCCAAACCAGCCGGCAAATGCAAAGTCTTCGTCTTTGACATGGGTGCGTAGCTCACTAGTAGACGTACGAATGTACGTCAACGATTTTCTCGTTTTCCTTGCGAGATATGTGGTAAACGGGCTGCTATGCGCATTGCCGTGATGAACTTGAAGGGCGGCGTGGGGAAAACGACGCTCGCGACGCTGATGGCCAGCGTACTTGCTGATGAGGAGTCGCCCGCGTTGCTCATCGACCTCGACCCGCAAGCAAGTTCGGCGGGGTGGATGAAGGACACGAGCCCCACCGGAATCGATTTGCTTTTGGGGCCTTCGCGTCCGAACGCGCGAAAGCTTGCCGATGCGGCAGCCAGCTACAAGCATGTGATCATCGATTTGCCGCCACGCCTTGATGACGCGAACATGGTGGCGACACTCATCGCCGACATCGTCATCGTGCCCGTTGTGCCTGGGCAATTCGACCTCAACGCAACATCGTTGACGATGAAGCTCCTGCATGCGGCCAAAAACAACCGACCCCAACTCGATTGGCGATTCGTGGGCAATCGCATCAAGGAAACGAAGTTGAGCAAGCAGCTCATCGAGGCGCTCAAAGAGACAGGCAAGTTGGCCAAGACGCGGATCAAGGACCGGGCCGCGTATGCGGAATGGTCACAGGGGAAGATTCGCCGTGGGGTGGCGATCACCGATGTCGAGAAGTTGGTCGAGGAAATTGAAGGCTTAGTGGGGAAAGCGTAAAGCGTGCAGCCTTGTGCACGTGCATAACTGACGTACATTCGTACGTCTCCGTGTTATTCAAGCTACGTGCAGTGCTCGATGTTCTTGTGCTTCAAGTCACGAAGAAACGTACATTCGTACGTCTACTTTTGTACGTCGCTGTCGCAAATCACGTCGCCCGCAAAATCGACACGCCTCGAAAAATTTCCTGTCCGACTTTTCGACCGGCGGACAATTTAGTACGGTAGAGGTCCCCGCATGCCCGCCACCGCCCCACGCCTCGATGCACTGGTCCATCGTGAAGGTATCGAAAAGTACGTTGCCGAAGTCTGCCTTCGTTGTCACGTCAACCGCGTCGATGTTGAAGACGTCGTGCAAGAAGTGTTGACGGAAATCCTGGCCGGCAAAGATTCGTTTCAGCCCGAGAAGGGTGAATTTGACAAATGGATGCACGCCATCGCGTGGAACGTGGTTCGGCAACACGCGCGAAAGTCCAAACGATATCGTCAACGATTCGCGGCGTATTGTGGAAGCGTCGAGGAGCATCCCGCGTTCGATTCGTCCCCTGAGCGATGCGCGCAGCGGAAACAAGTGCGCGACTCGATTACGCATGCGGCGCAAGACCTCTCGGACCGCGAGGTCGACGTGATTGTCCTGCATGTCGTTGACGAACTGACCCACGTCGAAATCGGGCGAGAAGTCGGAATTTCCCCGGCCAATAGCCAAAAGTGTTTCCAACGAACGCGCGATCACTTGAAGCGGTGTCTTCAAAACAAACTCCTCGTCGCTATGCCGCCGAATCTCGCGGCTTGCGAAGAATCCATGTCCACACCGAAGCGTCGGTCTCGATGGTCGGAGCGGTCCCATTACATCGTCCAAGTCTCGACGCTGCTCATGGCCGTTTTCTTCGTATTTCCGGCAATGCAGTGGATGCAATCGCCGCCGGCGCTCGATAGGGAACTCGTCCGAGGTGTCCCGCAAAATGCTGCAATGTGCGATAATGACAAACGCGTAGCAGTTCAAGACGAACCGTCCGTGTTGCTCGACGCACCCATCGTCAAACCCGAACCTGCATCTTTGACCAGTGTTCGTAAGGTGTCCACGCCCGCGAAGGTTGTCGACAAACCGGCGGCGTTGCCCTCGCGAGCGTCTTCTTCGTATACGTTCAAATACGAACCGAAATTCTCTGCTCATCGACCCAGCAACATAAGATGACCGGTTGACAGGATGCTGCAATCCGAGCAAACTCGCAATCGGATGCGCCATCTTGCTGTGTTTGCCCTTGGGGTTTGTCTGAGTGCGACGAATGTCGCTCGGGCCGATATTTCTGCGGGTTCGACACGTTCACCGGAGCAAGCCAAGAACGAGATCGAGTTTCGACAGCTCGCGGAGATGGCCGAGAAGGCGCGTTTGTCTGGCCGATACAACGACGCGGCGCTCTTGTATTCGAAGGCGCTCGAGCTGCAACGCGACCCGATTGCTTTGGGGCGTTTTGGGCTGGTGCTCATGAAGCTTGGGCAACTGGCCCACGCCGGCGAGCTGCTTCACGACGCGCTCGAACACGGGCAAGGCGTCTCGGCACGAGAACGGCGCGAGGTGACCGAGACGTACGACAAGGCAAAGTCGTTGACGACGTGGGTGAATGTCGACATTTCGCAAGCAGGGGCGAAGATTACCTACGACGGAGAGCCTCAGAATCGCGGGGGATACTCGGCATTTTGGATGTTCACGATGCCCGGCGAGCATACATTACGCGCGCAGCTCGAAGGGTATCAAGATGCCGTTGTGACGTTCTCGGCGAAAGCAGGCGAGGAAATCACGATATCGTTGAAGCTCGTTCCACTCGCTATGCCTGAACCGCCGCAACCAGCGAAACCATCAGCCGATGATGCGCCTATGCGCAAGAAGCGACGCGACTGGCCCCCAGAACTTCCGGCGACGAACGTTGTCGGTGATCCGAACTATTCGTCCAAAGAAGACCCGAATTACGGCGAGCTCAAGGACACGAAACCCATAAAGAAAAAAAGTGGGCCGCGTTTTTCCGTCAATGGCGGCGTCGTGACCGTGTTGGGCGTAGCGTCGTGGAATCCGGCAGTGGGCGGTGTCGTCGGCGTATCGGTAAAACCAAAAGAGTATTTATCACTCAGCCTCGAAGGTCGCGCCGCTTGGTTGACGACGGGTGTCGCCAATCGGCAAATCAACGCGATGACCGCCGGTGGCATTTTGAGCGCATGCGGACATGTTCGATGGTTTTTCGGGTGTGGACTAGCGCATGTGGGAGCGATTATCGTGGAGCTTGATCCATCGGGATACAAGCCGGAGACGGATGCGCAATTCAAGCCAGGACTGGGGGGACGTATTGGCGCCCGCAAGCGGCTTGGTGATTCGTTTGAACTTGGCGGCACGTTTGATGTGATGTGGCTTCGAACAGGCACACGAATCGTCGTCAAAGAGACAGAAATCGTCGCGCAGCCGCCTGTCTTCCTCGGCTTCCAGATAACTGGTGGATGGGAGTTTTAATCGTGAAAAACGTCTCCGTACTCCTGTTTGTGGCTAGCGGTCTTGCAGCGTGCACTGCCCCTTATGAGACGACCATTGGTTCATGTGACCCGGCGGCAATTTATCCAGGCATAGAGTGTCGCACAGCGGCGGACGCCGGAACGGATGCCGAAACGGACGCAGCAAATGTCAAGACTTCGGACGATCCCGGTCTTGAGCCATCGGCGATTTTTCCCGAGGACGTATGCAAAACAGCATGCGTGCCAGAAGCAGCGGGGCCTTCTGCGGTAGGTTGGTCCGAACGGCCCGTCATGGTTTGGATTGGGCCAAGTTCAGAATTGGCATCGCATCATTGTGATGGCGGGGAAACTTGGGAAAAAGTGCGCGGTTTCGATAAACTCGTCGCGCCTCCCGCGAAATGCGACGCGTGCGCTTGTTTGGCTGATGGAGCGTGTACCGGTTTGCCCGAGACCATCGAGATTCAGAGCGGCAAATGCGGTGTGAGCAATGTTCAAACAACGCCGTTTGGCGGTCCGGTCAATTGGGACGGCTCATGTACATCGGCGAACGCTATGGCCGCGGGAAAACTATGCAATGGCGTTCCATGCGCGCAGTCCGTGAGAACGTCGGCACTCCCTGGACCGACGAATGAATCGTGCACGCCAACGGCCGAGAAACCCAATGCAACTCTCGACAAACACGAATGGCTCGAAGGCGTGTTGGCCTGTGGAGCAGACTCCCCGGGCAAATGCAATGTAACAGCGGAACGTTGCGTTCCTCCATTAAAAGAGGGTTGGCTTCGTTGTGTCACGCGAGCCGGCAAGCACAACGAATGCCCGGGGAACTACAACGATTTCCCGCCGCGGGTCGTGTACCAGGACAATCCGATCGACGATCGAGGATGTTCCGCGTGTGTTTGCGGAGCACCGAAGGATGGCATTTGCACGGGTTCGCTTAGTGTATACAGCGCAGCGTCGTGCCTGAATGAGTTTGTCAAGATGCCTATTGCCTCAATCGGGCCATCTTGTGTGGACCTCGTCCCCCCCGGTCTTGCCCTCGGGAGCAAAACGATCAGTCAATTGTCCTATGTGCCCGGAACATGCGCCGTCACCGGCGGCGAACCGATTGGCTCGGTCATTCCGAACGAGGACGAAAAGAGCGTCACGACAATCTGTTGCCAAGGTGCCGAACCGCCACCATTGCCGCCGCTTCAGTGATTTTTGCGCATAGGAAAAACCGTTATGGTTTTGCGTGGCCTCGTTGTTTTGGGATTACTGTTCGTGGCAGCTTGCGCGAATAGTGCCACAATAGAAGACGATTCGTTGAAGTACCCGACGTCCAAGCAATACACGCGTCCACAAGAGGAAGAGGACGA
>JBGAOI010000561.1:0-5356 GCA_044221885.1 Polyangium sp. (in: bacteria)
ATGAGCGCCATGAGCTCACCCATTGCATTCATGCGCCACCATATCCAACGCAAGACGAGAATGACGCCAACACCGGCACCTAGCAAAAGACTGGCTTTCCACGCAGTTTGGATTGAATCCATGTGCGGCAATACCAGCAACGCAACAGCAAGAATGCCCAGGTTGGACAAACGAGCCACCCAAACGAGCGATTGCGGCGAAGGTTCGCGTTTCATGACGTGCTTGGCAATGAAACGCTTGTAGATGTCGTTCGTAAAGTAACTCGAACCCCAATTCAAGTGCGTGTCGACCGTGGATGCGAGTGCTCCGAGCATTCCCGTAATCATGAGTCCCTTTGCGCCGGGAGGCAGGAGTTCCGCGATGCCCCGGACAAACGTAGATTCACGTTCGGATGCCAATGCTGTACCAACGAGCTGCGAATTCGGCGGAAAGAGGATGAGCAAGCCGAGCGCAATCGGCAGCCATACGAGACTGCGAAAAAGCACTTGCGTGATTGTGAAAATCACCCCCGCATTGCGCGCGTCGGCGTCCGACCGGCAAGCCATCGTTCTTTGGGCTAGGTATCCGCTCCCATCGGCATTGATCTGACACAACCATTGAATCAGAATAACACCGACGACGGTCATACCCACGTTATGAGCTTCGCCAGGCGTGAATGCGACAATTTCGCTCGCCATCATTCCGCCCGGTCCCGAGCGATCCGCTGGAAACATGCTTACAAGGCTGGTGGTGAGCTTTCCTAAACCTCCAACGGCAAGCACGACGAAAACCGCATAAACGATCGTCGACACAATAGCGATGCCAAATTGCGCAATGTCCGTCTGCACAACTGCGCGTAATCCTCCCGTGGTCGAATACAAGGTCGTGACGAGGACAATAACGCCAATGGAGATGACGTTGTTCGTCGACGCGATCCATTGCGTGTCCCCAATGCAACGATTTTTCAGACACTCAATCGCTGCACCACAAACTCCCGATGCTCCACAAGGGTCCCCAGACGCTGTCAAGGGAAATCCAAACCAAGCAACACCGTTTTTCATGCTGTCGAACAATCCCGAGGGAAGCCATTGATGCCACACGAGAAATGGCTCTGTGATGCGTGTCGTCGCCAGGAGCACCATTCCAAGAACCGTGCAATTAAAGACGAGTCCGAAATAGATGGCTTTTGCGCCACGAAGAATCGCCGCCGGCCTACCACCATATCGAGTTTCGGTCAACGCTGCATCGGTAATCACCCCGCTACGCCGCCAACTCGGCCCCAACACCAGCGCCATGAAGAGAAAGGCGAGGGCGTAGATCCACATGCGCCACAATGAAAAGACGCCAGCCGTTGCTACCAACCCCGTGACAACAAGCGGCGTGTCGGCCGCAAATTGCGTCGCTGCCATGCTGATGCCGGCTTTCCAACCGGGAAGCAAGCGTCCCGCGAGAAAGTATTCTTCCAGGTTTTCGCCAGCTTCTTTCGCCCCGCCAAACCCTGACCAAATTGAGTACGCAATGTAGGCCAGTACGATGAGGATGTCGATCGTGTGCAGCATGCGGTCGATGGTCGCCCCGTTGGACTACGATCGCAAGATAGTTTGTGTACAAACGATGAAATTTGTCTGGACGCACGAAGGTCAGACGTAACCATCAGGCGCGGAGGCGCCTCCGTACGCGTTCTAAGGTGAGGCGTCACGCATCCTCAAGGCGCCTATCACCTTGCCCTCACCCCAATCCCCACAAAATCAGCGCCTCGCACACGATCACACGAAAGATGGGAACCTTGGGTGGAAAGCGCTGTCTTGGGTGGGCATGGAACGAAATTCTCCGAAACGCCCAGAAAGTGGCCAGTTCGGAGAAGGTCGTGGCGAGCGCGCAGCTCGCGCAGCCATGACGCCCAACAATCTAAGAAGTAACCAACCCTGTTCGCAGGGATGAAATCCGCCGAAGGCGGAACGGCACGAGGAAAGGCCCGGACCCCATGAGCAAGCAGAAAGTCGCATTGACGTTTGCCCTGTATCAAAATGACGCATTGATTCGCCGCGAAACGGTGGCCCAAGATATCGTCAAAGTTGGAAAAGATCCGAAGAGCCATTTGCGTGTCGACGACGAACTTGCGTCGCGTATGCACGCGGTCATTGAAGTGGCGTCGCCGGAAGACATTACGCTGATTGACCTCGGCAATGAGCCCGGTACGCTTGTGAATGGCTCGCGCGTGAACAAAGTCAAGATTCACGTGAATGACCAAGTCACGATTGGCGGGACGTTGCTCATTCTCGAAAAAGCGGAAGCTGCTGTTGCTGCCGTTGCTGCTGCGCCTGCGAATCCGTTTGCGGCTCCTGCGGCGAATCCGTTTGCTGCTCCGGCTCCTGCGGGTGGCAATCCGTTTGGCGGGGCGAATCCGTTTGGCGGCGCTCCGGCGGCAGCGGCTGGGTTTGGCGCGGATCCGTTTGGCACGAACAACCCATTTGCGACCCCGAAGCCGCCTGCGCATGACGAAGTTCCGCATGACGCACCGGAAGGTTCGTACACGTATCAATTGGTGAAAAGCGGCCCCGACGTCCCGAATGAAGAAGTGGAAATGCCGACCGCTTCTGTGGAAGTGATGATCATGTGGGATCAGACGATCCTGCACGTAGCGCACTTGACGCCGCCGCGCTCGTATTACGTGGGCGAAGAAAAGTCGAAGACGTCGCAATGCGATTATTATGTGCCGCAAGAGAAGATTGGCGCGGCTCGCGTGCCGGTTGTCTTGGCGGATCGTGGTGGTTCGATTTCGGTCGTATTGCTGCCGAAAGCCAAGGGTTCGATTGAATTGGCCGGTCAACCGAAAATGACGGTGCAACAAGCAATCGATAGCGGTAAAACCCAACCTTGCGCGGAAGTTTCGGGCGCGATGCAAATGGCGCTTCCGGCGGGAAGCAAAGCGAAGATCGAGATTGATGGATTGATTTTCCAGGTCTCGACGGTGAACGCAGGTCGCGTGGTCGCAGGTCACTTTGCGGTGGATGCGCAGAGCTACATGTACCACGGTTTGTCGGCAGCGGTGCATCTTGGACTTTTGGCCGCGATGGCGTTTTTCATGCCGCCCCTTGGAGCGACAGGTGAAGACGGCATTTCGGACGACCAGAAATTCATGATTCAGCAATACCTGAATGCCGCCGCCGAAAAGGAGCAAGAGGAGAAGCCGCCGGAGGAAACAGCGGAAAACAATGCCGACAACAAAGAAGGCGGCACGGGCACACGCGCGAAGGGTGAAGAGGGTTCCATGGGGAATCCGAATACGAAGGCGTCCGGAAACAAGTTTGGCGTGCAAGGTCCCAAGGACAACACGGATCCGCACATTGCGCGACAAGCGGCATTGCGTGACGCAGCGGAATTCGGCATGATCGGTCTGCTCAATGCAGGCGCCGGTGGTGATCCGAATGCGCCGACGGCTCCGTGGGGACGTGACGATTCGCTCGGTAATGACCCCTTGAGCGCTCGCGGCAATATGTGGGGCGACAATATCGGTGATTCGTTTGGCGCGGGCGGCCTTGGTTTGTCGGGTATTGGTGAAGGTGGTGGTGGACGCGGCGAAGGCATTGGTCTTGGCAATATCGGAACGATTGGCCATGGGGCAGGAACGGGCACAGGCCAAGGGTTTGGCTCGGGCCATGGCCGATTGTCCGGGTCGCACAGGACGAAGCCGCCGCAGGTGCGTATGGGCGCAACGAGCGTGAGCGGTCGATTGCCTCCGGAAGTCATTCAACGCATCGTGCGTCAGAACTTCGGCCGATTCCGATTGTGTTACGAAAACGGATTGCGCAACAATCCGAACTTGCAAGGTCGCGTTTCGGTGCGTTTCGTCATTGGTCGTGACGGCGCGGTGTCGAACGTGGGTAATGGTGGCTCGGACATGCCGGACGGCGGCGTGGTATCGTGCACGGTGCGGGCCTTCTATGGTTTGTCCTTCCCGCAACCCGAAGGCGGTATCGTGACGGTCGTTTACCCGATCATGTTCAGCCCCGGCGGCTGATCGAATCCCGCCCTCCGTTGCAATGGTTTGTCGAGGCTCGCCGCTTGGCGGGCCTCGCGCCATTTCTACGCGCCGTCGTTCCCTCCTTTCCGGCACACTTCCTATCCACCTGAGCTCGTCGCCCGCTGTTTTTCGCGCGCTCTGGGCTTACGTCCGCGATTCTTCGACCCCATGGTCAGCGTCGAGCTTCATTGTGTGAGGCTCGGAAGGACAAACTATGGATACGACCAAGCTCGTCGAGAAGCTCAATGACCTCATCAAGCTCGATGTGGATGCGATGCACGCCTATGACCAAGCCATTCAGGCTTGCACCATGGATGAGCTGAAACGAGGATTGGGGGATTTTCGGGCTGATCACGATCGACACGTGCGGGAGCTCAGTGATTGTGTGAAACAACTTGGCGGGCAACCCGATGTTCGGCGTGATTTCAAGGGATTTCTCATTGGTGGTTTCACCGCGATCGTGAGTCAAGGTGACCACAGTGCGCTCGTGGCGGTACAGACCAATGAGGAAGTGACGAACTCGTATTACCGCCGAGCGCTCGAAATGGAGAATTTGTCTCCCGACATTCGCAAGCTGCTCGAGAAAAACTATGCGGACGAACAGCGACATCTCGCGTGGGTGAAAGCCAAGCTGGCTTCGCGCGTGTGGGAGAGGCGTGCTGCCTGAAGGTCGCGTGTTTGCGGGCGAGAAGAAAAATGTGCCCTTGGGTCACGTCGTGATGTATCGTCGTAGCCCATGGAGCCGAAGACGCAGGTCGAGATTCAACTTGGCCACATGTGCAACAACCGTTGCGTCTTTTGCGTCAGCGGACAGGAAACTGCTTTTGGACGTGCGCGTCCGCTGGATCCTGAACCCATTCTCGCTGAGATTCGATCGGCATATACTGCCGGTCATCGCAAGATAACGCTCTTGGGCGGCGAGCCGACATTACAACCCTCATTCCTCGACATCGTTCGCGAAACCGTGCGTCTGGGTTTCGAGGAAATCGTCTTGTTTACGAATGGAGTGAAAACGGCGCGGGCGGCGTTTGTCGATGAGATACTCGCGACCGGGGGGCGATTCACGTTCCGTTTTTCACTGCAAGGCGCAACGGAAGAAGCCCACGAACGCACGACGCGCAAAGATGGCTCGTTTGCAAGGCTCGTTCAATCGATGCAGCATGTGCAAGCGCGCAGACAAACCCTGACCGTTAACATGTGCGTCGTCCAATCGAATTACGAATCAGTGGATGCATTTCCAGGTTTGCTGCTGCCGCTCGGGGCATCGCAATTGCACCTCGATATGGTGCGTCCGCTCGATGCAGGGGTGCGTAGTGAAGTGGAGTTCGCCGCGATGATTCCGCGATATTCGGA
>JBGAOI010000562.1:0-5035 GCA_044221885.1 Polyangium sp. (in: bacteria)
CTCGCTATTTATGGCGACGAAGTCTACCTCGCCGGCGCAACTGTCGTGCGTGTTGTCAACGTCAATACGAAGGTGGTGACGACAATTGCCGGCAATGGCAATTTGACGGGAAATGCAGATGCACCCGTGGGCACGAACGCGCGCTTCAACAACATCAACGGCTTGGCGACCGATGGTGTAACGTTGTGGGCCGCAGATACGGGGAATTCTGTGCTCCGCGCGATTTCGCTCACGGCACCGTATGCCGTCACGACGGTTGCCGGTGCGGGAGTGCCAAGCATTGTCGACGGTATCGGGACGAATGCGCAGTTCGAATACGTTCGAGGCATGACGTATCACAACGGGTTCGTTTACATGCTCGAGGCCAATGCCGGTGTATTGCGGAGATTCGATCCTATCTCGGGCGAAGTCAAAACGTTGGCCGGTATGGCCCACATGCTTGGCGTTGTGGACGGTGTTGGCAGCGATGCACGATTTACAAGCCCTCGACACCTCGTGGGTGTTGGTCCAGAGAAACTATACATAACCGATATTGCGGGTGCAACTGTTCGTCAATACGATATTCCTTCGACGACCGTCACGACGGTGATCGGGAACGGTGCATGTGCGTATGTGGACGGTGCGAATGCCGTGGCGCGTCTTGCGCGCCCGCGAGGCATTGCGTACGATGGCCTCAGCCTGTTTTGGACGGAAGCGATGTCGAATAGCATTCGGAAGGACTCGTTGTCGGGGGATTACATCGGTACGATTTCCGGTTTGCCCAGTGCGTGTGCCCTTGATTGCAGTTGCCCTGCCAATGCACCGGGCGGGTATGCTGAGGGTACTGGAAATATGGCGCAATGGAGCAACCCGTACGACATCGTCTATCATGCGAAATCGAAGTCGCTTTTCGTATCCGATGCCAACAACAGCGTCCTCCGGCGCTTGCAATGAGCGTGATCGGATGCCGGCTGCTTCCAGTGCGGATCAAGACCCAATGCGCTACTTGACGCAGTCCGTGTAAGCACAGCGGAAGCGCGAGGAATGTCGACGACCGCGACGAAAAGAACCTGGTCAAAAACCGAATTCCGGAGAGCAAACTCGTGTATCATGCATCGCCATGAATCGAACTCTTCTACCCATCGGGTTGTTCTTCATCTCTTTCGCCTGTGTATCGGGCTGCGGCGGCGAAACGCCTACGGCGTCCACATCCAGTGCTGGTGGTATGAGCGGCGCGGGTGGTTCGTCGGGGGCTGGTGGTTCGTCCGGGGCGGGAGGCCAAGGCGGCATGGGATCGGGCGGCATGGCGGGCACGGGAGGCGCCGCGACCTCGTCGTCCTCCAGTTCGGGGGGCATGTCATGCGTGCCTGTGGATGACCAGAACCCGTGTACGGACGACATTTGTCAAGGTACGATGCCGATCAACACGCCTTCACCCGTGGGCACGGCGTGCACCGAAGGCGGCACCGTGTGTAATGGTAGCGGCAGTTGCGTCGAATGCGTTTTCGCCAAGGATTGCCCGGGTCAAGACACGACGTGTCAATATCGCACCTGCACCCTGGGGCAATGCGGCATGCAATCAGCGCCCGTAGGTACACCGGCGTCGAATCAGATACCGGGCGATTGCAGCAAAAATGTTTGCGACGGTCAAGGCGGTATCATGCCGCAAAAAGACGACACCGACCTTCCCGACGACAACAACCCCTGTACGGACAACGTTTGCCTGAATGGTGCAGGGTCGAATCCGAACAAGCCCAAAGGAACCGATTGCGGCGGGGGGCTTGCTTGTGATGGTAATGGCGTTTGCACGGGTTGCATGTTGCCGACCGATTGTCCTGGCGTCGATGAAGAATGCAAAAAGCGTGCATGCAATGGAGGTTTGTGCGGGTTTACCAATACGACGATGGGCACGGTGCTCATGGCCCAGACGCTCCATGATTGCAAAACTGCGGTATGCGATGGCAATGGCGGCGTGATGGGACTGCCCAACGACGCTGATTTGCCGCTCGATGACGGTTCACCTTGCACGGACGAAGCGTGTTCGGGGGGCATGTTGCTTCATCCGGCCAAACCCAATGGAATCGTTTGCACGGATGGCGATGCTTGTACGTTGGGGGATAGTTGTCAAATGGGCGCGTGCGTTCCCGCGGGCCCCGTGATGTGCAGCGCAAATATGCTCTGCGTCACAGGAACGTGCAGCGCGTGCGTCAATCAATTCATTGGTCCCCGAGCAATCTCCACAACGGCGAGTCCTACAGCGGTAGCGATGGCGGACTTTAATGGGGATGGCAAAAGAGATCTCGTGGTTTCGCAGCTTGGTTTGAATGCGGTGAGCGTGCTCCTCAGCAATGGCAATGGCACGTTTGCTCCGAAAGTCGATTACACGGCGAATACCTTCCCGCGCGACGTAGCCGTAGGCGACTTCAATGGCGATGGCCGACCGGACTTTGTGACGGCGAATGAAGCCGGCAACAATGTAAGCGTTTTCATCAACCAGGGCAATGGTACGTTCGGGGTCAAAATGGATTTTCCGACGCCACCTACGCCGCAAAATGTGGTTGCTGCGGATTTCGACGGCGATGGCAAATCCGACATCGCGGTCACGACGCCCAATCCAGGAATGATCAGCGTACTTCGGAATCTCGGCAATGGCACGTTCGTTCCGGCTGGTGACTTTCCAGTCGGAGGTTTCCCAAGAGGGTTGGTCGCGGCGGACTTGGATGGTGATGGCAAACCCGACCTCGTTTCGTCAAGCGATTTCTTCGCCACCATGATCGTGCTCCGTAATTATGGCAATGGCACGTTTGCGCCGCTCGTGGCGTATCCTACGGGCCTCAATCCGCGCGATGTCGACGCCGCAGACGTGGACGGGGATGGCAAAATCGATGTGGCCGTGGTCAAAGGAACCAAAGCTGTCAGCGTCTTCCGCAACAATGGCAATGGCACGTTTGGCATGCCGGTCGAATACACTGCCAATGATTATTCGAGCACGCTTGCCTTGACGGATATCACCGGCGATGGCAAAGCCGAACTCATTGTGGGCAGCGACTTCAACAAAACGCTCGAAGTGCGCACCAACGCGGGTGGCGGAGCTTTTGGACCGAGCCGCACATATTCGATGCCCGCCGCTGTCGTGAGCATGGCGTCGGGTGACCTCAATGGCGACAGCAAGCGGGATCTCGCGCTCGTTACCAGCTTCGACGTGAACATCCTTTTGAATGATGGCAGCGGTATTCTCGGAACGATATCGTACCTGCCAACGGGCAATCTGCCTTATTCGGTATCCGCCGCGGACCTCAATGGCGATGGGCTGCTGGACCTCTTCAGCGCGAATCGGAATAGCAGTACGGTGAGCGTGATGATCAACAATGGCAACACGAACTTCGCGCCCAAAGTGGACTATGGCGTCGGTTCGAGCCCGTATGCGGCGGCTGCCGGCGATTTGAATGGTGATGGAAAACTCGATATCGTCGCTTTGAACAACAGCGGCGGCAACGTGACGGTGTTGCTGAACAACGGCAATGGTACCTTCATGGGGGGCGGTAATTACTCCGCTGCGTCGGGTTACGCTTTGGTTCTCGTGGACTTCAATGGCGACGGCAAACTCGACATTGCCGCCGGAAACCAATCTGGCAGCAATGTGAGCGTGTTGTTGGGCAATGGTGATGGTACGTTTGCGGCCAAAATCAATTATCCAACGGACGCCGGCCCTCGAGGTATCGCGGCGGCAGATCTAAATGGCGACGGCAAACCCGATCTCATGACCGCAAACGACAAAACATCGAGCGTTTTGCTCAACAATGGCGATGGCACGTTTGCCATGCCCGTCAACTATCCCATGGCCTCGGTTGCGAATCCTTATGCCGTGACCGCCGCTGATTTTAATGGCGACGGCAAAGTCGATTTTGCCGTGGCCAACTACTTTGCGGATACCGTGAGCATCTTCCAAAACAACGGCAACGGGACGTTTGCCCCACGAGTCGATTATCCGGCTGGCAATTCCCCGTATTCAGTGGTTGCAGCCGATACGGATGGCGATGGCAAGATCGACCTCATCGTTCCGAATAGCCAAGACGATACGGTGAGCGTTCTTCGCAACAATGGCGCTGGCGTATTCGTCACGAGAACGGTGTATCCCGCGGGCAAAGATCCAACCGGTCTCGCTGCGGCGGATCTCAATGGCGACGGTCGCATGGATCTCGCCATATCCAATCTTTTCGACGGCGTGAGCCTCATGTTCGGCGCCTGTTTCCCCTGACGTTACGCCTCCCACTTCGTTGCGTGCGCTCGTCGAAGCTTGATTTCCGGGCATTCGCGGCACATCGAACTCGCTTCACCAACCACCCGTACGTTTTTCTTCGCCATTTGCGCGCGATTCTGCGCCGATTTGCCGCGTCGTGCAACGACGGGCTTGACACCTGCGGGCCGCGCGGCGATGGTCTCTTCCGCATCACTTGCACGGAGCACCTCGCATGCCGGATACAGTCACAGGACAAACGGACACCGTGATACCCTCGTCCGATGATCCGCGCATTGGATCAACGCTGACTTCCCGTTACCGCATCATCGCCCCGCTGGGTGAAGGTGGAATGGGCACGGTCTATCGCGGCGTGCATGAAGCCTTGCGCAAGCCCGTGGCCATCAAGTTTTTGCAGCAAAAGATTCACGGCAATCGAGAAATGGTCGCCCGGTTCGAGCGCGAAGCCGTCACCGCTGCCAATCTGCGCCATCCCAACATCGCCGAAGCCATCGATTATGGCAGTTTGCCCGACGGAACCTTGTACCTGGTCATGGAGCTCGTCGAGGGCGTCCCATTACGCAAACTCATTCAGCCGGGTCAAGGGTTGCCGCTCGATCGCGCCATGCACATTCTGGAGCAAATTGCCGCGGCGCTCGATTTGGCGCATTCCATGGGCATCGTGCATCGCGATCTCAAGCCCGAAAATATTCTCGTTTTCGATCGTGGCAATGCGCATGACGTTGTCAAAATCATTGATTTCGGTATCGCCCGTATCACCAGCGAAATGTTCAAAGCTGGCCCTACGGCTCTGACGGC
>JBGAOI010000562.1:5045-5354 GCA_044221885.1 Polyangium sp. (in: bacteria)
AACTCCGCCATACATGGCGCCCGCGCCAGTCAAGGGTCAGCCTGTCGACGCGCGCGCCGATCACTATGCCAGTGGCGTCATTACGTTCGAAATGGTGACCGGCTCGCAACCTTTTACGGCCGACACGTATTCGGATTTGGTCATGAAACACGTTGGTGCGCCTGTTCCACGGGTGAGTGAAGTCGTTCCTCACGTGTCCGCAGCCGTCGATGCGGCCATTTTTCGCATGATGTCCAAGCTCCCCGAAGAGCGATTCGACTCGGTGACCGAAGCACTTCGCGCAATGAAGGGCGAAAATTCACCGCAATC
>JBGAOI010000563.1:0-5342 GCA_044221885.1 Polyangium sp. (in: bacteria)
GCTGCGGTTCGCGGGTGCAATTGCGGCTCGCGTTCTTTCACGGTTGCGCCGGACAACCATTCGAGCGGGATACTCAGACTGCGCTGAAATTCGTATTTGTGGCGCAAAGATTCCACATCATCGCGATTGAGCGCCACAACGAGCGTGCCTTCTCGACGCAGATCGACCGATTGTCCACTTTCTGCTTCGAGTTCCCGGGCAAACTCGGGCCAGAGCGCTTGACTGGCCAAGCACAGCGGCAACAAGACTTGTTCCCCTGGTTCAGCTTCGACTCCTGCGGCGAGCATGCCTGCGGCTGCGTGTGTTGCGGCACGTCCAGCTTCGGCCCGATCGAACACATCCACGAGGCAGCCCGCTTTGGCCAAGCGAAAACCAAGGGAAAGACCAATGATTCCCGCACCTACGATGGCGACGGTCGGTCGATGCTGGAGCATGGGCAGCGCGGAAATAGCGACCTCCTCGGACGTTCGAGGCATGGCCCCGAGGCGCGAAAAAAGCAAGGGGTTCGCACATGTCGCTTGCACATTTTTACGTTACCCGTCGTCGCGTTTCGTTACGCTCGGACCCAGGAGGTGCTCCGGTGCAGGGCTCCAAAATTCAGACGTGGATGGCGGTTGTTGGGACGCTCGTGTTCGTGGGTTGTTCCCGCGAAACGGGGAATGAAAAAACGCCGCCGTCGGATGTTCAACCGACTTTCGATTACCCGCTCGATGATGTTTTGCGTTTGAACCACATTCAACTGAAGTCGACCCACAATAGTTTTCACATTGAAACGCCAAACAATACCGTCACGGATTGGATGTATACCCACGCGCCGCTCGATGTTCAGTTTGGTGAACAAGGCGTGCGTCATGTCGAACTCGATATTCGTTTCAACGATTCGCTTGGGATATTCGAGGTGTATCATCTGCCGGTGCTCGATGAACAAACCACGTGCCGCAAATTCACGGATTGTTTGTCCGTGATGAAAAAGTGGTCGGACGGACATCGAGCGCATCACGCATTGGTGGTGCAAATCGAAATGCGTGATGCAGTTGCCGAAGCCAATGCGGAAACGTATTTCGATGCGCTGCACAAAGAGATTCGTAGCGTTTGGCCGGAAAATCGATTGTTCACGCCAGACGAACTTCAAGGTTCCGAAGCGACATTACGCGATGCGGTCAAGAAAAACGGTTGGCCGACACTTGGTGAACTTCGTGGTCAGATTTTCTTTACGCTGAATGACGACGGGCCGAACCGTCAATTGTATACGCGAAACTACACGAGTCTGTCGGGACGAATCTTGTTTGCGCAGGCGGCGCCGAGCGATCCGTATGCGGCGATTGCGATCCTAAACGATCCGCTGGGCAAAGCTGCGGCCATTTCGGAAGCGATTGCAGCGAACATGCTGGTGCGATCGTTCGTGGATGCGTCGCAAGAAGCGCGTGATGCAGCCCTGACAAACGGCGTGCATTTCTTGACGACGGATTTTCCGGCGCCCGTGGACGGCATGGCGTACTTCTTCGAATTGCCCGGAGGAACGCCATCGCGCTGCAATCCCGTGACGGCTCCCGCGAATTGCACATCGGAAGCGATTGAGGATCCCAAGTTTGTCGGGGAGTGAGGCGGTTTGGCGTTACCAGGACAGGCAGTCGACACCGTACGTCCTGACGATCGGGTCGACTGTCATAAGCGTCAGGCCATCCGCATGAGCTTGGGCTACCAGCATGCGATCGAATGGATCACGATGATGTGTTGGTAATTGGCGGAGCGACTGGATGTGGCGCATGGAGATATCCAGTACGTCGAACCGCTCAGAAGCAGCTTCAAGAAAAACATCGAGCGGTGTTTGTAGCTGGAGTTTGCCTGTTGCAGTCTTGATCTGCACTTCCCACGCTGATGCGACCGAGAGAAACACGGTGTTCGAGGGGGAGCGAATGGCTGCGAGAAAACCTGGTGGCAGCGTTTCATCTCCCTGGACAAACCACAACCAAACATGCGTGTCGAAGAGGAGCTTCATTTCAGCCGCCTTCAAAATCCCGCAGGATGTCCTCTGGTAACGGTGCATCGAAATCATCGGCAATTTGGAATGCCCCGCGGAGTGCTCCAAATCGCTCGGACCTCAGCCGGGCTTTTTCATGAGCTTCACGTTGTGCCAGTTCAGCAGAATTTCTTGCGGCGCGACTGCGGATGAACTCAACGAAATCAAGCACTTCGGCCTGTTTGTCTTCGGAAAGCTCTTCCGTGATCGCTCGTACACGATCAGCAATGGACATGATGCATGTAGTCTAGCACGGTTTGTCGGACGGTGCGCATCCCTCACCTCACCGCCATCATCCCCATCCCCACGGACGCCACCATCCCCAGCGCAAGTATCGCTGCAACAACCGTCAGCCACGCCCGCGGCTCCGCCTCGATGCTCGCGTCCATCCGTCGTTGATCCATCGGCACGAGTCCTTCACCAACGAACAAAATCGTTGCGACAAACCCGAAGAATCCCCCACCAAAATGAGCCCAAATGTCGATCCCCGGCATGAAGCTCAAAAATATGTTGAGCACCAACGGTCGCCACGCACTCGACTTGAGACGCGCCAAGAGCAGTGGTGGTAACAGGTTCCGCGGAAACACTACGATGGCCAAAATCGCCGTCATCAGCCCCCAAATCGCGCCCGATGCACCCGCACTCAGGTGATGACCTCCAAAGTACGTCGTGACGAGCGCCCCACCGAGCCCAGACAAACCGTACAGAATGAAAAACCTTCGCGAGCCTAAAATCGGCTCGAGCAACATACCCAGGTTGTAAAGCGCCAGCATGTTCATCAGGAAATGCATCACGCTCCAGTGCAAGAACGTCGACGCGAAGAGGCGCCACCAATCCCCACCACGCACCAACTCCCCGTTTGTCGCGCCCATCATCCCGACAACCTTCGTGTACCCCGACGCACCCGCTTTGCTCAGCGCAAACAGAGCCACCGCGCCACACGCGCCAATCAGCACCCACGTCAGCGGCGTTTGTCCGCCGAGTTTGTCGATGGCTGCCTGATCGCGTTGCACCAGCGCCCGACCTCGTTCAATCGCCGCCGTGAGCTGCTCGGATGAAAGCGTTTCCGTCTGTTTGATCCGCTCGGCTGCATGCGTGATCAGCTCGAGTTTGTCTCCTGAAACATGAACGAAACGACTTGCGTCATCGACGTGATGAAAACCAAATGGCACTCCGCGAGCTTTTTTCGCGGCCTCCGTGAGCACTTGGATCACGGGTGATCCGCCGCCTACTGCAACGATGTGCGTTGGAATCGTTCCCGCCCCGGCAAGACGAATGATCTCCGCAACAAGCTTCGACAAGTGCCCGTGAGCATCTCGGTCCCGCGTCGGCAAGAGAAAAATTTGAGGTGGCGTGCTCGGAGAAACCAGCAGCGAAAAGTCTGCCCGATGTTGGAGCAGGGACATATCCGGATCGACGGCAAAAAGCGCTCCAAGGAGTCGATCGCGACGAACGACGCTGGGGTCTGTGGGCAGGTCCGGAAGATCTACGGCGTCGTTCGACATGTCCGACAAGACTGGTCGTGTGGCCCCTGGAACGCAAGGCGGCAGAAAACGTTGCGCAGTCCAAACATTCGCACTCGGCAAGCAGGTAGGCGGTCGAGTACCATGCGTGCGCCATGCCGAACTGGTTATCGAACCTCAGTCCGATTCTGATTCTTCTCACAGCGATCGGTGTCGTGATGCTTCGACTGCCGAAGAT
Organism: Polyangium sp. (in: bacteria); assembly: GCA_044221885.1. Lineage (GTDB taxonomy): Bacteria > Myxococcota_A > Polyangia > Polyangiales > Polyangiaceae > Polyangium. The sequence continues at coordinate 3,722 of JBGAOI010000563.1, forward strand.
CGACGTGGGTCATTCGGACGAGTACCGACGACGTCGGTTCATGAATTGGTTTCCGCTAGGTTTGACCTACGCGCTTCTCTACTTCGGACGGTACAACCTTTCGGCCAATGCTCCGCTCCTGGACAAACTCGGTTTGTTGACGAAGACGGAATTTGGAAATATCAGCGGCATTGGTTCATTTGTTTACGGCGTAGCATTTTTGCTCAATGGCCCTCTGACGGACAAATGGGGCGGACGCGCGACGATTTTGATTGCTGCCGGAGGTTCCGCCGCGATGAACCTCGTGATGGGGACCGTCGTGGATCGCGGAAAGTCCGGGGCCATCGATCACGCGACCATGATTCAAGCGCTCACGGTGCTCAATTCGCTCAACATGTATTTTCAAAGTTTTGGCGCTGTTTCGATCGTCAAAGTCAATTCGGCTTGGTTTCACGTGCGCGAACGTGGAATGTTGGGCGCCGTTTTTGGTATCTTGATCTCCCTCGGCCTTTATTTCGCTTATGACGGCAGTCGAGCGATTGCCGAAAATCTGGGCATTACGAATGCCTTTTACGTGCCCGCCGGAATGCTCATTGGTTTCGCCGTGATCGATTCGTTCATCATTCGCGATATGCCGAGCGAAGCCGGGCACAAAGACTTCAACACGGGCGATGCTTCGAGCGACGACACGGGACCGCGGCTAGGCGTGATCGACGTCGCGAAACGCTTGCTCACGCAGCCCGTGATCATCATCATCGTGCTCATCGAATTTTGCAGCGGGTTTCTGCGGAATGCCGTCATGCAATGGTATTTGGTGTACGCCGGCAAAACGGGCTTCAAAGAAGGATTCGTTTACGTCAATTGGGGCGTTTTGCTTTGCGTGGCCGGCATTTTGGGCGGCGTTTTTGCCGGATTCATTTCGGATCACCTCTTCGGATCACGTCGCGGACCTGTCGCATCCGTATTGTATGCCGGCCTCGTCATTGGCGGAATCGGCGCGTATTTGACCATTGGAACCCCGTGGGTCGGTTGGGCGGCCGTATTCATGTCGTTATGCGTCATCGGCGTGCACGGCATGTTGTCGGGCACCGCCAGCGCCGACTTTGGCGGCACGAAATACGCAGGAACTGCCACCGGAATCATCGACGGATTCGTGTATCTCGGCACAGGATCCCAATCGTTGCTTTACGGCAAACTTCTCCCCGAAGCTCCCGCCGACAAAGACCCAGCCAATTGGAAAGTATGGCCGCTCGTGATGCTTCCAGTCGCCTTGGTCGGATTCATCTTGGCCACGCGCGTGTGGAACGCTCGACCCAAAACTGGCGGATCTGCAACACCTACGCCGCCTCCCGCTCTCGCCACGTCCGCCGCTTCCGAATGAACGAAATCGTGGCGCGTTCGCTACACCCGTGGACGCTTGGACACGTCGCGTACCTGTGCACACGCGAAAATCCGCGCCAATGACTTGGATCCCCGCTCGGCATGCTCCATGAATGGAGTGCCGTCATGTTCACTCGTTTTGCTCTCGCCTTTCTCACTGTCGCTCTCTCGAGTTGCTCGAAGTCGCAAACGGCCGTTCAGTTGCAGGATCCCGTCGCGACCAAGTCGGCCACTGTTGAAATTGTCTCCGAGGACAAACTCA
>JBGAOI010000564.1:0-5323 GCA_044221885.1 Polyangium sp. (in: bacteria)
ATCGAATTCGCGTTTGGCATCCGTGTAGCGCCCTAGCAGTCGATACGTGTCGCCCAATCCGAGATGAATCGGCGTGCTGTACTGATCATACTTGATGGCGCCTTCGAGCAGCATCAACGCTTCCTGCGCATTCCCCGCTTCGAGCAACATCATTGCCAATTGTGATCGCGCTTCGACGAAGTCCGGGCGACGCTGTACGACCTTGCGAAATTGATCCATCGCAGCAGCTCGTTGCCCCTGCTCGCGAAGAATCAAGCCGCGCAGAAGAAACGCTTCCGGATTGTCTTTGTCGCGCGGAGGGTTTTCATCGCCAAACCCATCCAGAATCGCGGTCAATGCATACAACGCCAAATCGAGGCGTCGATTCCGATAATGATCCCGAGCAATGATGACCATCGCCGGTCGATAATCGGGATTGATCTTGAGCGCTTCTTGCGCCAAGCGTTGCGCTGATCCGGTATCTTTTTGCAGACTTTTTACTTCCGCAAGTGTGGCGGTAATGGCTGCGCTACGCCCGAGCGCCGCACGCTTCTCGGTTAGAAATCGTTCGGCATCGGCGAATTTGTTGCGCCGAATGAGCAGCAGCGAATACGCAATAATCGCTGGCTCGAATTTCGGAGCCAATGCAATTGCCCGCTGATAACTCGCCTCTGCATTGAGGTCACGCATACGCTCTTCCACGACCGCAAGCGCGTGAAAAACGTGGGCCGACGTTGGATCCGATTGCGTTGCTTGTCGGTAGAACCCACGTGCAGCTTCAAGGTTTCCTTGCACATACGCCCCGGTTCCTTGTTGCATCGCCATCATACCCGCAGGCGTCAATGTGGGCGCGTCGGGCATCGTCGGAGCCGACGTTGGTTGCGGCGGCATCGTCCCCGGAGGCGCATTGGGATCAGGTACAGGCTGCCCTGTACCCGGCACCATCTGCCCCATCGGTTGGGTGAATGGATTCGCTCCGACACCACCAAATGGCGCTGTCGGTTGAGGCGGCAGTTGTGAATTCGTCTGCGTCGTCGAGTCGGTACACGCGGCAACCACGCCCTGAAACAGCGCAATCGCGAAAACCCCGAGTGCAAAGCGAAATCGATGATTCATTGGCTTCCCACCGGCAGCGGAACAGGCAATGTGTCTGGAACGAGCAAGGGTGACATGCCGGGCCGTGTGCGCAAGAAAAACCCGTCCTCATAAACAAACGGTTGTTTGGTTTCGGGATCAATGACACCTTGAGCCAATTCCCGCATCTTTGCGTCGCCCAAGATGTCCGTGAAGAACGCAAGACGCTGGTTTGCACGATCGACTTCTGGCGTCCGAACGTTCCAGGCCCGCGAATAAACCACCGCTTGCACGTAAAACTTGATCATGGCCCGATCCGCGTCATTCAGCAATCGCTCACGCGCACTTCGCCATTGCTCACGACGTCGCTGACGAATGGCGTCGGCGGTTTCTTGCAAATCCTCACGATCGCTCGTTTCTGCCAATTTGAGGAGTTTTTCTTCGCGATCGGTATACAACTTGAGCCCTGGGGGACGCGTATTGTAAAGACCCGAGCGACATGAATCGTACAGCGAACCCTGCCGCGCAAATGCGGTCACCGATTGAGCGCGCGATTCGTATGAGGTTACAACCGATTGTAGGTCATTAAAGAACGAATCCCCAGCTTTCTTCAAATCATCATTGTATTCCTTGATGACTTTGTCGATGACGCCTTGATATCGATGGTGATTCGTATCGTAATCCCATGTCTGCTTGAGCTTTTCATCAACGGCCGTATACGCGCATTCCGCAGCCATGTCCGCTTGTGGACTGCCCAGCGCTTTTTGACCGGACGGGACAAACGTCCGGAATTTATCGAATGCACTCGTTGTCGTCCTGCACCAGTCAGCAGCCTTGGGATCATTTCCAGCACGATAAAGTTTGGCCGTGTGGTACGCAGCCTGCACAAGATACGCAGTAGCGGCCCCATTGTTACGATTGGCGGTGAAATACTCCTCCATCGACGCAATCGCTTTGAGCCGAGCCGCCTTGTTGGCCCCATCGTCAATGCCGCGTTCGTCCCACACCTTGAGATCCGCCGAAGCCACCAACCAATCGATTTCCGCCTTTTGTTCAGCGGGCGGATCCAATTCGAGGAATTTCCCACGCGACGCGACCATGCGCTCCCGCTCGCCCACGTTCGAATACAACAGAACCGCATTTTTGGCCGCCGTTCGACGTGCCGGTTGCTCGAAACGACCATTGCGCGAAATCGTGTCGTAGGTCTCCGCTGCCGCACGATAATTGAAGAAAAGCACGTACGATGCGCTCAATGCATCATACGCTTGTTTCAAATACTTCACTCGTTCGGCCAACTTTTTCGGCTGAGGCGGCAATGGCGGCTTGCCATTCGGATCGCCCTTGTCGAGCTTCGTCATGCGCTCTTCATTGCCGTATTCTTTGATGAACAGCGTATACATCTCGATGGCTTGGTCGTATTCGCCAACTTGCTTATAACAATACGCACCGTTGATCGCCGCTTCTGGCGCTTCATCTCGAGCGGGCGCTTTCTCTAGGGCCACTCGATAAAGTGCTGCGGCTTCTCGCCATGCCTGGACGCGCTCCGGCCCATCGGGCATCTTTTCGGCTTTCTCGAATTTCGCTGCCGCGTCGATATAATATCCGCGAGAAATTGTAGGTTGCGAAATGCCTTTTTCCTTGAGTTTTTGTTCTTCACCAATGGCGCAACTCTTGATTTGCGCCGCTTCCGCAAGCGCTCGTGAACGCGGAATGTCGTTCATCAAGTTCGCCATCGTCGTGAGTTTTTCCCACGCTAAATACCCGAACGGACTCTTGCCGCATTGTTCGGCATAAATCGGCTCGAACCGCTTTTGCGCTTCCTTGAAATGCCCATACAGGAAGAAAAACTCGGCCGATTGATACGCATACAATTCGCTGTTCTTTTGCTCGGCCCCCGTTTGCGTATCTTTGGTGGTCAAATCACTCGTCGGAGGAACCCGCTGAATGTATTCGTCACGCGCGGAAATCGCCCCTTGTACGGCTTTCGGAATTTCCTCTTCATTCACTTTGGGCTGGTCGTTTTCCATGACGACATTGAGCCCTGTGCGCATTTCAATGCCCTGAGAACCACTGGATCGTTTGTGCTGACGATATTGATCAAGGAGCATTTGCTGCGCCGTATCGACGACCATGAATGCCGCCGGCTGCAAATACTTGTCATCTTCATTCGAATCGCGCACATCGACAGCCGCCCTTCGCGCCGCTTCGTAATCGTCAGGCGCAGGCGATTTGTCGAGTTCCACTTGGATCACGATGATGTTGTGCGTCGCATCGGCCAACCAATAGCGACTTTCATAAGCATCCGGGGCATTGTCGTCTTCGCCCAGCACGCCTTGCCATCCAGTCGCCGCCATTCGATATTCGGAAAGAGCACGTTCCAAATGCTTCGTCCGCATTTGGTCATCACTTGTTTCACGCGCCAAATTCAAAAGCGCACTGCCGCCATTCGTATGATCCGCCGCTGCTCGCCGCAATCCGCCACGCACGAGCTTTTCAGCGGCTTGAATGGCTTCCGGATCGTCACGATTCGCAATGACCCAGGGCGTATTTCCCACATACGCCGCCAACTTGGTTCGCGCGTCGAGCGCCCTTTTCGCATTCTCTGATTTTTCCGCCGTGCCTTCGCGCGCGCGACTTGCGAGCATATCGTAAATATCCGCGATCTGCGCTTGCAATACCGGAGCGTCCCGATCCATCGGCCAACGCTTCAGCACCATTTCGCTGATTTCAATCAGATTGCGGAATTGATTCAATTCCTTGAATTCAGCCGCGAGCGCTTTGTATATCTCGACCGTCCATTTTCGATCCTGCGGAATCAAGGACGGGTTCTGAACACGCTCGATGGCAATGCGCATTTTCTGCTCGGCAACACGCACGTCTTTCTCGAGATCGAGAACATCACTCCGCGGAACGAAAGGTTCGTCCGCCGCCGGGCCCGTAAAATCGAGATACGTCAAGGCTCCCGCAACGTACGTATAAGCTTCTGTCCGAAAATCCGCACCGGTATCGCCCGTCTTCTTTTCTTGCTCGTCTGCGTATTTCAACAATTCAACGAATTGACGGACGCTCGTTTCATAACGTTGCTGCTTGAAAAACGTCCACGCCAATTTGTACATGGCCACGCCGTACACTGGCGGATTCTTGAATTGAATCGCTCGCTTGTATGCAGATTCGGCACGATTGAACGTGTACGGGCCCGCTGCGTCATCAAGTTCATTAAAGTGGTAATCGCCAATCAACCACCAAACTTCGGCCAAATAACGCGGCTCGGTTCCTTCCGACAGCACAGGACTTTTTTGCAGAGGTTCGCAATTGTCAGGATACGGATTGACATACACCGTATCCTCGGGATCCATATTGGATCCTTGTCGACTCCTCATGAGCCCAATCGGTTCGGGATGGCGTCCTTCCCACGCGCGCCAATACGCGCGATCGTGATCCTGCGGCAATGCGCCAATCGTATCCTTGGCCGGATTTTTCGGATCCGGTTCGACCGGATAAGGATACTTGTTATGACAAACCATCGACCGGAATACCTGCTGCGCTTCGGGAAAACGCGCAGAATCGTGCAAGGCGTGGCCGAGGTAATAATAAACGCCAGAGAGTTCCTTGTATTGCGGAAATTCCCGAATGATTCGCTTGTAGAGCGCAATTGCCGGCAATAACGTCACGGCCAAGTCTTCGGACAAATCTCCTTCGTCTCGAGCTCGTTCTTCATAAAGCGCCGCCAATCGGAACATCGCCGTGGGCGTGCTTTCCGGATGCGCTTTGCGCCCTGAATATCGTTCAATGAATTGCTCGAGCCGCCGAATCGCTTCCGCTCGGGCATCTTTTAATCCCAAAAGCTCAACGTTGATTTCTTTGTCGAGCGCATCGATGACTCGACGACGACGCTCTTCATAATGATTCTGAATGATCCGCGTCATTGCTCCGCGATAGTCCGTCGCATATTGACGAAATGCTTCGGCTTCTTTTTCGAGTTCCGCCAATGCGGCAACTTGAGCGGGCGTTGGCGGAGGCGGAGGAGGCGCCTGGACCTTTCGGCGAATTCCAGTAAACGTCGGCGCAGGCGCGGTCGTATCACTGGTTGCCGACGTCGTAACCGAAGGCATTGGCATCGCTGTCGTCACGGCCGACGCCGATGTCGTTGGCGCCGCTGTTCCTGTCGCTATTCGTCGGCGTCGCGGTACGCGAGGCCGGTCTCGTCAGTTTCCAGACCCAGCTCGGCGAAACCTTTCTCTATGGCGCGACGTTCTTCCTTGGTCTGACC
>JBGAOI010000565.1:0-5308 GCA_044221885.1 Polyangium sp. (in: bacteria)
GCATCGATTTGAGGGACGTAGGCTCGTACGGCTGCGGCGATGACGACACGCCCCCAAGCTTCGGCGGATAGTTCAGGAAAAAGACGTTGCTGTGCGGTCACGACGAACGGTTCGACCGAACTTCCATAAGCCGCTCGTGAAATCGCCAAGTCATGCCCGAGTTGTCGAGCCAGGTCCCGCCCGTTTCGGGTGATCGGGCCATCCTGGAATGGGCCGCGAGAAACGGTGTGCCATGCATCGGAGATGGATGTGGGCGCGGCGTTGTCGAGCTGCATGCCTTTTTGGAAGGCCCCGCGAAGGTCGTTCATCCATTCGGCAAGAGCTGCCCCAATGACGTTGGCGCTCACGCATGTCGCCGAAGGCGATTGGGCTTCGAGTTCCTTCAACAGTGGCTCAGCCTCGCGCTCGAAGATCGGAGCGATGGGAGCATCAGGAGCGGCGGACCAAAGGCCATGGGGGTCGAGCCAGTCAGCGGCACCAGCGGCAAACTTTTCGGCATCGACAGGTGGAGTGACGGCGGCAAGGTTTTCGCGAACCTGAGCAATGATGGCTCGAGCCGCTTCGCACGGGAGGGATGCAGGCGCGCCTGTTGGGAGAGACAATCCTCCACCTTGTTGAGCACCACATTCGGCGCCCATCGCTTCTTCATCTGGAAAGTCGACGAGTCGCAGGGACCAACGCGCGATGCCCCGTTGAGCCACCATCGGCTCTTCTGCCGACGGAAGGCTTGGAAGGACGGCAAGAAGCGCCAACACGGCACCGCCGACAAGGTAGGGAGTCTTCTTTGCGAACCGTTTGGCCACGCGAAGTCAAGGCATACCATGAGCGCACCCGAGAAGTGAAAACGACGCAGGACGATTTTGTGGAGTCCGTTCGAGGTCCGCGATGCGCTAGGGCAGGCGTTGCTGACACCACAGTCGGTGGTGCAAACGATTCGAGACAGATCCAACGATCACGCAAACGTTTCGCATGGTGGGACGAAACCGAGACGTTTGCGCGAATGGGCGCAAGAAGTGCAGCGAATAGCCGCGATTTCTGCGCGGCACCAAGCATGCATACACGACGAGGTGGTGAGGAGATGGCTCGATTGGACACCATGAAGCCACTCACGCTCACCCAAGGAGACACGACCATGGGCAGCCGTCGAAGCGATGCAGTTCCACTTGGAGTGCGCGAGGTCGAAGTCGGGAAGAAATCGCCACTAACGCCACAAGACGAGATCGAATTGTCCCTGCGTTGGCGCGGAGGTGACCGACGGGCCGGTCAAGAGATTGTCGAACGATGTGTGCCATTTGTCATGACAATCGCCCTGGAATACCGACGGTGGGGAGCGCCGATCGATGACCTCGTGCAAGAAGGCAACATTGGACTGCTCAAGGCTGCTGAACGGTTCGATCCGGGTCGTGGTTGTCGTCTCGTAACCTATGCCGCGTACTGGATTCGTGCACAGATTCGCGAATACGTGGCGCAATGTTATCGCATCGTGCGGCTGGGTTCGTCCAAGGGAGAACGGCGCATGCTTCGGATCTACCGACGTACGAGTGAGCGCGATCCGGATGTGCTTGCGGCGCAGACAGGACTTTCTCGTGACCGAGTGCTTTCGCTCTTGCCCGTGCTTGGTGCCCACGACGTGAGTCTGGACAAGAAAAACCCCGAGGGTGATGCGCCCATCGATCGATTGGTGTCGAGTTCTCCATCACCTGAAGATCAAGCCAGCAGCAAGGAGGAGAGTTCGCAGGTGGAATCGGCTGTGCGTCAGGCGATTTCCGAGCTTCCAGCGCGGGAGCGGAAAATTGCCGAATTGCGTTGGCTACGCGAAACCCCGGTGACGCTCGAACAACTCGGCGTGGACTTTGGCGTGAGCAAGGAACGTGTACGGCAGCTCGAGGAACGTGCCAAAGAGCGCGTGCGGGAGCGGCTGCTGAATTTGGTATTGGTTTGAACGATCGTTCATCACGAAGCACCACGGTTTTTCCTTTGACCTCATAGGAACCGTGGTGTTTTACTTTTTGTAACGTGGGGCTCGAGCGGAGATCTTCAGATCTCGATGACCATGCCTTCACGAGCGGCAACAGTGTTTGGAAAGAGCGCGCGGGCGCGTTTTTCTTTCTCGCGCACCATGGCATCCGTTTGGCTCGGATCGTGATGATGCAGAACGAGTTGTTTGACACTTGCGGCATTGGCGAGTTCGCAACCCGCGACAAACGTGGCGTGCCCCCAGCCAGTCTTGGGTCCTCCACCAACTTCGCCGGCGTATTCTTCGGGTGTATACATGGCGTCGAAAATCAAGACATCGGCACCTTGGGCAAGCCGACGCAACTTGGGATCGACAATGGCGTAGTGCTCCGAGTCGGTGATGTAGACGATGGCCTTGCCTTCGTGCTCGATGCGATACGCGTAGACGCCATTTGGATGGTTTCCACGTGCGTTCGACACTCGGACATCTTGCTTCTTGCCAATGGTGATGGCTTCACCTTCGTAGAGGTCACGGAAGGTCATCTGTGCCCCCATCTCCGAGAGGTGTACGGGGAAGCTCGGATAGTCCATTTGCCCAGCCAGCGTTTCTTCGAGCGTACGCGAGACGTTGTGACCACCGAAGAGATGGATGATGTTCTTGCGGACAAACGCTGGCGTGAAGAATGGAAATCCTTGGATGTGATCCCAATGTACGTGGCTAAAGAACAGCCACGCTTCGATGGGCATTTCAGCGAGCAGACTCTGGCCCAAGAGGCGCAGGCCTGTGCCACCATCCAGAATGATCAATGTGTCGCCGGCCCGAACTTCATAGCAGCTGGTGTTGCCGCCAAACTCAACCGTATCGGGTCCGGGCGTGGGGATGCTTCCGCGGACACCCCACATCTTTAGTCGCATCCTGATCGCCCTTCCGCCCCCACCGTGGTCCGATCTCAGGTGATAGATGGCTTTGGGGCTGGAGGTCAAATAAAATGCCGCGATGAGATTTTTCTCGGGTCGTCGGGATCAGGAGGGGCAAGGTACCGACCCTTTGATGACATCAGACGCGCAGGGTCGGATGTATGGTGGAGAGCATGCGCACTGAAGCGATTGTGGTTCTCGGATGCCGTGTGTTGCCGTCGGGCAGACCGACAAGGGCAGCCGCGAAACGGGCAGCGCGCGCAGCGGATGCCTACCATGGCGCTGTCGCCCCTCACATCATTGCGAGCGGTGGGCGGCGCTGGGGTCGGGTGATCGAAGCAGACATCCTGCGAGAAGCACTTTTGCAGCGAGGTGTTCCAGACGCGTCGATCACCCGTGAACTGTGGTCACTCACGACCCACGAGAACGCGATTTTTTCGGCCGAATTGCTACATCGCCGAGGCATTCGGCGGGTCGCTGTGGTGACTTGCGATTGGCATATGGCTCGAGCGATCGCGAATTTTCGCGCGGCTGGGGTCGACGCATGGCCCTTCCCTTCTGCAGGAATTCCACGCAGCGTCGTTGGCGAAGCGTATCGCTTTGGACACGAACGAATTTGCATGTGGATCGATGCGCGAGCCATGAAACGCAAAAGCACTATGACGAGTATGTTTAGGACAAACTTCCCTCTGGGCGACACGCGTGGAGATCTCACCGAATGAGAATCGAGACCAGCCGACATATGAGTGCACTCGTGGGACTTGCTCTCGCAGGGTTGATCCCAACGTGCACGTCGGCGACACCCGGGGGGCATGTGAACGCGGATGCAAGTGTCGACGCTGCCAGCTCGATCGATGATTCGAAAGAACGTGAAGCCGCGATCTTGCAAGCCGAACTGAGACGCTCGGCAACAGAAATCACTCCTGCAGACCAGCAACATCGAGTTACCTCGGTTCGTCGTGCGGCCGCTCGAGCTCTCGCGAGAATTGGCGGGGAGGAATCACACGCAGGTCTGATCCGAGCACTGTCGGATGAAGACGACGACGTTGTTGCTTGGGGGGCGTATGGGTTGGGTTTTTCCTGTAAGGGCAACGAAAAAGCAACAGTCGCCATTCTCGCTGCCAGAGCGGCATCGTTTGACGCCAAAGCAATGTCGGACCGCACGGCAAACTCTGGCAAGAACATGACGCGTCGTTTGGACCCACTCGTTGCCATTGCCCGGGCCGTTGGACGATGTGCGTCCGAGGACAGCGAAGCAACCCTTGTTGCATGGCTCTCAGGTTCTCGTTCACACGCGATAGCTGCGGCTCTAGGGCTTGGAGATTTTGCAACCACAAAGCAGCGACTGAGAGAAGAGACGCTTGCCGCTCTTTTGAACGTCGCAGCTGGGAGCGCTTCATCGCCACCCGCGCCGGAGGGTCTCTTTGCGATTGGAAGATTGGAACACGTTCACGTCTCGGTGACGGCACGGCTTCGCGAGGTAGCCAAAGCTCGGCTCGCCGATCCGGGTGAGATGCGACTACTTGCGGTAAGAGCGCTTGGGCGCGCTGGTCCCGAAGCTGCGACCGATCTAGATCGGATCCTACGGACAGGTGACGTTTTTTCTGGTGCAGAGCGAGCGGAAGCGGCCAGAGTTCTTAGACGGCTAGGTTCGTCTGGACAACGTACGCTTCAAGCTACGCTTGGCTCGCTCACACCGGCAACCGATACAATCGGTGCCACGGCGATGGGTGAAGAGATCGGGGTACTGCTGGCGACCCTTGAAGCGTTGGAACCTTCGCGAAAGGCGACCAAGGAACTTAGGGCGTTGGCGGAACTTCGACCACCACCCACCGCACCAGCAACCGTGCTACGTCGCATGAGCTGGATACGTTGTTTGTCCGCGGGATTGTTCGCATCGAGCGCTAGGGACAAGCTGCTCGTCGACTGTGACCTCACACGACCCACTACGCCGGCGCCAAACCCTGTAGCCTCGGATTCCGCGGATGCGGGAACACAGGATGTTGCGGTGCCAGGGCCATCCCAAACCGATTCGATAGCCGCACGCATCATGGTTGAAGTTCTGGATCGGTCGCGCATCGACGGGGCAAACCTCAAAACGTACAAGGAACTTGCGCTCGGTGCGGATCTGCGAGCGCGGGAAGCCGCGCTTGCACTGCTCGCGAAGCATGAAGAACTGCATCACGAGGCCCTCGAAATCCTCGAGGCTGCATTGGCTGCACAGGAAACAGGGCTTGTTGCATCAGCCGCCAGCGCTATCGCGAATAAACCGACCTTGGCCAATCGTCCCGACAAACCTGCAAAAAAACACGCGAAGAAGCGTCGGGAGGAAGAATCGACGGAAAGTCCATCGCTAGCTCCTGCCCCCGCGATCGTTAAGAAGCTCATGACGATCGTAGGCCGAGCCGATGCGGAAAATGACATCGAGCTCACG
>JBGAOI010000566.1:0-5299 GCA_044221885.1 Polyangium sp. (in: bacteria)
CTTTAGTACGTCGGCGCGAAGATGAAGGCGGATTCGTCCCGAGCAGCAAGATTTCTTGGTCGACCATCAGGAGCCTCGAAGAGCGCGTTGCCTTTCCAATGCAAGTTCCCAACGCGACCACTTCAATCTTTCCGACAGGTCACCCATCGCTGTTGCGTGCTGCGCATCCCCCAAAATCTCAAGGCTGTCGAATCGCCTGCGCCACGCGCGTTCCACCAATGGCCGTGGCCAGCGTGCTCTGGCCAGGAAACACCGAATCTCCAACCATCCAGACACCAGGTACCACCGGCTGCGGCCACGCCGATAGATAATGCGTCAATCCCGCGCGTCGGGGAATACCTCCCACCGCGCCGCCCGATCGTCCCGTAAAACGTTCAAACGTCCGCGGCGAAGCGGTCATGGAAAAGGTCACGTTCTCCCACCACTCGGGCGCTCGTAATGCCAAAACTTCCCGCATGCGCGCTTGAATGCTCGCAATGAATTGACCTTGTTCCTCGGGTGAATGATTCCGCAATGACGCCAAGGGCACGTGCGTCGAACACGTCAATGTGCGATGGCCCGGAGGACACCGCGCGGGATCATCCGGCCCGCTGATCGAGACAAAGACGTGATTGCCTTCAATGAACGGTTGCGATCCGTCGCCAACGAGCTCCAAATGCAATGGCTTCTGCGGCGCATTTTCGGGAGATCGCGCGACCAAATACAACATGCCTGCCCCCCAACCAGCGTCGACGTCGTTGGCCAATCGGTCGAGTCGCGGCAATTCGCCGGTATGAACGCCCAAAAGAGAACGAAGATTTTGCGGCAAAAGATTCGCCACGATCGAACGCGCACGCACTTCACCTTTACGTGTTTGCACACGCCAATGACTGCCGTCACGATGGAGCGCTTTGACTTGCGTAGAGAATCGAACTTGTCCGCCCAAGGCTTCGATGGCTTTCACCAATGCCCAAGCCAATTCGCCAATACCTCCGCGCACATGCGCGGTCCCGCGGAAATAATAATCCATCGTGGCCATCGCAAAAGGAGCTTCGGCGCTTGCCGCGTCGCATTGCACCGTGATTTGACACAAACAATCCAAATAATGGCGCAAAGGTTCAAACGTATCGAGGTCCATCGATGCGAGCACCGAGCCCAACGATTTGCCCAATAGTGGCAACAATGTCGCATACTTGGGACTTCGCAGCAGGTGCTGGCCCAAAGCCGCCATCGACAACGGAGGCAATAACGCGGGATCATCGAAAAGCGACCATAACGTGTCAGCCACCTTGGTTTGTCGTTCAAAAAATGCTCGGAGGTTTTTCTCGGGTGCCCCTGGCAATGCAGCCAATGCCGATACGAGGGTTTCTCGATCCCGTCCAATCGCAAGATGCAACGCGGGCGTGCGCAATTGCACGAGGGGATCAATCCAATCAATCGTCACATCGAGGTGATGTTTGCGAATCCATCGTCCAAAAAGTTGCTGCTCGTCGAATCCTGAAAACAACGTCGCGCCAGCCTCGAATCGATATGCGGATTTGCCTTTCGCCGCATCGCTCTCATCGCTCCAAGCCCCGCGCGAAAACGTGCTCGCGCATCCTCCGGGATACTTTAGCGTCTCGCATACCAAAACCCGGGCACCGGCCTCGACAAGCGACAATGCGGCGCCAAGACCGCCAAAACCCGATCCAATCACGAGAACATCAAACGTATCGTCGGAATTGTTCATGCGCCGACCTTATAAGAACGGCGCAGTCGAAACGGCAGGGGGCCGCGTTCCTTCACTGATGATTATGCTGACTTGCACCTGGAGGGGCCAGCCTGGAGGCATGGTGGGTCCAGCCTCCAGCAAGGCGCGTAACAACGCCTTCAGAACGACGCTTTGACGCCCGCGAAACCAATACCGAACGACAACGACTCGGGCGACGAGCCACCCGGCGTGGGCGACCACGTTTCCCCCTGGAACATGCGCAAATCGGGCGTAATGAGCTGCTGAATGAGCGGACAGGCACCAACTTCTTCGGCCGTGATTTCACACGTGAGCGGGTTCGTCTTGCAACACTTCGTGGGCGTATTCGCGCATTTTTGCTGCGAAATGGTGCTCTGCTGATTCTCGAAAATGGAGATCATCAGGTCTTCTTCCGCGTCATTGGGAAGTTCGTTGATACGCTGGGTAATCGCTTGCGCGACGACCGGAAACGAATACGTCTCGATGTCGACTTTCTTGAGCGCGCCGTACAATCGGCCCGTCGTGATTCCATTCGCCGTCAATTGCCCTTCGACACGTGCTCCGTACAGAATGAGCGGCAGCTTGTAATCCAACGTGATGGGCACCGCGATATTGAGGACGCCCAACGACGCGGGCGCTTGATTTTTGGGCGCTGTCGTCGTCAATTTGCCACTCGCGAGATTCCCCACGAGCTTGACCGCGGTGTAATTCGGATTCGGCGTAAAGGTATCCATTCCGTTGTACGCGGGCGGCATCGCCGCAGGTTTCGCTTCGCGCAGAATCACATTTGCACAACCATTTTGCAAACTACCGCCTTGCACGTCCACCAACATGAGCACGTCGCCGTCCGCCAAATGGCTATCAAACGCCGCCTGAATGCTCAAACCAGCACCCGCAAGACCCGTCACGACGTCTTCGACCTTGTTCTCGGACGAACCATTGCCATCAACATCGTAGGGAAAGTGATTGGTTCCGCCGGGCATCGTGATTTGGTGCACAACATAACGGGCTTGCGATGTCGTGGCACAAGCATTTGTTGGAGGACACGAGGGGTCATCCGGGTTGACTGCGCAATCAACCGCGGGAGCATCGCTACAGCCAAGGCTGAAGCTCGAAAAGACAAGCGCGGATGCTATCGAGAAAACGTAGAATGCATTTTTCTTTTTTGTGAAGTGAACCATGAGTCGATCCTTTCTGAACAACGACCAGTCGTGGAATGAAGCAAGAGCTGCGCCAAGGCTGGGCGAGGTTTTTGCAGTGGAAATGCAACCAGGTTAAGGCGCAAGCATTTCCTCCAAGGTGATGTTGCTGATGAGCCCCGATGCCGAAAGATTGTAAATCGACGCGTGCGAGCCGGTGACGCCCAAATACACATCTTTGTATACGTCCGAAAGTGATGTGGTTAGGGATCCTTCGAGGTTTCCCGCAAGGCGTTGGGAGAATGCGTCGCTAACCCACGCGCGAACATTGGGATCGTACGACGACGCAAACGAAACTTCCGTGACATTCGCAGCGCTCAACAAGGTCACGCCATAAAGCGGCGTTGCGCCTGCATCGCAACCGCTTTCAATGCCGAAATAACCAGCATCCCCGAATACGCCACCGTAACAACTTTCGATGGCAACGACGGCCCGACGCAATCGATTTTCACTACGCAACGTGCACAGGGCATTCCGAAGCATCGCGGGCGTAAGCAAGCCTTGATCGTCGCCATAAAGCCCATCGGCCGCCGTTTGCGCATTGATCATCATGCCAAACTCGCCACCATGCCCCGCCAAATAGAGATACAAATTGCTCGAAGCGGTGGATTCCACGACAATCGGCGTGGCCGCCGTTTTGTTGCCTTGCACGATATCCATGAGTTGCGCGGCCGTGAGGGTCAAACGATAATCGATCTGCGCATTCGTCCGAAGGTTTTTCCCGTCAACCTCGTTGCGCACTTCGCCTTTGCGCGGGTTTTGCGAAGCCGACGCAATATCGTCGGCAAGAATGAGCACGATGTGATCGTCTGGTACGCCGTTGGCGCGCAGAATTTGGTATTGGCGCAAAGCATCCGCCTGGTGACGATAATTGGCCCAGCCGGACGACAATGCGGCAATGACTGCCCAAACTTCGGTTTTTCCTACCGCGGGTGTGAAATTCGATCCTGAGCCCGAAAGATCCGGGAGCGCGTTTTGTCGCGGGGCAACGAGCACGCCGCCACTTGTGAGAAATTGGGCATCACCGGTCCAATATGTCTCGTGAAAGACCTGGGCGCCGTTTTCCCAGGTCCAATGCGAAAATGCCGATGCCGCGAGGTCCATGCCATAATCGGGATCGAAATCGAGCGCCCCTGTAGCGCCCGAGATATTGGGGCATTTTTCTTCGCTTATCGCTTCGAGCGCTCCTTTGATGCCATTTGCATCCCAACCATAATCGCCATCTCGACCGGCGACAGCCTCTTTGATGCCATCCATCAGCGCTTGACCACCTTCGCCATGCGAGAATTGCAGCCCATACGCCATGACGAGAGCGGCATCGTATTCACTGGCGCCGTGAATCGACAACGGTTGTCCGGTATGCTCGACATAGGCTTTCTCGAAATCCGCAGCAAAAGGAACGGGGCTCATGGCTTCGATTCCTTGGGCGAGCGGTCCCATTTCACTCAGTTGTCGTGGCAAATCGAGGCCCGTATCGGCAATGACGATGGGCGGGCGCGTAACGCCCATCATGGGCGGCATGGGCGTGGCCGTTTCAATGACGCATTGCACTTCGTTGGGATTACCAACGGCGACAAACAAGATCTCCGGTTTATTTTCCAGCGCCTTCGTGACGGTTTGCAAACAATTCGCTGGGTCCGTGAGCACCTCGATGGTCACGGCGTCATTGGCATAACCGAGTTCACGAGCGAAAAACCCGAACCATGAAAAGAAGCTGTAGCCGTCTTGATCCAGCGTGGTCACGAGCGCAATCCGCGTAGCACCTCGTTCGCGCGCCAAACGAACCAGCAATTCGGCTTGCGCAATATCGGATTCTCGAGTTCGCCACAAGAAACCTTTGCCGCCATAGGCGCGAAAAAGCTCGGCTCCGGCGGAAGTAAATGAAATGAGCGGCTTTTTGTGTTTCAGGAAAGAATCGGCCACCAGAAAGAGTTGTTCAGACGTGCCTGGGCCAATCGCCGCCACGTAATCATCGTTGGCTGCCAGACTTTCACCCGCAGCAACGACGCTGTCGTCTCCGAGCCGCGGATCGTACGGCGTGGACTCGAACGTGAGGGTTCGTCCGTTGATACCTCCAGCGGCATTGACGGAATCGGCAACCCATGGGAGGGCGGGGGCAGTCGTAGCTGGTTGCTCGGACAAGCTGGGCATGAACACAGCCACTTTTACAGGGCCATCGGGTGTGCAACCGATTTGGACAAACGCGAGAACAAAGAGGCCAAACAAGGCCCATGTGGTTCGGTTTCGATTGCCAAACGTGACGCATCGGCGCTTCATCGGGCCATTCTAGACGGTGCCGAACGATTCTCGCTAGTGCGGAATTCGCAGTTTCCTAGGTCGCTAATTACGTCAATGCGGTAAGAGGTCTCAGCGGGCGCGCTTGGCGAAGCCC
>JBGAOI010000567.1:0-232 GCA_044221885.1 Polyangium sp. (in: bacteria)
GGTACGAGCGACGTTTGTCGGACATGTTGGTGCGTCGAGACAAGCTCGAGGATGAACTCGGCAAACTCGTTTACGACGCCGAAAACCTCGAATCAAAACGCACAGAACTGGCAACGGAAGCGACCGAAGCTGCGGAGCGAAAACAGACGACAATCGCGCTTCGGGCGCAGCTCGAAACAGAAGCGAAGACGCTTCGCGAATTGGCGGTCTCTGGCGACAAGAAGGTCGAAAC
>JBGAOI010000567.1:242-5287 GCA_044221885.1 Polyangium sp. (in: bacteria)
AGCTGAATCAAAAACGCAATCGATTGCGGGCGCTCGAAGAAGTGCACGCTCGTCTCGAGGGCGTTGGGTCGGGCACGAAGGCGCTTCTAAAGACGAAAGATCCGTCGTTTGCCGGCCTCGTTGCGGATCGCATCGAAGCGCCGTCCGAATTGCTGACTCCGTTTGCGGCGCTCCTTGGCGAACGACTCCAGGCGATTGTCGTTACAAACACGGAACATGCGGCGACACTTTTGGCGGATCTTGCTGCGAAAAAACAAGGCCGCGCGATGCTGGTGTCGGCACGCCCTGCATACGTAGCGGGTGCGTCGCGACAAGCTCTCGAAGATGAAGAGGTGATCGGCACACTTTTCGATCACCTACGTTTTGCGGAAATTGATGCACCTCTCGTGCGCGCTCTCGTCGGAGACGCGATCGTCGTGCGTTCTTCGACCGCCGCCGTTCGCCTCGCCCCACGCGCAAACGGCGCAACGCTGGTGGCACTGGACGGAACGGTGGTGCGTCCAGATGGAACCGTGAGTGGCGGAGCCGGTGACGCTGTCGCCGCTGGTTTGCTCGAACAAAAGCGCGAAATCCGCGAATTGCACGACATCGTTGCCAAGCTGAGCGACCAAGTCACGACAGTGCTCGAAACGCAAACGGCTGAACGTCAGCGTTTGTCGGAAGTCACGGCCGCGGTCGAGCGCGCACGATCCGAAGCACACGCGGCGGAAATTGCCGCTGTTACGGCCGAAAAAGATTTGAAGCGGATCGATGAACAAGTGATCGCCGCCCAAAAACGCCGCTCCGTCGTGGATCGCGATCTCTCCGAGATCATCGATCACCTGGAGAACACCGGCGGTGAACAAGGCGATGCCCGCGACAAACTCGACGAAGGCAAACGCGTTCAGTCGGAAATCACTGGGCAATTGCAAAGCGCCGAGTACCTCGCGACCGAATGGCGCGAACGCGTGCTGGCTCAACAGTCCGTCGTGACCGAGCGCAAGGTTCGTCTCGCCCGTGTACGCGAACGCGTGACAAGCGTGGGAAGTACGGTCGAACGCCTCGCTCGCTCCGTCGACGAACTCTCCGGTCGCATCAAACGCCTCGACAACGAACGCACCGAATGCGCCAAGGGAGCCGGCGAAGCAGCAGCCTCGATGATGCTCTCGCGCGAAGGTTTGGACGGCGCTGTGGGACGCGCGCAAAAGGCTCACGCCGCCCTCGAAGACGCGCGTCGCAAGCTAGACGAAGCACGTCAAGCACTTGCCGGTCGCGAAGCTGAGCTCAAGGGCCTCCGCCAAGAATTGGCTGTTGCGACGGACAAACTACGCGAACACGAGATGGCGCTCGCTCGGCTCGACATCGAAGAAAAGCACTTGCTCGATGGTGTCCGCGAAAAGTTCCGCGGTTTGGAACTCCATACGATTGTCGGGGACTACCACAAGCGTCCGCCCGTCGAAGCGCGTGATCGCGCGCGCATGCAGGAACTCGGTGAGTTGCTCGATCGCATGGGCCCAGTGAACCTCGATGCGATGCGCGAGTTCAAAGAGGCCGAAGAGCGGTACACGTATTACGCGAAGCAGAAAGAGGATCTCGACAACGCCCTTGCCGACCTCGAAAAAGCCATCGCGCAGATGAACCGCGAGTCGAAGAAGCTCTTCAAGACCACGTTCGACGGGATCAACATGCGCTTCAAGGCGCTCTTTCCGCGCATGTTCCGGGGTGGTGCCGCCGAGCTTCGTTTGACAAACCCTGAAGACATGCTCGAGACCGGTATCGAGATTCTCGCGCAGCCGCCTGGAAAGAAGCTCGGCAACATCGAGCTCATGAGCGGTGGCGAAAAAGCCCTCACTGCCGTGAGCCTCATTTTTGCGATCTTCCAGTTCAAGCCGTCGCCGTTTTGTATTCTCGACGAAGTCGACGCGCCTCTCGATGAAGCCAACGTTGCTCGTTACAACGAAGCGATTCGATCCATGACGTCGCAATCGCAGTTCATCCTGATCACGCACATCAAGCGCACGATGCAATCCGTCGACGTCTTGTATGGCGTCACGATGCAGGAGCCTGGTGTCTCGAAACTGGTCAGCGTGCGCGTCAACGAGAACGCCAAGTCGAAAGAGCAAGCTCCCGCGGCTGCTGTGGCCTAGTCTCGGATCGTTGGGGTTTGAAGGAAAAACCTGGTCGTTTGCGGACGATTTTGACTCGTTTGTCCGGGCCGAGGCTTACTCGAGGTTCTTGGCGGGAGCGCGCAGCTCCCGGCGAACTCATTGGACGTGGGGACTCAGCAGGGGCTTGGTCATCTGAACGGCCCGCGCTCACGTACCGGCGCGGAAGTGCACAACATCGCCATCTTTGACGATGTATTCCTTGCCTTCGAGGCGCATTTTGCCTTGGGCTTTGAGTGCAGCTTCAGACCCTGCAACTTTCAGATCTTCCGGACGATAAATTTCGGCCCGGATAAACCCGCGTTCGAGATCGCTGTGCACTTTGCCTGCCGCACGTCGAGCATTGATGCCGCGGCGAATGGGCCAAGCACGGCACTCGTCGGCACCAGCCGTGAGGAAGCTGATGTAGTCCATCAAGCGATACGCCTCGCGAATGAACACGTTGCGTGCAGGTTCGCCAAGCCCCAAACCTTCGAGGAAGTCGGCTTGTTCTTCTGCGGGTAGAGCCGCTATCTCGGCTTCGATGGAACCGCACAGTGCCATCCGGACAAACGCCTTTCCGCGGACGGTTTCTCGCAACGCAGCTTTGCTCGGATCGTTCCAGGTTTCTTCGGACAAATTGTAGAGCGTGATCAGCGGCTGCATGGAGAGCAGTTGAATGCCTGGCCCAAGCGCCTTGAGCTCGTCTTCACTCAAGTCGAGCGTGCGCAACGGCTCGCTCGTTTCGAGGTGCTCGATCATCTTCGCGTTCACTTCGACTTCGAGTCCTTTTTTCGACTCCTTCTTGAAACGATCGCGCCGTTTTTCCAGCGTGCCCAGGTCGAGCAAAAGCAGCTCTTCATCGAAGGCTTTTTCATCGCGTGGCGGATCGGGAGGCGTCGACAACGACGAATTGTCGAAACCTCGAACGACGTGAACGATCACATCAGCGTTGCGCATGCCTTGCAAAACAGCCGGAGGAAACGCTCCACCGGAACGCGATCCGCTGCCAACGTCCACGAACGTGATCTCAGCGAACGTTGTTTTCTTCGGGTGAAACACCGACGCGAGAAAGTCGACGCGTTCGTCCGGAACCTTGATGTTGCCATACGCGATTTCCCGATCGGCTTTGCCACCAGGCGCGAGCGCTCGAAAGACAGTCGTTTTTCCTGAACCGGGATAACCGCAAATACCTACGTGCATCACTTCCCTCACTGCGACGGGGGCGGCGATAGTAGCTCAGGAACGGCAGTCCGCTAGGAATCCGCGACGATCTGCAACGGCTTGTTTCTCAGGGAGTTTTCGCGGTCGTGTTGCGAGACGAACTTGGGGTTTGGGGCGTAGAGCGCGGAAAGCGACTCGAAAGGCCCAAGTGATTGCGGGCTCGAACGAGCCATCAATCTGGGAGGATCGCCACGACCGACGTGGAATTGTGCCAGCCCGACTGTTGCCCAGGCGTGAGCGCGATCTCCCCGTACGTTTCCCATCCGATGAGTGGAATGTTTTTTCCAATCACCGAGCAAAACGCTTCGACCTGACGCTTGTAATCGTCGCCTAAGAAAATGCGCCGACAAATGCAGTCGAATACAATGGCGACCCCGGGTTTGCCCGCACCGAGGTTTGTCATAGCGGAACGCGCCGCACCTTCCGACGCCGAGATGAGGCGCTGATCCGTGCCCGACATGATTGCCACACTTGCGCCGGCTGGAACTTCCGAAGCCATCACGATCCCGCCTTCGGCTGTTGCCCGCAGTGGTGCCCGGATCTTGTAGTCGCCGTCAGCCGTCAAGATACCGAGCTCGTGCGCCATCATGTACGCATCGCGCGTGGCTGGACCAAAGTCATCTCCCTGGTCGTGCGCGAATTTCTCGTACGCTTGGAGCGCTGGACGGCCATCGATTTCATGGATCACGTTCTCTGATACACGCGTCACGATCATGCTTTGACACGCTGGAGTTAGTCCGTGACGAACCCCGATTCCAATCGGCGTCTTGGAAAAGGTGGCAATGACGATGATCGCGTCGGTGTAATGCTGATCGTCCAGAAAAACGTCTGTCCGAACAAACTGCGCGTCGTCTGCGGCGGCTCCTCCCACAACCTGGGCAAGTCCTCCGGCAACGGAATGCACTTCGTCGACGATGTCTTCGCCATGCCCCGCAAGACCGTCACTCAGAACGATACACGTCGCGTTCGAAAATCCAGCGCTCCGAGCAGCCCTATAGTCTGTCGTGTACGACCGCATTGCGTCCGCGACAGCGCGTTGTCGCGATGCCTTGAGGCCCCGGCCCATGCCCACGACAAACCGAATCGAATCGCTCTTGAGCGCCAAAATTGCCACGGCACCCTGACTCACGTCAGCGTTCGTGAATTCCCCAGCAGCCGAACAGCCGACGATACGCGTCGATCCCACGACGTTCCGCACCGCGTTCAACAAGGGCGCGTATTCATGCGAGGGTGATGCAAAGACAAACACGATGTCTGGATCTGCACCGCCAAGCTTGCTGATGGCTTCTTGCGCAGCCGCTGCGCCAGCTTCATGGGACGCACTGAGTTTCGAAAGCCCTACGCCAGCTTTGGTCGCCATGCCTTCCTCCAGCTATCGGGTGACGAGCCACGGTGCACGACGATGTCACTCGTCGTCAATCATCGTCCGTAGGGTCACGGATTTGTCGTGACGATGTGTGCACAACACGGTCTGTAAGAATCCCGCGGGACGCGAATTTCTCTGCGCGTCTCACTTCAGCGGCACGCAACGTAACCCGGACTGCGCTTCACGACAAACCGCCGCACGGTCAATTTTGCCAGTAGCTGTGCGCGGAAGCGCGGGAAGAATCACGAAGTTACGCGGACGTTTATGCACGGCCAAGCGCTCGAAAACCTGCCGCAACGCCGCGATGGCAACTTCTTCCGACGACAAACCTT
>JBGAOI010000568.1:0-5281 GCA_044221885.1 Polyangium sp. (in: bacteria)
GTTTGTCGCGCCAAGTGGTGCATTAGGACAAACCAAAACCGAAATCGAGATGGCGCGCAACCTCATGGACGAGGGCGATGCGAAGCTCGAACAAGGCGATCTTCGCGGCGCGTTGCGATCGTATCGAGCGGCTCACACGATCATGAACGTCCCGACGACGGGCATCGAAGTGGCGCGCACCGAAACAAAACTCGGGCATCTCGTCGAAGCGCGAAAGGTCGCGCTGGAAATCATCCAGATGCCCGTGAAACCGCGTGAACCCAAGCCGTTTGTCGAGGCGCGCTCCGATGCGAAGCTCCTCGCTGACGCGTTGGAAACCAGAATTCCGCGGCTAGCCATTGTCGTGAAAGGAACCACCGACACGACGCAACTCGACATCAAGATCGACGGCAACACCCTGTCGCCTGAAGACATTCGTGATCCCATTCCTGTGGACCCGGGCAAACACAGCGTCTCGGTCTCCATCGCGGGTGGTGTTCCGGAAATCGAAACAGTGACCCTTGGCGAGAATGAAAAACGCACGGTCACGTTTGGTGATGGTGTTTCGTCGTCCGAGACGGACAAACCTAAACGAAAAATCTCGCCGCTCTTTTATGTGGGCGTAGGTTTGACCGGTGCAGGGTTCATCGCGGGAGCCGTGACCGGGGCGATGTCATTGTCACGAGCCGGTGACGTCGAAGCGATTTGTCCGGGTGGAAATTGCCCCGATCAAGCGGCGCTTGGAAAAGCAAAGCCGATCAACGATTCCGCATACACGTTGGCGAACGTGTCGAATGTCGCGTTTGCTGTGGGCGTCATTGGTGTTGGTCTTGGTGTAACGAGTTTCGTGTTGTCGAAACGAACATCGGACAAAGACGCAGAAAGCCCAGCGGCGCATCTGTTCATCGGACCAAACGGTGTAGGCGTCTACGGCAAGTTTTGAAGGGCAAACCTGTCGACTTGCTCTACTTGACCACGCGCAGGATCAAATACGTCGCGGCGGCGATCAGCACGATCATCCCCATGATCATGTAATACAGGCGCGAATTATCCTGTTTGCCCCCGTCGAGCGACTGGTGCCCCGAATGAACGGAAGGCGCACGCGCAGCTCCGGGAGCCGTCCTTCGCACACGCCAAGGGACGGGAGCCTTGAGCGGACGCAGCGCTGATGCATTGTCCTCGGTCGTCGACTTGGGGCCGGGAATGTGCACCTGCGCTGGGTTCTGTTTGGCGATGACCGCTGCAGGTTTCGTGTCTGCGGCGGGTTCGACTGCCGGTGTAGGGATGTCGGGCATCGACCCGGGGCGACCAGGGAGTACGGAGATACGATCTTTGCGCCCCGGGACGGCAGAAACGCCAGGCGGACGTCCAGGAAGTGCGGAGATGCGGTCTTTGCGTCCCGTCGGAGCTGCTCCGCTTTCTCCTTTGACCGGGCCTCCGGAGGCATGTTCTGCAGCGCGACCAGCAAACGTGACGGGTCGCTCGCCGCTCTCGTGCAAGTTGTTCCCTTCATCCGCCAAATCACGCTCGGACTTGACCAGCGAACCTGGCGCAACGATGGGGATCGACAGCGGGTCCTTGGACTCCGACGAACTCGTCGCGCTCGCATGGGCGACGGGCGTGTCCGCGTACGCATCCGCGCGGCCTTGTCCGGCGGAAGGGTCTGTCGGGACAGGCGCATCGACATCCGCAAACGATGCTTCGTTGCTCGTGCCCTGAGCGTGTTTGTCCGCGATCGCATCTTGCGGAATGATGGGCACCGTCGGTCTTGTCGTTGGTGCAGGCTGGGATGGAGTGGGGTCGGCCGTGGTTTGTCGCAGCTTCATCAGCACAGGTGCTGCGATGCGCTGGGTAACCGCCCCGTTTTCCTCATCGACCGAAGAGGCCGCAGCCACTGCTGCTTCAACGGCGCTTGCTTCGACGCGTACCGTTGCGGGCTCGGGTTCTGGTTGGCTCGAAACGGGTGGAGCCTCTTTGGCGCTCGGGGTTTGTCGCACTGCAGCGGCGACAGCACCCTTCGGAAACTTGGGGATCGTAAGTTCTTCGATGGGTCCCGAAGACACGGGCGCACCGATGGCCACACGTGCCGGGAACTTTTGGATCGTCGCTTCGAGCTCTTCCTCTGACGTACCTGGCAGGTGCGCCGTTGGTCGTGTTGGCGGCTCTGATTGCGGTGTTTCTGGCGGGGGAGGCACGGACGCCGTTTGGTGTCGTTGTTCCGCGTTGAGCTTCGACGAGATGCGTTCGAGCTCCACGGCAAACGCGAATGCG
Source organism: Polyangium sp. (in: bacteria) (assembly GCA_044221885.1). GTDB lineage: Bacteria > Myxococcota_A > Polyangia > Polyangiales > Polyangiaceae > Polyangium. Next base: position 2,251 of record JBGAOI010000568.1, read on the forward strand.
GTCGGGAATCGATCCAGCGGCTCTTTGGCCAGCGCTTTCAAGATCGCCGTATCGAGGTCCGGCGGGACAAACTGTGGCGCGACCTTTGAAGGAGGTTCGGGTTGTTCGAACGCGTGGGCACGTGTCAGCTCGAGTAACGTCGTGTGATGATCGAACGGTCCCTTCCCAGCGATCAGCGTGTACAGCACGATACCGGCCGCATACACATCCGTGCGCCAATCGACTTCACGACCTCGCGCTTGCTCGGGTGAGAAGTACCGCGGTGTGCCCATGGCGACGCCTTCGGCGGTAGGAAATGCGAGGGGCAGCGGAGTGTTGTCTCCCGTGATGCCAATGACTTTTGCCACACCGAAGTCGAGCACCTTCACGTTGCGACGGTTTGTCGTGGTATCACAGAGGAATAAATTTTCGAGCTTCACATCGCGATGCACGATGCCTGCGTCGTGCGCGGCTGCGAGACCTTGCAACGACTGGCGCACGATGTTCATCGCTTCGAGGACGGGCAGGAACTTTCGTTGTTCGAGTTCTTCGCGCAGGTTTCGGCCGCGCAGTCGTTCCATGACGAGAAACGTTCGACCTTGCGCGGTTTGTCCGAAGTCCGTGACTTGGACCAAATTCGGATGCGAGATCTTCGCCAGCGCTTGCGCTTCGATGCGCATACGATCCACGTAATCGGCCCGATTTGCGTGGCGTTCCTGCAATAGTTTGACCACCACACGTTTGCCGAGAGCGACGTGTTCCGCTTCGACGACATCGCCCATCGCACCTCGTCCGAGAGGACCGATGTATCGATACGGTGTTCCATCGAGCAACGTTGCAGGATGGCCCGCTTCCGAAGTCGCATTGGCAGTAGGCAAAACGTTGGGCTTGTGCGCCGACATGACGAGCCTCCCTGATACTACGTTTCGGTGCGCACTGGGACCTTCCGCGCATGGAGCTCGCGCGGAAGCGTTAAGTGCCGATTCGCCGCGCCGTTCCTACGCCAAATCGGTCGTTCCGGACGTCCTGGTACCGTTTGGCCCGTTTACCCGACCGGGATGAACCCGTTAATGTCGTGCCCATGGCAGCGGACGACATCAAAAACGACGGTCCGGACTCTCCCGACGAGCCCGATCGTTCCGAAACGAACGACGAGGCGGCGCCGCCGAACGAAGAAGAAAACGCGGAGGATGGTGCAAACGAGTCGCAAGCGGCTGAAGCGCCCTCCGAGAACGCTGGCGAAGAGGGTCCGTCCGAGAAAACCGCTGCTGCTCCCCCGACAAAGCCCGCAGGGGCGTCTTGGGCAAACGGTTTGGTGCGTGCGGAACGAGCCTTCACATGGTTCGAATCGCGTCTCTTGTTTGTCGCGCTGATGGCGCTCGTTTTTGCGCTCGTTTTCTGGATTTCGCTGCGCGGTATGGCGAGCCCGATCGAATCGAAGAGCGCGGCGGGAAGCGTCTTTCGAATGTTGGTCGGCGCCGGCGTGCTCGGAGGAATCGCGCATGTCGTCGCAGTTCGTTCTTTGAAACTCGACGAAACCAAGAGCGCTTTCGTGACCGTCGGTGGCGTCGTTCTCGGCGTGTTGGTGGCACCTATGTGGCGCACGGTGGGGATTGCTCGCTTCGATGCGATCCTCAATTGGCTCCAAGAAGGTTCGTCGCTGACGCTCGTGGGTGGCTTGCGTGGCGTTTCAACTCGCTTGACCGTTGTCGTTGCGCTCATTGGCGCATCGCTCGCGGCGGCGCGGTCGAAACACATCAACATCGATGTGGTCCTTCGCTTCATGCGACCGTCGTTGCGCGCGCCCGTGCACATCCTTGGAGCGATCGCGACGGCCGCTGTTTGTTTCGTCGCGGCATACGGCTTCCTCGACTACACGTCGATCGAAGGGTTTGGCCAAAACCGCGACACGGCGATGTCTCAGAAAATTGCCGGCATGCGAGGCGTTTCAGCCAAACACCGCTTCGTATTCTACAAGCAGATCGGTTTGGATTTCCGAACGATGCCCGATGTCGTTTTTAGTGGGGTTCGTTGGGACGCACCGACGCGCATGAACGGACAACAGTGGAATGCGTGGTTGACCAACGCCGGTTTTGCTGACGCGTTCAGCGCGGAAGAAGTCGAGATGATGAAGGCTCCCGCGTCGATGGAGAAGGAGCCGCGCGTGCCGATTGTCACGCTTCCGGGTGAAGCCGCGAAAGGTGCTCTCGAACCTGATCTCAATCTGCTTTGGCCGCTGGGATTGTTCTGGATTGGCTTACGCGTGATTTTGCGCGCGCTGCTTGTGCTGTCTGGACACGCTTCGGTGGAACCCGACGCAGACGAACCCGATGAAGAAGACGACGCTCCCGCAGCGGAGGCGGCACGATGAAAATCCCGGCCGTAGTCCTCACGTTTCTGACCGTCGTGGGCATGCCGCTTTTTGCGGTCATGGGCGCGATCTCGCTCTTGTCGTGGCTTGGCACGGACCAAGTCGATCAACGTTATGTGCGGTTTATCGCGGCAAACGTTCTCGAAGAGAAATTCCAAAGTTCGCCGATCCTCGTCACGATTCCGCTTTTCACGTTCGTCGGGTACTTGATGGCGGAATCCAAGACGCCGGATCGCCTCGTACGCGCAGCGACCGCGGCGCTCGGTTGGCTTCCGGGCGGCTTGGCCATCGTGTGCATCATCGCGAGCGCTTTCTTCACGACGCTGACGGGCGGCAGTGGTGTGACGATCGTCGCCATCGGTGGGTTGCTGTATCCAGCGCTTCGCCAGCAGGGATACAGCGACAAGTTCACGCTTGGTCTCGTGACGACCGCGGGCGCGATGGGCCTGCTGTTTTTCCCCAGCCCGCTCGTCATGATCTACGCGTTCGTCGCGGGCGTGGACGTGGCGTACGCCTACAAGGCCACGCTGCCTCCGGGCTTGCTGCTGATGTTCCTCATCTGCGGCTACGCGTTCTACACGGGTTTGTCATCGAACATCCCCCGCGCAAAGTTTGACCTCAAAGAAGTTGCTTCCGCCACCTGGCACGTGAAGTGGGAACTCTTCACGCCGTTGCTCGTGG
>JBGAOI010000569.1:0-5280 GCA_044221885.1 Polyangium sp. (in: bacteria)
CTCGGCCAGTGGCGTCGTATCTCCAAGCTTCACCTACGACGCACGTGCAGGTTTAAGCCTCGATGACCGTAACGAACGAAATGGCGGAATCGTGCTTCTCCACGAGGGCGATTGCAGTCGTAGCGGATTCCTGAGCACCCTCCGGAATGATTTCGGTGCTTTGCTTCACCGAAAAGCGGCTTTTTGTGATGTTTCACGCCGCATCGACGATGTCGAATCGTTCACAGGCGAAGGTTTTTTGTTGACTTCCAGGTTTCTGTCGTGGACAGTGGCGCAAAATGACCGGCACCCTATTGACATCCTTCCTCACCCGAATTTTTCACCCGGACAAGCGTATAGAGAATGGCATGTCCGATGGTACATCGACGCTTGCGTGGACCGACATCGCCGCGCACGTTGACGCTGTCACGTCGTTCCTGGAGGCGAAAGGTATCGCCGCCAACGAACCCGTCATCCTCGAATGCGTGAACTCGGTTCCGGGTGCGTTGACCATCCTCGCGTTGCTCTCGACCGGCGCGACGTTTGCACTTTTTCCCGTGCCAAAACCGGGATCCATCGAGCCTCCGCTGCCAAAGTTTTTCCGTCACCGCATCCGTGTCCGCAGCTCGCTCGGAGCCAAGCCGAACGACGTGATATCGCTTCGTGATCCTGAAATGTTTCTCGATGTTCACACGACGGACGAGTATCGACCCTTACCGACGTATTCGCCCTTGCGTCGCGAGCGGCTTTTGCTTCGTACATCGGGCAGTATCGACGCCCCGAAGATGGTCGTACATACCCATGCGGGGTTGTTGGCGAATGCGCGCAACGCCGTTGATCGCCTGGCCCTCGAACATTCCGATCGCGTGCTCATTCCCGTGCCGCTCGCACACATGTATGGCCTTGGTGCCGGGTTTCTCCCGTCGCTTTGCGCGGGGGCGAGCATTGATTTGCTCGAGGGAGCCAACCTCCTGCGGTACCTCGACCGTGAAAAACAATTTTCGCCGACAGTGGCGTTTCTTACGCCAAACCTGTGCACCATGCTCGTACGTCCGCGTGCACCTGTGGAGCATTACCGACACGTGGTGGTTGCCGGCGACAAACTCCATCCGGAGACGTTCCACAAGGCCGAGACGATTTACCGGCGCGTTGTCAATCTTTATGGTTCGAGCGAGCTTGGCGTCATTTGTGCGGCCGATGCTCGTGAAAAAGAAGGCGCCCGAGACACGACCGTGGGCCGACCGTTGCCCGGCGTCGAGCTTCATGTTTCGCCGCAGAATGGCTTGGCGGATCGTCATCGCGACTCAGGCGAGCTTTTGTGTAGCCATCCGTATGGGTTTGAAGGCTACGTCGACACCCAAGGGGAAGCGATGCTCGAGAGCGAGCCTGATTTGAAGGAAGGGTGGTGTTCGACCCGCGATATCGCGCGGATCCACGCCGATGGTTTGGTCGAGGTTCTCGGGCGGAGCGATCACGCGGTCAAACGTGACGGGCGACTCGTCATGCTCGCCGAGGTCGAACGAGCGATCGAAAAGCTTGCGGGCGTGGAAAAGGCCGCAGCGATTGTTGCAGGAAACACGAATCGTGGTCGTGGAATTGTCGTTTGTTGTGCAATACGCTCAGGATCCGACGTTAACGCGCAATCGCTTCGCGAGGCTTGCCATAGCGTCCTTCCGACCTACGCAATTCCCGATGAAATTCGTATTCTTACAGATCTACCCACGTTGCCCAGTGGCAAACTCGATCGCCGTACGCTTCAAGAAACGCTCTCCACTTCTTCATGCTAAGGACAACCATGGACGCATCCACTGAAACGCATGCAATCGGCAAGGCAAAGGACGAATCCGTTCGGGCCACGATTGCTGAACTCACGAAAATGATTGCGCACGAACTCGATGTGCGCATGGAGGAGCAGGACATCGACCCTACGGTTCCGTTGCTCGAAGGCGGATTGATGCTTGATTCGATGGTGCTTTTCGAGTTGATTACGCTCATCGAAAAACGCTATGGCGTCATTTTTCCCACCGAGAATCTGAATACCGAGGTATTTGCCAACCTCACGGTCCTTGCGGAAAACATCGTCACCTTGCGCGTTCGCGCGGACAATGGAAGTGGAGCTGTAGCGTGACGCAATTGGAACAAGCCGTAGGCACCGAACCGACGCGCAAGGGTTTTCTCACGAATTACCCGCCTTTTCGGTATTGGCGGCCCGAAACCATTCAACGGTTTGAAGCGCCACGGCCGCTCAACATTTACGTACACGTGCCGTATTGCATTCAGCGGTGTGCGTATTGCTTCTACAAGGTGACGACGCTGGGCGACAATCGCAAAGCGGAAATCGATCGGTATGTCGCGGCATTGTGCACGGAAATCGAACGCGTTTGTGAGCAACATCATCTCGGCGAACAGCCGGTGAAAACCATTTATTTTGGTGGTGGTACGCCGACGTTGCTTTCGAAGGAAAACCTGAGCCGCATTTTCGATACGTTGCGCGCCAACCTCCATTTGGAAAATCCTGAAATCACCGTGGAAACCGAGCCCGTGACGCTCATTGCGAGCAAAGCCGAGCATCTGGAAAAACTCGGCGTCAATCGCATCAGCATGGGCATTCAATCGTTCAAGGACGAAGTGGTGGCCAAGACCGGGCGTGTTGATACCGAGGAGCACGCGCGCAAGGCGATAGCGCTCGCCAAGGGGACCGGCGCGGTGGTCAACATCGACTTGATGAGCGGCCTTGCGGGTGAAACGGACGAAACATGGGCCTACTCCGTCGAACGGGCCATCGAAACGGACGTGCATTCGATTACGGTGTACAAGACCGAGGTGTACACGAATGCTGGATATTACCACGACATCAAGAAGAAAAGCCTGATTTTGCCGTCGGATCAGGATGAATTTCGTTTTACGGCGCAAGCCATTGAACGATTCGCGCAGGTGAATTACTTGCCGGTGAATTTCTTCACGTTCACCAAGGGAGGCCAATACATGCAGCAGCACGCCACCAGTTCGTGGCGCGGTGGAGAAACCTATGGGTTTGGCGTGTCCGCATTTGGTCTCTGGCGGGGACACGCGCTGCAAAACACCAGCGAAGTGCAACGATACGTGGCGCTCGTCGAAGAAGGCAAGTCACCGCTGGCTCGAGGGTACCGATTGACGGCACGGGATCTCATGACCCGCGACGTCGCGCTCGGGATGAAGCTCATTCGTTTCGATCGCAAGGAGTTCAAGCGTCGTTATGGGTTTGACGTCGTGGCATTGTGCAAATCCACCGTCGATGCACTCATTGCCGAGGATGTGCTTCGCGTGGACGAGAATGCCCTGGAATTGACGCCCAAGGGAATTCTGTGGGGTGATTACGTGGGCCATTGTTTGGCCGAAGCATTGGAAGCTCACGATAGCTGAGCTGCGGGGCGATTCCCACCGTTCGAAGAGTTTGCCATGACCAAAGAATTGTTTGCCGGGGCCGATCGGCAACCGGTCCATGAGCCGATTGCCATCATTGGAATGGCCGGGCGTTTTCCCGGAGCGGACACGATTGCGAAGTTGTGGCAAAACCTCCGCGGCGGTGTGGAGTCGATTCGGGATCTGACCGACGACGAATTGCGCGAATCGGGCGTGCCGGCGGAGGTTCTCGCGGATCCCCAATACGTGCGACGCGGTGGATTCATTGAAGGTTTCGAGGAATTCGATGCGGAATTTTTCAAGTACACGCCGCGCGAAGCAGAACGTCTCGATCCGCAATTTCGACTTTTCTTGGAGTGTTCGGTCGAAGCGCTCGAGACGGCCGGGTATTCGGGTGTAACCTATCCTGGTGAAATCGGCGTTTTCGGCGGAGCGCTGCATAGCGGATATTTCGTCCGTCACCTTCTGGGGCAGATGGCGGAAGACGACTTCAGCGACCAGCTCCAGCATTTCATTGGCACGGACAAGGACTATTTGACGCCGCACGTTTCGTATCGATTGGGGCTGCGTGGCCCAGCCGTTACGGTGCAATCGACGTGTTCGACGTCCTTGGCCGCGGTGTACTCGGCATGTCAGGCGTTGTGGATGGGCGATTGCGACATGGCTTTGGCGGGCGGGGCGTCGCTCAAAATACCGCATAAGTCCGGATATTTGTATCAGAAAAATGGAATTCGTTCTCCAGATGGCCATTGCCGCGCGTTCGATGTGGAAGCTCGCGGGACCGTTCCAGGAAATGGTTGCGGAGTCGTCCTGCTCAAAAGGCTTCGGGATGCGATTGCCGACGGCGACTTCATTTGGTCGGTCATCCGCGGAGCCGCGATCAACAACGACGGCTCGCGCCGAATGGGTTTTACGCTGCCGGGTTTGGAAGGACAACGCAGCGTCATTACGCGAGCCTTGCAGCGTTCTGGAATCGATCCCCGAAGCATTCGTTACGTCGAGGCGCATGGGACGGGTACGGTCATGGGCGATCCATTCGAGATCAGCGCGCTGACGCAGGCGTATCGCACGTACACGAAAGATCGTGGATTTTGCGGAATTGGTTCCATCAAGACCAACCTTGGTCATTTGAACAATGCGGCGGGTGTAGCGGGACTCATCAAAGCGACGCTGTGTCTCCGGCACAAACAGATACCTCTGAGCCTTCATTTTCAAAAGCCGAACCCGCGACTCGAAATGCAAGAGAGTCCATTCTACGTGGTTCGCGAGCTGGAGCCATGGTCCGAGGGGCCATTTCCACGGCGTGCTGGTGTGAGCTCGTTTGGAATTGCCGGGACAAACGTCCACATGATTTTGGAGGAAGCGCCAAAGGTTACGCCACGCATTCGTTCCGTGCGCTACCAAGTTCTTCCATTATCGGCCAAGACGCCGTCAGCCCTCGAAGCGACAGCGCGTCGGCTTTCCCGGCACTTCGTGGAGAATTCGACGATTGCATTGGCCGATGCAGCCTATACCCTGCAAGTCGGTCGTGAAGTTATGCCATTTCGTCGCGCCATTGTATGCCGCACGCTGAAGGAGGCGGTGAACACTCTTTCCAATCAGCCGGAAAAGACTTTGGGCGACGAAGGTAATTCCAGCGAAAAATTGCAGTTCGTCACGATTGCGCAAAATTGGGTCGAGGGCAAACCTGTTGATTGGATTTCGTTACACGACGAAGACAAACCCCGCCGTGTTCCATTGTCGACCTATCCATTCGAACGCAAGCGGTATTGGGTCGAGCGGTCGATGGTTGTTCCCGTAACACCGTTGGCTTCGGTGGAAGTGCCGGCCATTGTCGAGAAAGAAGTGCTCTCGCCTCGGCAGCAATTGGAAGCTTCGTTGGTCGAGATTTTCCGCGAC
>JBGAOI010000056.1:0-21864 GCA_044221885.1 Polyangium sp. (in: bacteria)
ATCCTTCGACAAGCGGGATGTCATCGTCATGAGCCATCGAAGGATATCCCTCACGGCGGAAGCTCGAGCAGATCGGGCGATATCACCATCCTCAGAAGGTGCCAACCACTTTTGAGAGAAGGTACTGTGTATCACTAGAAGGTGCCAACCAGAAGGTGGCAACCAGAAGGTGCCAACCACTTTTGAGAGAAGGTACTGTGTACCACTAAAGAGCGGCGCGATGGGTGTACGACAAAGGTGTCAGGCAGAAGGTGCCAACCACTTTTGAGAGAAGGTGCTGTGTACCACTAAAGAGCGGCGCGATGGGTGTACGACAAAGGTGCCAGGCACTTTTACGAAAAAGTGAGCGAAGCTTCATCTAGAAGGTGCCAGGCACTTTTTTAGATGTGCACTTGGCAACAAGGGCGATGTAGTACGAAGGTGCCAGGTACTTTTGTAGATGTGAAGTTGGCAACAGGACGAAGGTGCCAGGCACTTTTGTAGATGTGAAGTTGGCAACAGGACGAAGGTGCCAGGCACTTTTGTAGATGTGAAGTTGGTAACCAGGGCTACGACAAAGGTGCTTACAGCAAAGGTGCCAGGCACTTTTTATCGGGCAGTAGTACGAAGGTGCCAGGCACTTTTAAGCGGTATCCTGCACCACACCCCCGAGGGCAAAATTATTTCGCCGATTCCGTGTAACGAATCGGCCCCTCGCGGACACTGCTCCTTGCGAGTGAGGCGCACGCGTTGAAAGCGCCTCCCGCGATAACCCCATTGGCCGCAGCCTTCTGGTTGCAGGTGGAGCATTGCGTCATGTGTCCGAACCGTCTTCTTCGCCCCTCCGCGTCAGCGTCAATCTCGAGCCGTATTGCAAATGCCCTGCGCTTCTGCATTGCGCTTGCTGCCTTGGCCCAGCCCACCGGATGTATCGCTTCGGCGTCCGACGAACCGCAAAATGAACAATTCGGCGTGAGTGAAGCGGCTCTATGCCCCGCCCCTGGAACGCCCATTCAAGTGGGATCGCCGCAGGTTGTCTTTCAAAACGCCTTTCCACAAAGCGTTTATGTCACTCACGCCATTCCTGGTGACTTCAATGGTGACGGACAGCTCGATGCAGTTTTTATCGCTGACGGTGACAAGCAGCGTCTCGTATTGATGACGGGCAATGGAAATGGTGTGTCGCAAGGAACCATTTCGATCATGGCCGTTCCACCCGCGCTCTACAATCCGCAAAGTGGTACGTCTCTCGATTACGACGGTGATGGTGACTTGGACATCGCGTATGTGACGCAGGGCGGAAATTCCCTCGTTATTGCCCTCAACGATGGCTTCGGAGTTTTTTCCGTGAGTACGACATTAGCGATTCCTTCGACCTATGGAATGAGGCGTGCCACCGCTGGTGATTTTGACGGCGACGGTCGAATCGACATCGCGATGACGGCGAATACCACACGAACTGTGCGTATCGTCCTCAATACGCCGTCGGGTCTTTCGCTTCAACCCGCCATTTCGACTGGAAACGGCGCACCGCTCGATATCAGTGCCAGCGACTTGAACGGTGACGGACATCTCGACCTCGTGGCAGGTTTGTCCTTCGTCACGCAGCCGCTTTTCATATTGCAAGGAAATGGCGACGGCACGTTTACCCAGGTGCCCACACCTCTGCCGAAAAACCAAGGCATCAATGGAGCATATTCCGTCGGCCTTGTTTTGACCGATTTGGATGCCGACGGGCGTTCGGATGTCGCCTACGTCGACGCAAATACGCGATCCCTCCACGTCTTCCGTAACAATTCGGGACCGGGTGTTTCGTTCGCGAATGAAGCGGATTCTGGCAGTGGCCCATATTCCCTCAATTCGGGATCGCTCAGCGATATTTTCATGGCAGCAGGCGATTTCGATGTCGATGGCCGACCGGATTTGGCCGTCATTGGTAAAATCTTCACCGTCGGCGCACAACTGCACGTTTTGCGAAATATGGGCGCTGCTGGAGCTCCGCTTTCATTTGCGTCAGCGACCGGACCTTGGCTTGTCAATTCCAATGGCAAAACGTCGACGACACCACGCGGTTTTGCTGTCGGCGCATTCAACTCCGCCAGTTGTGGGACAAGGGCCGATGTCTTGTTTTCGTCGAACAACGATACCGTTTCGGATTGGAGCGTGCAATACGTGCCCAATACGACCGAATGAAGAGACAAACGTGGTCGGTCTTGGTGAGATGGGTAACGCTTGTCCACGTGTAACGACGCTCAGTCGATTCGACCAGCGCGTTTTCTGCGTATTGCCGCAATGCCCATCATCGCGAGTCCCCCAATGGCATAACCGTTACTCTCTGCCGATTCTCCCGCCGCCGTGCACGTGCAGCTTGGTTCGACCGAAAACGGCTCGGTCATTCCCGAAAAATTGCCCGCCAAATCGAATGCGCCGAGCCGAGTATTCACAGCATCGCCGTCTTTGTCAAAATCCCAGTTGTTCGACGAACAAATGGCATAACCGACAAGCGGTTTGTTTCCGGGAAAAAATGCATCGACAGGTTCGCCGGTGAACGTTTCCGGTACGAGCGTCGAGCGACCTGCGACATCAAGCACGAGCACCGCGCCCTGATACTTCACATCCAGAGGCACATAGAGTTCTTCGCCGCATGACGAAAATGAACTTCCGCTCGATTGGGTTTCGCCAATTGTAAACGTGGGTTTTTCCGGAGCTGTCGTGTCGGGACCTTCGGTGACCGTAAATGTGGTCACGACGCTACTTAGGCCGTTGCAGTTTGTTACTTCGTACGTGCTGCCCATTTCGAGGTCTGCGGCGGGTTGGATGACCGTGATGTTGCCGAATCGTGAGGCCGTCGTGGCAACCGGCATGCCACCTTGTTTTTGCACGATCGCTTGTTCGCAGCCCCATGCATTGATCCAGATCTTCGTATTGGTGGGGACGTTTTTGTCCCCCGTGATTGGGAGAGTGACCCGCGGGAATTCACAATCACACGCCGCTGTTGACTGGGAAAAACTTCCTATGGCACTCGCGAGCCCGATCCCTGCGACGATCGCTCTGGCCGAACAAATCCGCCGAAACGCCGCTGTCAACTCATGGTGAGACATGATCAATTTCCCCTGCTTTCGATGGAGTGAAGGTTCTCGTCCATTTGCGCAACTCGCATTTGTCCAGAGGCTCGGGCACTCGAGGCAACAGCACCGCTACGTCCAAGCGACCACGAAAGAATCGCGTTTCACCTCTCAACGTCAACCCATCCCGCGAATGATGAGGAAGATGCCGAAAAGAATTGCGCCAATGGTTGTCCCAAGTCGCACATTGCGAAGCTCTTGCGGGGCATCCTTGATGCGTAGCGCCGCCATAAGGGCCAAGACGACCACAATCGGTCCCAAGCTCAAGGCGATGTAGTTTCGCCCGTTGATCTCGAACTTCAGGATAAACGCGACACCGCCCGCAACAAATGCGCTCAGCACGAGCGGATCGAGCTTTGATGCGGGTTTGTCAATCCCCGTTATTTTGTTGGAGCACTTGAGGCATACAACGCCCGTAATGGCACTGTTTTCCACCTCGGAACCGCATTGTATACACGCACTCATGAAGATTCCCTCGTCTTCGCCCACATGTCAGGTTGCGCCGTGAAACAATCTTTTGGCGGCAGCATGCTGCAACACGCCAGCCTATCACGCTTTCGAAGGCTGGTGAAACGAAATTCTGCCGCGTTATCCAACCACAATTTTACGCTATGCCGAGCCTACCCGAAGGTGATACACAAGCCAGATGTCTTCGTTTTCGCGTCCCGACGTGCTCATTGTTGGTGCCGGTCCCGTGGGCCTTACACTGGCTTGTTCTCTTCGAACGCACGGTATCGATTGCCTCGTCATTGACAAGACCGCAGGCCCCGTCCGCGAATCTCGCGCGACCGATATTCACGCCCGCACCATGGAACTCTGCGCCCCCCTCGGCATTACCGATGCGCTGCTCGCTCGCGGAAAACGTTCGCATTCCGTATGGTTTTATTCCAATGGGCAACGTGTCGCCGGGTTTAGCACAGACGAACTTCCCAGCCCATATCCCTTCATTCTGGGACTTCCTCAGTTTGCAACGGAAGAGGTTTTGCTCGACAGACTCACCCAACTCGGCGGCCGCGTTCTTCGTCGCCACTCTTTCGTGTCACTCGAATCATTCGAAGATCACGTCAAAACAACGCTCGCCGATGCCGACGGCAAAGAATTCATGATCGACGTGCCCTGGCTTGTCGGATGTGACGGAGCAACGAGCCCCGTGCGGCATTGTTTGGGCCTTCCGTTCGAAGGTGATACCTACGAAGAATTGTTTCTCTTGGCCGACTTGCGCATCGATTGGGCCTTGACCAAAGACGAATTGCACCTTTTTCTCACAGAAGAAGGCTTCTTCATGGTCTTGCCCATGCCCGATGGCTGGGTGCGAGCGTTTGCATCGGTGCCGCCCGAGCGAACCGAAATGGTTGCCGATCGCCAAACCTTCGAGCGCCTGATTCGCGAACGTGTCGACGTACCTTGTGAAGTGCTCGAAAATGGCTGGATAGCTCAATTCCGCATTCATCGGCGTATGGTTCCTCGATATCGCGAAGGGCGCGTATTTTTAGCCGGTGACGCCGCGCATATTCATAGTCCCGTGGGCGGGCAAGGAATGAACATTGGCATGCAAGACGCCTTGAATCTCGGATTCAAATTGGCTCTTGCTGTTCGAGGTTTGGCGCGGCCAGCGCTTTTGGAAAGTTACGAAGTCGAAAGGCACCATGCAGCGGCTCGGACTCTCCGCGATACACATCTGGCAACGACATTGTCGATGTTTCAAAGCCCGTTCTTGCGTATTCCACGCGATTTAATGGGTCGAGCCACGCAAGGTTGGTCCGGCCTCGCTCGCTGGATGTGTGAACTCGTGGCCTGCTTTCATTACGATGTACGGGACAGTCCAGCTGTCGATTCTGTTCGTGGTTCCTTGCTGAACGTGGATGTCCTGACGGATTTGTCGACGGAAGAACCGAGCATCGCCGAACACCTCTCGTATTCCACAGGCACACGTGCGGGCGAACGAGCGCCCTTCGTGCGTTTTGGCGCGCAGGATGAAACGTCGAGTTTTGCGCTGATTTCTGCGAATGAACATACCTTGCTTTTGTTTGATGGTTTGGCGCAGACGGTCGAAGGATATCGAAATTTGGCGACCATTGCCCGCGACGTCGAACGGGTTTTTCCTGCCGTTGTGCGTCCTTTGGTTATCGTTCCGGATGACAAACGCCCGGCCGACTTGCCCCCGGACATTCGCGTCATTGCCGATCCGGGCACCAAACTGCATCACGGATTCGCCGCCGAAGCCGAATGCGCATTTTTGCTGCGTCCCGACGGTTATGTGGCATTTCGCTGCCAACCTGCCGAACACGCAAAAATTCTGGAGCACCTCGAAAAGATTTTTGTCCCGCATCCGCAATGACGTTTGCTCGCGGCAAGCGATGGGCATAACGACGTTTATCGTGCTTCACTCCAGGGGCACGGTAACGTAGCCGCGTCTTCCACGTTGAAATCGATAACCTCATCTGCCTGCATTTTTTGCAGCAATCCAGGCACATAAAAACGTTCCGCGCACGCAGCGAACGGCCACACGACGTTTCCAATGCGACAAACCGGAAACGAAGAGGCCGCGCATGCCGCCGACCCCAAAAAATCGAAATGACCCGACGGGACAAACACATACCCCGCGTCAAACGAATCCAGTGCTCGTACGGTCGCAACGAGATGTGGCGAGTTCGCTCGATGCCATTGCAATGAGCCATCTTCGCTGCTGGAAACCAGTTGTTGCCCATTAGGTGAAAATTCTACTTTGAAAACTGCGCCGGTATGATCCGCCCAGGCTTGCAAAGGTTGACCATTCGTCGCATCCCACAAGCGCACGGTATTGTCCGCCGAACCCGAGGCAAGCTTTTTCCCATCCAGCGAATACGCAAGAGCAAAGACGAAATCCGTGTGTCCCTTCAATTCATGCGTGGTTTCGCTTGTTTTCACGTCCCAAATGCGAACAGTTTGGTCGACCGAACCCGATGCAATGGCCTTGCCATTGGGTGGTGCCGCAATGACCATAACGGGCCGAGCATGACCAAGGAAAGTTCGACCAAGCTCCCCGGTCTTCAGATCCCACACTCGTACGGTGGAATCCCACGAAGCAACCGCCATGGCTTCTCCATCTGGTGCAAATAGAATGGATTGTCCCGCCAATAGGTTTCCCCCTAAGGACCCTTCACTTTTGCCCGTGGCAATATCCCAAGTCCTTACGGTCCTATCTTCCGATGCAGTCGCCAGCGTTTTGCCATTCGGCGCGTAAGCCAATGAGGTTACTGCACCCGTATGGGCTTTGAGAATATGCAAGACATGTCCGTCTGTCGCATCGCGGAGAATTGCAGTGTTATCATTGGAACCCGAGACAAACGTGCGACCGTCACGTCCAAATGCCAGGCTTTGGACGGCCCCCGAATGACCCGTGAGCGGCGGTTTTAATTGCCCTCGTTCGAGATCCCACCACCGCAGGGTATTGTCGGCCAAGCCAGAAAGAATGGTTTTCCCATCAGGCGCATACGCAAATGCCTTCACGCGCGACGCGTGCGCTGCAAGGGTATGAATTGGTTTTCCCGTGGCCACATCCCAGAGACGAACCGTGCGATCGTCTCCGCCCGAGGCCAATATCTTGCCGTCCGGTGAGAAACGCACCACACGCGCTTGATCCGTATGACCTTCGAACTCGTGCACCAATGCGCTTTTCGCGACATCCCAGATGCGTATTGTTGTTTTGCCATGAATTGCCGCAATCGTTTTGTTATCCGGCGCAAAAACAAACCCTCGTGACACCGCGTCCATTGCCAAAGCGCGCGAACTCTTCCAGTCACTTTTTCGGCTCCATAACCACAACGTTTCATTATGGTCTGTCGTCGCAATCCATTGTCCATTCGTAGCAAATGCCGCCGAATAGGCCTGCTCTTCGAATACGGGTTTGTTCGTCGCAAGGTTTAATAGACTCACCTGATTGCCAAGGATCGCCGCCAGCATTTTGCCGTCCGGCGAATACTTCGCCCAGAGCGCGCTATGCGGAGCATCCATGGTCCGGACCATGTTGCCCGTCGCTGCATCCCAAAAACGAATCGAATCGTCTCCTGCCGTGGACACGATTGTTTTCCCATCGGGCGCATAATCGAGCGTAAGAATTGGTTGCTTATGCCCTGCGAGTTTTTTTCGTACTTCGCCCGTCGCCGCATTCCAAAGCCAAATGGCGTGATCTCCGCCGCCGGAAGCCAAGGTTTGTCCGTCGGGCGAAAATGCCAGCGCTTGGATGGGCTCTGTGTGTCCCGTAAAACGAGCTACTTCATGCCAGGCGGCGTCGAAGAAGGAAATCTCCCGGCCATGAGCGACCACCAGTTGTTGACCGTCGAGGGACCACGTGAGGGCATGAATCTTCCCCGAAAAACCATTGGGGATATCGAGCACGACATTGCTGTGTTGGTTGCGCTCCACGTCCGCTAATGCGCGGTCGAAAAACCGTTGCGCAAGAGCAGTTTGTCCCAATTTCTGAGCCACTCGACCGGCGGCCAGCAAAGGTTCGCCATTGGGTCGCCACGCGTTCCACGCTGCGACGTATTTTTCTTTGGCAATGTTCAGAGACGCCGAATCATTGGCTTGTTCCGCTCTTCTACCTTCTTCCAAAAGCCGCCGCATGTCCTTCTTCGCGTCTTCGGTGTCCGGAAAAACCGTATCCAATTCGTTGCATTTCGTCTTGGCCGCGGCCGCTGCGGCTCGCGCTTCACTGCTTGCTTTGGGATCGGCCTCGATATTTGCGGCAATCCTTCGAGCTTCCGCATACCTTCCCAATTCCACGAGCGTTGCTGCTAGCGGCGGCCACGTTATCGCCGCGGACGCGGGACAGAGCTGATCTGCTTTTTGAATGACTTGCACACTCCGATGCAGTCGCCCCGATTCAAGCAATGGTTGCACCTTGCTTCGCAAACGTGCAGCAATCGCACACGGATCTGGCGCATCCGATACGCTTGCCGCAGGCTTGGGCGCATCCGGTCGCGTAGGCGAGCTAGAACAGCCGTCGAGAGCCAGGGCCAGGAGCGAAATGCCTCCGATGAAATGACGCGTGTGGCGACGCATGACACCGCAGCGTAAGCCAAAGGGGTTGAAAATGGAAGGGCTTGCCGCCGACAGCACGACAATGGCGATCGGTTTGTCTTGCGGAATGTCCCGACCTGGCATGAGCTAGGTGTCTTGGTGAATGCATCGAGCTTCGGGCATATCAGAAACGCCTCGACAACGAGACTTCCATTTCGTAACCTACGCGCATGACCGTAATGCCTTCCCCCGTTGTGCCCGGAAATGGTCCGTTTCACGTCCGCGGTTCGACCTATGTCGGCGTACGTGATCACATCGACCGCAATGTTCCAGGTGGATTTGCCGCAGTTCGCGCCTTGTTGCCCGACGAAGCGCACATCGCTTTTGCGTCACAGGTTTTTCTTCCCGTGTCCATGTATGATGTTTTACCCCTCGTACCTTTGACCGAAGCCACCGCGCTCGCCGAGAATTTGCCTTATGCGCAATCGGTACGTCAACGTGCGCGCAATGTGGCGCAACGCGATATTACCGGCCTATACAAACTATTTTTCAAAGCCGTGTCGCCAGCAACGGCGGCGGAAAAACTGCAACGAGCAGCATTGCGTTATTTTGATTTTGGTCGCGTGGAGATTCTCGAACGAGGCGCTCGACGCACGCTCATGCACCACCAAGGCTTGCCGCGTCTTTTGCTCCCTTGGTACTTGCCCATGATTGAAGGGTATTCGGCGGTGGTGATGGAAATCGCTGGCGCGCGAAATCCCGTTACCAAGGTGGACTTGCCCAAAAAAGAAGGTCACCGCGAAGGTCTCGAGATTGCTTCCGTACGCATCGAATTGATCTGGGATTGACAATGTCATTACGCGTGCCGTTTGTCTCTCTGCCATAACGCAAGAAAAGAGACACGCCAGGCCGAGAAGCGTTCGTAAAACTAGCCATCGAGTCTCGGCGCGCGTATGATGCGCCCCATGGTTTTTCCTCGTTGCGCTATTCTTGCGATGTCGCTCATTCTTGCTGCGTGTTCTGGCGCATCAAAACCCGTGCGATCATCGGCCGAAGCGCTGGCGTCGTTGCCTGATGAAGTGATCATGCAGGCGGATCTTTCGACGTTGCCACACGTCGAGGGCCGTCTCGACGATGCGCTACAGGCCGCAACGGCCGTTGTGCTCGGCATGCGACGTATTGAAGATGCTTGTGGCACGTACATCGACGTACGTCTCTTCCCCGAGGTGTTTCTTGGTGGTCGTGCGGCGTCCGAACCACTCGATGCCGAGGAATTTCTCGAATTGCGGGCGTTGGTGGCTTTGCCAAACCCCAAGGGGACCTGTGAAGAACCTCGAGCGCGTACCATGGGGACAAACCAATTGGCTGTCGGCGATCGGGTGGTGGTTGCTTTGGGGGCCGCGTCGGTTAGGTCACGACAAACGCCGCAGTGGAAGCGGAATTGGCGCATCGTGGGCCTTGCGCCGATTAATGTTTTGCCGACGATGGTTGCCGCTTTGCCATTGCCGCAATTTTCCGAGGACGACGAGCAATTCTTGCCCGTGCCGCGAATGCCGGGAATCGGTACGCCCGCGTCATCGCGTCTACTCGGCAAACAGGTGCGGTTCGACGTGCAAGGTGAAGAAATCATCGATCGCGCTCAGGGCGTTGTTTGGCAACGCGACGTCGCGAACTACAAAATGTCCGTCGAGGAAGCTGGTTTGTATTGCCAAGCCTCACGCACGGGAGGTCACGACGATTGGCGATTGCCCACGGCCATCGAAATGCAGGGCCTATTTTCGCCGGCGATTCCTCCGCCGGCTGTTGTTGATGCCAAATTATTTTCCGCTCCCGAAGGCGGGTTATTTTGGACGCGTACGGATGACGACGGCGCCTGGGTCGGATTGCCGCATGAAGGAATTTTGATTTCGACGCATTACGATGATCCAAGTCCTTACGGGAATTACCACGTCCGTTGTGTTCGTCCGGGAAATGCACGGGCCACCGAAATGGTGGATCGTTTTGGTTTGAAAGACGGCCTGTTGAGCGACATCTCATCGGGTTTGGCGTGGCACTTCGGTCCGCAAAAACGTGGCGTAACACAAAGCGTGGCGAAGACGTATTGCGAACAAGGCACATTTGGCGGTTTCGACGATTGGAGGCTGCCCGCACCCGAAGAGGCGTTTTCCCTCATGAGCGGTTGTCCTGGCGAACTTCAGGCTTGGGAAGGCGACGACGACGAAGTGTGGACGTCGATGACGGATCCGGAAAGAAAAGTGGGCGGAACATTCGAAGTGTGCAATCTGTACAGATCGGTACCTATGGCAGCCATTTTCGATAAAGAAGGCATTGATCCCAAAAATCCCTTGGCGCGCGTGATGTGCACCCGCACGACATCCCAGGAGGTTCCACCGGAATCTCCCGCTTGCCCGGTGGGATCAGATTGGAAGACGCGGGATCACTTTGCCAGTTGCGAAGAAAGAAACGTTCGTCATGGATCGTATCGTTCGTCATGGCCAAGCGGCGGCGTTTTTGAAATGGCGACGTATGACCATGGGAATCGCTCTGGAGTGTCCATGACGTACCACGAAAATGGCAGTGTGTATGCTCGTCGCGAATTCGTGAATGGGAAACTTCACGGCGAGGCTTGGGCCAAACGTCCCACAGGAGCGTTTCTATTCAAAGGCGCCTACAAGAATGGCTTGCCCTCGGGGCGCTGGGTCTTTTACGATCCACAAGGACATGAAGTCGAATTCATCGAGATCGTCGAAGGCAAATCGGGCCCTGGTCAATATGTTCGTTTTGGGGAAGATGGCGCAAAAATGGTCGAATGCCCGACGCTTGGCGGTTGGGAACACGGTATCCAGCGAATCTTTCGCGATGCCAAGGGAACACTGGTTGCAGAATCCAGTTATCGAGGCGGGTGGCTCGAAGGTCCGGAAAGAACGTTCGACGGTGGGCATGGTGGCAGCACGGGCCTCTATCATCGAGGTGAGCGTGAGGGCATCTGGGTGCACAAGAACCCCGAAGGAAAAATTGTATTCAAACAGTCGTGGCGCCAAGACAAACTCGATGGTGTGCAAGAAACGTTCGACGATAAAGGCAACCTGACACTATCGCAGCGGTATCGAGAAGGCATTCCCGTTGCCGGTTGGGAATTAAAGAACAAAGATGGCCAGATCGATCAGCGCGTTGTTATGGATGGCGAAGGCACGGGTACGATGACGACGTATACGCAAGGCCAAGTGTATCGCGAGGAAACGTATTTTCGTGGTAAAAAAAGCGGGACTTGGCGCGTTTATGGCGAGGCGCACAAACTGCGGCAGCAGGAAGAATATCGTGATGATGCATTGGTGAGCGCGACCGAATGGTACGGCGATGGTCAAGTTCGCGAACGGCGAAATTATGCCGACGGCCGAATGCATGGTTTGTACGAACGTTACTTTATGCCGGGCAAATTGCAGCAACGCGGGATGTACGAACGTGGCTTGCGCGAGGGTCATTGGGAATTTACGACCGTGTCGGGGCGGCATTTCGAGGTGGATTTCGTCAAGGGAAAAGCCGTCAACGTGACCGAAGGAAAGGGCGGGCGTTAACACGGTATTGCCGGGACGAACTGCGCGAGCCAGTCTTGCCCGACGTAGATCTCGGCGCAGAGTATTGGCGAATGCCCTGCTCCGAGTCAATACGCGTCGAGCCATTGGGCAAGGCTCAATGGCTTCTTAAATCGCTGCTGTGTAAGCGATTACCGCTGGGGCTGCTCCACGTCGGGCGAATAGACCGAATTTCGTTCGACATGGACATTTTCTGCCGTGCTGACATAAAGGTTCACGTCGAAGTTATCATGGAGCTTGTTATTCGCCACATGATGGCCGGTTCCGTAAATCCCCAAGCCTTTACCCCAGTTCCGGAAAATGAGGTTTCCCTCGATGACGTCTCCACTTTTCGTTAAAATGACCGCGGCCGGCCAGCCACTTTGAGGTAAGGCTGTCGCCGCATTCTGGTTGCTGCGCACATTGTGGAACACGATGTTGCTCTCGAACCGCATGTCTTCCGAATTCGTTCCGGGATATACGGCTCCTTTGAATGAATCGTGAATTGCATTGCGCAGAATGCGGATGTGTTGTCCGCTGGTCCCATCCCATTTGTCAAGGTTGATGGCAAAATTCTTTGCATTTCGCAATTCAAGTGCCACAATATCGATGTATTGCCCTCGTACTTGCAGCAAGTCGTCGTCTTGCCCGCCTTGACTACCATCGAGAACCGCAATTTCTCCCGGATAGGAACGAAATACGATGTGCGCATGGGCCGACGCCACCGTGTCCAGTTTAATCGGCCCGGACCCCAAAGCACCCGAAGCCGGCTTCGTCGCGTAGACTCCCGCGCGCAGACAAATCGTTTGGCCCGGAATGACCATCGACGCAGCCTTGTGCGGTGATAACACGGGCAGCGATTCCGTTCCCGGATTTGAATCCGAACCATTCGTAGCGACGACAATATCGCATGCATCAGGTACTGCACTCTCGGAATCGCTCAAAGCCGATAAAACGTTTGTCAACGACGTGCTTTCCTCCGATGTCGAGCAACCCATCGCATGCATCGCAAGAAATGCGGAAATCAGGAGCGCCCACGTTTTTCCGAGATACATTGTAGCCATGCTTTTTTCGCACATAACCTGCGCGTGATTGTCAAGACCAACAGATTGTCGACCCAAACCAATGACACATTGTCCGTGCTGCGATGAGCCGGTGAATGTCGTTTCTCGATGGGTCCGAACGATTCGTTTGGCGGCTCGTGCGCGTCCGCCCCGTCCGTCTATCCATGCAGGCACCCGCTCCCGCTCGATGTGAACCGAAGCAAGATCTTTTTTTGTTGCGATGCGTCTCCGAAGGACCAGCGCGTCAAAAAAGTAGCGCCACGAACGGAAACCGTGTAGCTTCCAAGTTCGTCCTCCACCAAGGTGATTGTTTGAACCGCGAAGAACTCGAACAAGAGATTCAACAGCGCCTCGACCGTGGTGATCATGATGGCGCTGCCACCGTGGCTGTGCGTGGATACGGTCCCGAGATCTTCGGCTTTTTGCATCTGTTTCATCGTAATCATCAGGATGCGGCCGACGTCTTCGCCATATTTAGCGAACGCTTGTGGCGTGACTTGCGCACCTTTCGCCGAGAGTGCTCGTTTCGCACGTGGGCTTACACGATTGCGCGGCACAGCGCACTCAACTACAAACGTGACCGCGATCGACGTCAAGCTCGGGAGCGATGTTTGCCCGAGGGATCCGAATTATCGGCGATTGTCGAGCAAATTCGTTCGGAACCTCCAACCTATTTGGGCTCGACCGCGCAAGCAAAACTTGCCGCAATTCGCGAATCGTTACCGACAGACGAACAGACGTTGTTGGTTTTACGCGTCGATCGAAACTTGTCGTGGAAGGAAATCGCGATGGTGCTTCATGACGACGCGCAACCTTTGGATGAGGCCGGTGTACAACAGGCATCGGCCCGTTTGCGAAAGCGATTTGAGTTATTGAAGAATCGATTGCGGGATCAAATGCGTTCGCTGGGATGAACTGCGGCCATGACAAACAAGCCCGAGAAGCAACAAGACGAAGAAGTCAGTGACGGCAGCGCGTCGAGCTCGGATTCGGAAGAATGGCTGAAGGGGGTCGCGCATGTGCCTTCGCGACCGCCGCCGCGTGATCGCGTAGGCGAGAAAATTGGCCATTATGAATTGAAGGGGCCGCTCGGAAAAGGTGGTATGGGCGTTGTATATGACGCCGTCGATTTACGATTGCAGCGAAACGTTGCGTTGAAGTTGTTATCGGACGACGTCATTGACGACGTCGAACGTCGGCGCCGGTTTTTGCGGGAAGCGAAGCTGACGGCCAAAGTAACGCATCCGAATATCGTTTCGCTGTATGAAGTCGGCGAGATTGATAACCATATTTTCTTGGCCATGGAACGCGTGATTGGAAGCACGCTGCGCGAACGGCTGAACGAAGCCAAGGGTGGGTTGCCAACGCAGGAAGCTGTGCGCATAACGCGTGAAATTGCGTTGGGTGTGGCGGAAGCACATCGGCACGGAGTCATTCATCGCGATATCAAGCCCGAGAATATCATGATCGGCGGTGATGATCGGGTAAAACTCTTGGATTTTGGTTTGGCGAAGGCGCTCGAACGGGCGCAGCCATCGGTCGCTTATCAATCGACCGAAATTTCTGCCGTGCATGGGCGTGTGGTCGGAACATTGCGTTATATGTCGCCCGAACAAGTGCGAGGAACGGGTGTGGACGAACGTTCGGACGTCTTTGCCATTGGGGTTGTTCTGTATGAAATGTTGAGCGGTATGCGACCATTTCGCGGCGCTACGAATACCGATGTCATGGCTTCGATTCTCCGAGACGTGCCGACTCCGATTGGCAATATCCCCCAAGTGTTGTGGCGAATTGTTGCCCGCTGTTTGTCCAAGAATCCCGACGAGCGTTATCCGAATGCTGGCGCATTGGCCGAGGCGCTGGAGCCTCGCGTTTGGGCATCGCCCTTTACACAAGGTTTGACGAGGTATTGGGCGCTGCTGCTTTTGTTGTTTGTAATGATCGTCGTCGTTGTACGAGCGTATTCGAACTCCGCAAAGATCTCCGAACCGCCGAAGGTACCGGTGAGCGCTTTGCAGAGTCCGCCGTCCGCACCCGCACCGGCAAAGCCGGCTCCGATTCGAATCGTGGATTTACCTCCGCCAAAATCGCCCAATGCCAAGGCCGTTTTTCATTATCGGGAAGCATTAAAACATTTTCGTGCGGCCAATTGGGGTGCTGCCGAGGACGAACTACGAACCGCGAAAGATCTCGACCCGAAAATGGCCGAAGCGCGATTTCGCTTGGCATTGACACAAATGAGTTATGGTGCCGTCAGAGATTCGGCGCGCGAGGAATTCATCAAAGCCACCAACCTGAAAGCGAATATGACCCCGCGCGATCAGGATTTGCTCGAAGCATTTCGTCCGATGTTCGAAGACAAGGTTGCCGATGTGGCCAAAACACTCGAACTCATGGTGAAACTTTCCCAAAAATACCCGAACGATGCCGAGATATTTCTTTATTTGGCCAGTTTTTCTCGATTTGGATCCATCGAGCAGCGCCGTGTTGCCGCCCAGACTGCCGTCGACCTTGATAAGGAATATGCCGATGCCATGCAGATGTTGAGTACCACATGGTTCGAGTCCAAACCCGAAAAGGCGCTCGAGATATTGGATAATTGCATGACAGTCGCCCATTCCGGTAGCGATTGTCTCGGCGAGCGGGCGCGCATCAAAAGCCTTCAGAATGATTGTGTCGGAGCGGAAATCGACGCAAATCTCGCGATTGAAGGAGATCGTGCCAGCGAATGGATTTTCGCATTTCATCCCCCTTTGCTGTACGCTCTTGGCAAACCGTCGAGCGAAGTGCTCGGTTCATTTGAGCGCCTCTGGAATCGCCCGCACTCATCGGTAACCATCGCGGAAAAGACCTACCACGAAGCCATTCTAGCCGCTGGAGATGGGAAGTTCCTCGAGGCCAAAGAGAAAGCCCAAAAGGGTCGAGCTGTTGCGATTGAGAAAAAAAATCGGACCGATATCGAGCGTTTCACCATGCTGCTCGTCGAAATCGAATTGGAAATTGGTAATTTGGTCGGCGCGGCCGACATTGCAGTCGAATTTCTGGATGCTCGAGCCGACATGACGAAATCCAGCGAGCGACCCTCGCCCACCGATCCGACGGCCTATCTTGCGCGAATCGCTTGGAGATCCGGAAAGATTTCAGCCGAGAAATTTCAAGGAATCCTCGATGCATGGTCCAAGAAATTGAGTGCATTGACTCCATTCGAGCAAGAAGAAATGTGGGGCCTTTCGCATGTTCTTGGCATCGAATCTCGAGCAGAAGCCACAGAGGCGCTGGAAAAGCGACCCGGCAAGGCTTCCGCGGGGTCGAAATACGATTATGGATTCAAATATTTTCCACGCATGGCGGCGTTGGGTCGAGCTTATTGGTATGCGGAAGAAAAAGAGAAGGCCCTTGAAAATTTGCGTGCTACGTACGAACGATGCGATTTTTTGCTGACAATTTTTAGTATCATGCGCTCGAATCTGCTTTATGCAAAAGCGCTGCAAAGCAGAGGGGATACGAAAGCTGCTTGCGACGTTTATCAAAGTATCGTCAAGCGCTGGGGAAATGCGCAGCCGGCGTCGGTAACCGCACAGGAAGCAAAAAAGGGTGCGGATGCGGTTTGCTCGAAGCGTTAGTGAATCCTAAACTGTTTCG
The DNA here is from genome assembly GCA_044221885.1 of Polyangium sp. (in: bacteria). Lineage (GTDB taxonomy): Bacteria > Myxococcota_A > Polyangia > Polyangiales > Polyangiaceae > Polyangium. Next base: position 16,384 of record JBGAOI010000056.1, read on the forward strand.
TTCTTGGGCCCTGGTTGAAAGGAAGTTGTCGGTCTGTGCGCAAATGTATCCTTCTCGTTGAAGATGATCAAGCCTTGGGGGCGCAAGTTGTCGAGCGATTGCGAAATGCCGGGTACGATTCGATATGGTGGAAAGAAGGTCGAAGAATGGCTCCCGGACAATGGCCCAATGTTGACCTCGTGGTGCTCGACCTCATGCTTCCCGGTGCGTATGGCCTTGATATGCTGAAGGATTTGCGTACGGAGTCCGACGTGCCCGTGCTCGTGCTCAGCGCACGCTTAGACACCGCAGACAAGGTTCGTGCATTAAAATTGGGCGCCGATGATTACATGACCAAACCGTTTTGGCCGGAAGAACTGCTTGAAAGAGTAGCGGCTCGGTTGCGCCGCCCGATCATGTCGCGGACCGATTGCATGGAACTCGGCGTTTTGCGCGTGGATCGATCCCGGCGTGAAGTGACGGTGCAAGGGCAATTGATTACGCTGTCCAAACTAGAATTCGATGTATTGCTTGTTCTCGCCGAACGTCCAGGCATGGCGGTGACCCGAAAAATCATTACCGATCGAGCGCTCGATGCGGAAAACGAAGCGTCCGAACGGCACTTGGACGTGTACATTTCGCGATTGCGCAAGAAACTCGGTGCGGACGTCGTCATCGAGACGGTGTGGGGAATTGGGTATCGATTGCAATTGGACAAGACGCAATGAAATTACGTGCACGGCTTGCGCTTACTGCCGTGGCGACGCTTTGTCCTGTCGTTGTGGCATTGTTGTATTATGACGCGCTCGTGCAGCACGGCGTAGCGCATGAACGTCTTGTCGGATTTACGAAGGCGCATTTCGAGAATGCACAGGCCGAATGCGAGGCCGATCCGGGGCATTGGGGCGACAGGCACGATCCTCCTCCGCCTCGGGACCATCGATTTCCGCCTCAACATGGCCCGCATCCGCCGCCTCCTGGGGTTTTTTCGTCGAATGCCGGACCTCCACGTCCTCCTTTCAATGGCCCACCGCCGCGTGCCGAGCCTGCGCGGTTGTTCGTATATGATGAATCATTTCATTCGTCGAACCCCAATGCACCAGCCTTGTCGCCGGCCTTGGTCGAAGCCATTGCTGGAAACCCCGAAGCGCAACCGTCGTTTGTCTGGCCAAGCTCACGCGTGGAAACGCTCTTACGTATGCCATGGGTGTCGCGGTCGTGTGCGTATGTTCTGGCGCGTGGGACCACCGATCCTTCATGGGGATCGGTTTTACCGGAAAATCCAATGTGGCTCGCTCCGGTCTTCGCTGTTCTGGTTGCCGTATTGGCAGCCGTTGGACCCGTGGTGGAGCGAATCCGTCGGTTGACCGAAGCTGTCGCCCGCTCTGCTGCCCATGGATATCGCACGGATGTCGCGGAAAAACTGCACGAATCAACCGATGAAATCGGCGCGTTGGCCAACGCATTCGACGCAGCCTCTCGCCAGGTTCGGGAAGCTCTTGCCGAAAAAGAAGCCCGTGAAAAATCATTGCGTGATTTTGTATCGAATACGACCCACGATGTCATGGTGCCTCTTTCCGTTTTACAGGGCCACCTCATGACTTTGCGTGAACAAACGGTTGGCGACGCCTCTGTGGTTATCTCGGCAATGACCGAAGCGCATTACCTAGGCTCATTGATTCATAACTTGGCTGTCGCTGCACGCATTGAATCAACGCATGTCACATTGCATCGCACGGCAGTCAATCTCGAGGAACTCATTCGTCGCGTCGTTGCGCGCCATCGTCCAGTGGCCAAACAGCTCGAGGTTTCTCTTGATTACGCGGTACCGGACGAACCCGTCGAAATTTCGGCGGATGTTACACTCATCGAACAAGCCATCAGCAACGTGACCCATAACGCTGTTCGATACAATCATCCAGGTGGTCATGTTGTGCTGCTTTTGGAATGCCGCGGAGAAGACGGCTTTTTATTGCGAATTGCCGATGACGGACCGGGCATAGAACCCGTGCAGCTTACACGCCTCGTCGAGCGGGGTTATCGAGGAGATCAGGCCCGCACACGTGCGCCCGATGGTCAGGGTTTGGGCTTGCATATTGCATTTCGAGCAGCCGAACTTCACGGATACGACATGAAGCTCGGGCCGTCTGAATTCGGTGGTCTCGAAGTGAGTTTTGAAGGGCTCAAGCGCTGATCGCAATGGCTTTCCAAGCAAGCAATGCGCCATCGCTTTGCTTTTGCGTGCTCATGACGACGTCGCTCAAGTTTAGGTTCGCTTCCTTGACGACGTTGTCTGTCGCATTTAATTGGTAGCCCGCGCCGGTTGGCTGTTTGTAATTGGGTTGCGAACTGTAAATCTCGGTCTTTAGTGCTTCCTCGAAAAACACTTGCGACACGATGTACTGCATTGCGCCAACGGTGACTTTGAAATGGATATGTGTTGCGCGACCACCGTACCAACCCGGGAAGTTCGTATCGAATGTGACGCGTCCATCGGCACCCGAAGTTTGAATTCCTCGGCCCCAATAAGCCGCCGCCGCTTCTGCATCTCCGCCCGTGCAAAATGCATCGTTGTTCCCATCGATATCGCCTGAATACACACCAAGCGTATCGCAATGCCAGATTTCGAGCGTCGCGTTGGGCACTGGATTGCAATTCGCGTCGACAATCAAGAATTCGAGCCGCGTGGGCAAACCCGGATAACCTTCGCTGATATCTTTGCGGACGAGTTTGTCGCTTGTTGCATGACAAGGCCCTTCCGTCGACGCTTTGTAAACGGTGCACATCGTTCCGACGCCAGCCGCAAAAGGATTCCCATAGTCCTTGCCCTGCAATACCGATGTGCCTTCCGTCGCCCAATCGCCTCCCGAACTGCCTCCTGATCCGCCATCACCGCCATCACCGCCATTGCCACCGGCGCCACCTGCGCCGCCGCTTGCGCCGGTCGCGCTTGTCGTTGAATCACCGCAATTGGCCAGCACGGCGATTGCGCCCAATCCTCCAACGAGGCTGAGCAGTTCTCTTCGTGTTGTGGTTTTCTTGTTCGACATGTTCGGCACTCCTTCCCAGTGAGTTATGGAATCCTTGGGATTTGGAGCATCGTAGGACCTGAATCTTACGGAAATCTAACTGCCGAGGACAGATATGAAAATTTCTGTTTCAGCTTTTTTTGCGGACAACGCCGTGTTCACCGAGTTGGATTCTTGCGTTGGTGATTCATCGGCGGATAGGAAGGTTGCGCGAAGTTCTTGGACGTTTTTTGCGCCATCGCGTTGTTATGTCCCGATTCGCGCATGGATAGTTCATGCGCGATCGTAGGTTTGACCAAGGAACGTGCCGCGAAGACGTGATGTGTGAAATTTGGGATTTACCTGCCCAGGAAATGATGCTATCGTCGCTGCTGCAACGCTGGTTATGACACCAATGTCCATGACGACAATTCTTTTCCCAGCACGTCCAGGCTCGCGCGATGTTGATTCCGCTTTCGAATCGGAACGTAACGCAGCGGCAGCCGCAGGTTTTTCCATTGCCCTCGTGGATGAAGGCGAATTGGCTTTTGGCGGGGATGCGCGATTCGTCGGATTGCCCCGTGAACCCGGGTCCGTCATTTATCGCGGCTGGCTCATGCGCGCGAACGATTACGAAAGGTGCGCCGTTGCTCTGCAGGAACGAGGGTTTTCGCTTGAAACAACCTTATCGGACTATCTGAGTACCTACCATTTGCCGAATTGGTACTCCCTCGTGGCTGATACAGGGTTGACGCCCAAATCCATTTGGTTTCCCGGTAACGAATTCGATTTGTCAACGATTGCTGCGCGTGTTCACGAGGTTTTTGGCCGATCGCCTCTGGTGCTGAAAGACTATGTCAAAAGCCGCAAGCACGAATGGTATGAAGCTTGTTTCATCCCCGACGCCAGTGACCTCGACGCCATTCAGCGCGTCACACAACGGTTTTTGGAATTGCAGGACGACTTTCTCGTGGGTGGCCTCGTGTATCGCGAATTCTGGCCCACACGAAGCGTCGGACTGCATCCGAAAAGCCGAGCGCCCATGGCCAACGAGCATCGCCTCTACGTTTGGCGCGGAAATGTATTTTATTCCCGTCCGTATTGGTCCGTCGCCGAATACGGGGATACGCGACCGCCCATCGAATTGGTTCAGCCCATTCTCGAGAAAAGTATCAGCCCTTTTTACGCGGTCGACATTGCAGAACTCGAGCGGGGAGGGTGGTTCGTCGTCGAGTGTAATGACGGTGGTTCGGCGGGATTGCCCGATCCAGATGACTGCGACGGGTTTTACCAAGCGTTGGCCCATGTGTTGGCGACGAATGAAAGTGTGAAATCATGATCAAACAAATGATGACATGCGGGTTTGGAATGCTGCTTTTGCTTTCTGCTTGCAGCAGTGGCAATGGCGGAGGCACTACGACGTCAGGTGGAAATGGCGGCGATGGCGCCGGCGGAGCGTCTTCGTCAGGTGGTGCAGGTGGGGCCGGTGGTTCGTCCGGGATGAACGATTGCCCCACGGCCGAACCAATGCAAGGTGCCACATGCACAATGCAAGACTTGCAGTGTTCGTACGGAAGCAGCCCATTTCCCATGTGCCGACATCGGTATCGTTGCGATATGGGGAAATGGGGACAATTTGGAGGGTTTTGTCAAGACGAACCCGCGGCTTGTGCGCCTTCGCCGCCCGATGGAACGGCATGCCCAGGACAAGGCTCCTTCTGCGTGGATGGCACGCGACTTTGCATGTGCCCTGTTTGCGGGGGCGCGGGTTGTCCTCCCGAACCTTGGTCGTGGTCGTGCAGCATTGCTCCTGCGGCAGGGTGCCCAGACTTCGTCCCGAACGAGGGGACGACGTGTACGGACGCGGCGCTCGTTTGCGAATACGGCATCATGTGCGCCGAACATGCACGCGTGCAATGCAAGAATGGCGTATGGGCGTGGGATCCGTTCTTGGCGTGTCCGTAAGGCAAACCAAAAACCTCGCCGATTTGGCATGAAGCTACGCCCTTCTGCCGAGTTTGAACTGGGCTTATCTTGAACGCATGGCTGAACATGATCCATCCCTGTCGCGCCGCGATTGGCTGCAACTTTGCGCCATCACGGGCGCATCGTGGGCGGTCGTTGCCTGTAAAACCCAGTCAAAATCCATAACAATTCCCGCACGCCCCGGAGCGACGAAAAAAATGTACGATGCCATTATCGTTGGTGGAGGCCCTTCAGGCCTCGCAGCCGCTCTGACCCTTGGTCGAGCTCGAAAACACGTGTTGTTATGCGACGCCGGGTCGCGTCGTAATGCCCGTGCGAGTCATATTCAGAATTTTGTGACCCGCGACGGAACTCCACCGGACGAATTTCGAAAAATAGGTCGCCAGCAGCTTGAAGCATACCCCAATGTTGAGGTACGGGACTCTTTCGTGGAAAAGATTGAGGGAACGAAAGGACAATTTGACGTTGCCTTGAGCCATGAAATGGTCCAGGCACGGCGCGTGATTCT
>JBGAOI010000570.1:0-5276 GCA_044221885.1 Polyangium sp. (in: bacteria)
ACGAATCGCCTCGGCACCACGCGCCACCATCAGCCACGGAGACATCGGCGCAAACCGCGCCGTTCGAATGGGTGCCTTTTCTTTCGCCTCGAGCACCGCTGTTTTTTCACCCCGCTGCCACACGGCTTTTTGCTCATTGGCGACGACAAACTCCCGACCATCGTGGGAAAACCATACCGTGTGCGCATGCGCCATCCCTAGCGTCTTCACGAGTTTCCCACCTTCGAACAAAAACGCGTCCTTGGCCGTAAGCACCAAAAGCTGACGACCATCGGGCGACATTTCCGCATTCGTCACATCCGCGGCGACATCCGCAACGTGCACCGGTTCGGCACCCAGACTTGGCACCATCCACACGTGGGACTTCAAGAAATAGGCCATGGTTTGTCCGGCTTTGGCACATACGACCCTATGCACGGGACCGTCGACATGGGCAACGACGCGCGGTTCACCATTCCATGGCAAGAGCATAATGTTGCAATCAAAAGCGCCCGCCTGATACTGATTGTTGGGAACCACAATGCCGTCGGCACAAACCTCCATCCACGGCGCGCCTGATATCGGCATTCGCGATACCGGTTGCAAAGACGCAACGTCAATGCGACTGACGACGAGCGACCCTTCCCAGTGTTGAAGGACAAGCAACGCTCGACCGTCGGGTAAAAATCGGAAAAGATCATGAACTGGATTCTTGAATTCCGCCATCGTTCCATCGTGACGAACGACGGTCAGCGTGTCGGCCCCTGGTATCGTGAACGCAATGGCTCGCGCATTGGGAGCCACTTGGAAACGACCTTGAGTCGGATATTGATGCAAATAGATCGATTCGCGGGCTCGGAAAAGCTCGATATCGCGAAGCCCCGTTCGATGCAACGTCAATGCTTCGTCGCGCACACGGCGCGGCGGCGCCATCGCTCAGGCAAAACCTTCACGCGGTAACGCCGCAATCGGAGCAGCAGCAAAGGGCAACGCAGCGAGAGAGCGGAGGAAGGCGCGGCGAATCACGAGGGCCTTGGACGGCCGAGCCTCGGAAAAGTTCACCGCGCCCACGATCTTTGTCAAAAATCAGGCCGCATCTGCCATTCGCGCCCAATCTTCAACCTCATACAGGAACCTCGTCCCACCAATGAGCTTCCGATTGTATGACGTGCTCTGTACGAAAACGACGTATTTTTCCAAACTGGCCGGCTTGATCCGCACCGTCGATCCCGGGGGCAAACCCAGCATCTCGCGGGCGCGCTCACCACTGTACAAATCACCCGTCTTGCGATCCATCAAAACCACTTCCTTGTGGCCTTGAATCGTTTCCGTCTTCATGAATTCATAAAATCCGCGACCCGTTTTGAACGTCAGCCCATTTTCCAAGACAAACTGCTTGATGGGCATATCGCGATCCACATCGAGGAATTGGAATCGTCCCGTCGGAACCGCTCGCAAATCCGTGTCGCCAAATTCCGTCGACGCTTCGCGCTTCATCATCGTCCCGAACATCTTGTCGAGACCCCGATTCATGCGGCCTTGCTTCTTCACTTCCTTTTCGTAATCCTGGAGCTTTTCGTCTGAAGATTGCTTGAGACAAACCGCAAGAACCATATCGACGACATACGCGAATTGATCGAGGCCGATATGGAATCCACCGCTCGTACGCGCCAGTTCCGCGTAAAACGGTGTTGCATGACGGCGACCCAAGCATTGCACGCCGTACACCGGAATCCCTGCATTTCCAAGCGCTTCGACTTCCGAGCGCCAATCGAGTTTCTTCGGGTTTTGGTTCGGCGGGTGCGGCACGTCGTCACCAATGAGCACAAATACTTTTTTGTAATCCTTGGTCCACGACAAAGTACGCGCCTCGTGCAATACCAGCTCGTAACATTCCGGTGCGTCGCCACCACCCGTCGGACCAACTTTTTCGACAAACCGCACAATGGCGTCGCCGACATCGGTCAAAAAGAGCTCCTTCGTTACATACGTCGAACCAGAGTAGCAATAATCGCCGTGCGCAATGATTCCAATGCGAATTCCAGGGATTTCATTCATCAGTCGCTTGACGGTCTCGCCAACCTTGCGCCGTACCTGCGTCAAACAAGGATACATGCTGCCGGTGGTGTCAAAGCTGAAAACGACCTCAATGCGATTGTCAATCATGTCCCGTCCTCCGATTGTCTCGACCGTGTTGTCGTCAATCAATGTGTGACCTTTGGACGCGTTCGTCTAGGCCCCATTCAGCTCGCTATGACATTCAATGTCCGCCCATACGCGCCGGACGAACACCTCTTTTTATTCGCGTGTGAATTCCGCTGAAATGCGCTGATCTTTATGATCAGACAATCAATGTCCGGTCGAAAGAGATTTTGAAGTGGATCCCGTGAACAACCTCCGCGTACCCCCAAATCGCGCACAATCGCCGTGAATTCGCGCAAGTTCTTCCTTCCTGCTTGCAGCCACGACGCGCGCCCACTATGAAGACGTCGTTGGTGCACCACGACGAACCAAGGCCACGCTCGGATGAATGAACAGCCGGTGATCGAAGTTCAAGACCTTGTCAAGCGTTACGACGACTTCGAGGCGGTCCGAGGTGTGACATTTTCTGTCCGCGAGGGGGAAATCTTTGGGTTCCTCGGTCCCAACGGTGCTGGCAAGACAACCACCATCAAGATGCTCTGCACGCTGCTCGAACCGACCAGCGGCACCGCGAAGCTTGCCGGCTTCGATGTCGTGACACGCTCCCAAGACGTACGGCGATCAATTGGCGTGATTTTTCAAGAACCGTCCCTCGACGATCGCCTCACCGCCCGCGAAAATCTCGAATTGCACGCCGTCGTTTATGGCGTACCCCGTAACGAACGCGCCAATCGCATCAATGAAGCCTTGTCGTTTGTCGAATTGACCGACCGCAGCGACGACATCGTCCGAACCTTTTCCGGAGGCATGAAACGACGCCTCGAAATCGGTCGCGGACTCTTGCATCGACCTCGCGTCTTGTTCCTCGACGAACCAACCACGGGCCTCGACCCGCAAACTCGAAAACGAACCTGGGAAGTCCTCCGTTCTCTTCGTGAAAAACACGGGTTGACGCTTTTCCTGACCACCCATTACATGGACGAAGCCGAGAACTGCGACCGCATTGCCATCATTGATCACGGCAGCATCGTCACCACAGGTAGCCCGGACGAACTCAAGAAACAAGTGGGCAACGACGTCGTATTGGTTCGTACGGCCGAACCCGACACATTGGCTCGAATTCTGCGCGAGCGACATGGAATCAACTCGGACCTCACCGACGAAGGGCTTTGTTTTCGCGTTCCGGATGGTGAATCATTTGTCGTGGAAATGGTCCGCGAAGTGCAAATACGCCTCTCAGGCATCGCCGTTCGACGCCCGACGCTCGATGATGTTTTCTTGGCGCTGACGGGCCGCAAAATGCGTGATGAAGTCGATGAAAGTGGAGCCAGTCGGCACGCCATGCGGGCGATGGCCCGAAGGAGGTAGGGCCTTGCGAGCTGAAGTCATTTACCAATTATGCCGACGCGACATTCTGAAGTTCTTGCGGGATCGACAAACCCTGGCCGCGAGCATCATTCGCCCGCTTTTATGGCTTGTTGCCGTTGGATTTGGTTTGCGGTCGTCTTTTACCGGAACGGGCCACGACGGCATTGACTTCGTCTCGTTCTTGGTCCCGGGCGTCATCACCATGACCGTGCTGTTTTCCAGCACGTTTGCAGCTATTTCGATTGTGTGGGATCGAGAATTCGGATTTTTGAAAGAATTGCTCGTTTCACCCGTACCGCGTACCGTCATCGTTTTATCCAAAATGATTTCGGCCAGCATCACCGCGCTGCTCGAAGTTGCCATTACGCTCATTGTTGCGCCCTTGTTGGGTGCCAAATTCTCGCTCGTCGGCGTTCTCGCCGCGATTCCGCTGCTTGTTTTGTTCGGTATGGGCGTCACGGCGCTCGGCGTCGTGATAGCCTCGAGAATGAAAACGTTCGAGGGTTTCGGCGCCATTGTGAATTTTTTGATTCAACCGCTGTTTTTCTTCTCCGGAGCCCTTTACCCGGTCGAAGGTCTTCCTCCGGCACTGGCGATCATCGTGCGCCTCAATCCGATGACCTATGCTGTGGACGCGGCTCGAACGCTGTTTGTCGGAGTAAGCCATTTCTCGCTGCTGCTCGACGTGGGCGTTTTATTGTTGACCACATTGATTCTCGGCGCCTTGGCCGTGCGTTCGTTTTCACGCATGAAGGCTTGAGCTGGCGGCTTGTTGAACCAATATCGGTTTTTTCACGAGACACACGCCCTGCACATGGTATAGGCTGCACCTGTGGAACGAGTGGACCCGGCATTTCGACGGATGCAGCGCGATACGCTCCATGGCGCATTTTGGTGGGGAGTGCTCGCGGCGGCTTTTGCCACTGTGCTCGTTTTGTCTTTCGTCATTGCTCCGGAGGACATTGTCTCGGGTGCAGTCTCGTTCACGCCACCGTGTCCCATGAAGATGCTTCTGCAGCGGGATTGTCCTACGTGCGGTATGACGCGAGCTTTTGCGGCGCTCGGACATGGGCATTGGCATGAAGCACTTGCGTACAATCGCGCCGCACCTCTTGTTTTTCTTGGCTGCTTCGCCGCAATGTTGTTTGGTTTCGGTGGCCTTTATCGATCAATATGCGCGTATCGACGTGCATTACCAAGGAGAGCGACATGAGTTATGGGCAACAGCCGCCCCCTGGCGGCAATTATCCTCCCAGTGGTGGTGGCGCTCCTCCCGATGGCGGAGGTCAATGGGGCGGCCCGCCTGCTGCTGGGGGTGGAGGTCAATGGAGCGGACACCCTGCTGGTGGTCAATGGGGGCCCCCAGGTGGTGGTGGTGGAGGATGGGCCCAACCACCGGGCGGTCCTCCGGGTTATGGCCAACAACCGATATACTCTTCAGGCGTTCCTGGTGGTCCTTCGTATCACCAACAAGGTGGAGGAAGTACTGATCCTATCGCCATTGTGTCGCTCGTGCTTGGTCTGGTCAGTTTGCCCATGCATTTTTGCTGCTATCTCGGTTGGCCTCTGGGCATTGGCGCGATCGTCTGCGGGGCCATTGCCATAAGTCGTATCGACGATCCGCCGAATTATTACACGGGCAAAGGTTTGGCCATCGGGGGCATGATCGCTGCTGGTTTTGGCTTCATTATGATCATCGTGGCCCTCATTTTCTTTGGCGCAGCGATGATGTTCGCCAAACCTTGAGCGAACTTGACTAGTTCTTTCAATTCTGCCAAGAATATCAG
>JBGAOI010000571.1:0-5262 GCA_044221885.1 Polyangium sp. (in: bacteria)
AAACAAGATATAGATAATGTCATTGATAGTTTGCGTGAGGTGTGTTATAGATTAACGCCCAAAAGTCTTGATGAATTTTCATCCGAAGTCTCTGCCAGAGCCATTTCGAGTACTGTGTTTAATCGCACCGCATCGGTGCACGTATGCCAAAATCGAATATCCGCATCACGTTCATCCCCAAATGAGACAACGCCCCCACCATAACTTGCTCTTCGGCGAGCAGCGCGAGCAGATCGATCGGAATCCATATGCTGACCGTAGCATATCAAGGTGCAAAGGCAACTTTATTTCTTGACCCGTTACACCATCCCCCTCGTCCTGAAATACTCTACCGCCTTTTCCACGGATTCCCGCAATGGGGTGCACGGCATTCCCAATTCTCGCCGCGCTTTGCTTCCGTCGAAAAACGCGTATCGCTGCATGTATTGCACGCTCTTGTTCGTCGCCAAGGGTGGTTTTTTCGATACATGATCACTCCACCATTCCATTGAACTGGCAAACCCTCGCGCAAATACAGCCGGAATAGGTAATTTCGGCGCTTTCATTCCCGCCACATCCGCCACCAACGCAAAAAAATCGCGCAGGGTCACATTGTGATTACCCAGAATATACCGCTCACCCACACGCCCTTTCGTTAATGCAGCAACGTGCGCTTTGGCTACATCGTCCACGTCAATTGCGCAAAATCCTCCTGCACCCACCCCAGGAACTTTTCCGCGAAGCAAATTCAAAATGATTTCACCCGTCGGCGTCGGTCCCACATCGCCCCGGCCAAACGGAAATGCTGGATTCACAATCACCACGGGCAAACCCGCTTCGGCCAAACGAAATGCCACTCGCTCCGCCTGATGCTTCGACGCAATGTAATCGTTCGCAATGTCGCCAATGTTCCATGGCGTGTTCTCATCCGCTGGAGTTTGTCCTTCCCCAAGTCCCACGGCCGCGATCGAAGATGTGTACACGATGCGTTCGACGCCCGCGTCACGCGCCGCCATAAGCGACGTCGTCATGCCCTCCAAGTTCACGCGCCAGATCGCTTCCGGTTCGAGCGACCAAACTTTGTAGATCGCTGCCAAATGGAAAAAGTGTTTCGCACCTTCGAGCGCTTGCAGCATGCCCGCGCGATCGTTCACGTCGACAGAAATCTTGTTTACGTCCGGCAAATCATCCAGGTTTGTCGTGGATGCACCCGGTTCGACCAACGCTCGCACCTTGCGACCTTGGGCCACGAGCTCGCGCACGACGGCTGAACCGATGAACCCCGTTGCTCCACTGACGGCTGCGATCTCGTTCGAGTTCGACATACTGCAAACGTAGTTCGGTTTTCTGGAAACATCGTCGGGAATATCCTGACAACCTCGTTGTTTGTCGGCCCGGTGCCCCGTGTTCGCCGCGTTCAAACACGATCATGCACGTGGCTCTTGACCTCTCAACCCTCGCGTACTCTCATCCGGTCCACGAAAATGTCGTCCAAGTCTTCCAAGCCTCTCACGGTCGTTGTCGCTGATGACGAACCGGCCATGCTCAGTCTCGTCGCCAGCCACATGAAGCGGCTCGGTTTCACCGTTCACGAAGCTTCGGACGGCGCTGCCGCGTGGAAGCTCGTACAGGACAAACTCCCCGATCTCGTCATGCTCGACGTCATGATGCCCGAGATGAGTGGGTGGGAAGTTGCCCGAGCGATCAAGGCCAAAGGCGCGGCAAATGGCGCGCTCGAACATACGCCCGTGCTCATGTTGACCGGGATCGGCGAACGCCTCAACGCGATGAACTCACCGCTCTTCGCGGCGGACGGCTGGCTGGACAAGCCGTTCGAGTTCGCCACGCTTGACGAAAAAATCGGTGAACTTCTCGGAAAAACAGGCAAGAAAATGCCGGTTCGTCCAACTGGAACGGCAACGTCGAGTGGGGACAAACCCACCAAGAAGGCGTCGGCCAAGAAGGCTGTTGCGGCGAAGAGCGCTTCCAAGGCGGCACCGGCGAAGCCATCTGCTCCGGCCAAGAAGGCGGCGGTCAAAGCGGCGCCGGCACCGAAGAAAGCGGCTCCAGCGAAGGCGGTTGCGAAGAAAGCGGCCGCACCAGCGAAGGCACCTGCGGCAACGAAAAACGTCGCTCCGGCGAAGGCTTCTGCCAAGGCTGCGAAGAAGTCTGCGTCCAAGGCTCCGGCGAAGGCGTCAGCGAAGAAGTCTGGATCGGCTCGTCGCGCGTGACGTTTGCGCCGCATGCAGTTCGTGGTTGCAGGAGCATGTGCTGGGGAATGATTTCTTCTTCCGGTGCGTAAGGCGAATCGAGGTTCCTTCGTTGACGTGGGGAACTTACGAGCGTCTCAATCGTCTACGGCTACAATGACCCGCCCGTCGTTCTGACGGTCAACGTCTGCGAACCTATCGGAGCACCGTCCATCGTGAGCATCGAACGCCCTCGAGATCTCGCCCGCATTCGTCGCGCCGCTTCGATGGTTGCGCTTCGTTTGCGTATCGATCGTGCCCTTCGTTATCTCCCGTCGACGCTCACGTTTGCCTTCGCAGTCGTGGCAGCGACGTTGGCCGTGCGGAAAGTTTTTCCCGACCATCTTTCCGAAATCGCTGCCAAACGAACGCTTGCCGGTGCAGCAGCCTTGGTGCTCGGCGTTGTGCTCATCGGTCTCTTGCGAAAACTTCCACCGCGCGCGGGCACCATCGCGCTCGATCGTCATCACAAACTCCACGATCGTTTGACCAACGCGTTGGCCTTCGAAGAAGTTTCATTGGACAAACGAAGTCCGTTGATGGAAGTGGCCATCGATGATGCTTGCGAACATGCATCGACACTTCGTCCGGGCAAAGCGGCTCCATTGCATTTACCTTCGGGGGCGGGGCCTGCGGTGCTTTTTGGGCTTGGTGCATTGGCCGTCGGGCTTCTCGAGATTCCCGTTCCAATACCTCCACCGCCTCCGGCAGCGCCCACGATTGACGCAATCGTGATGGCTCCGGATGATCTCGATTTGTTTCGAGATGCTGCAAAGGAACTTGGAAAGAAAGATCAAACGCCCGAAGTTCAAGCTGCGATTGAACGATTTAATCAGCTCATTGAAGACATTGCGAACAAGCGTCTCGATCGGACCGAGGCATTTCGCAAAATGGAAGCCATCGAGCGGGATTTGTTGAAAGGCAGCGAAGCCGATCGTAAATCGCTCGAAGATGCGCTCGAAGAAATGGGCAAACACCTCGAAACGAGCGATCTTTCGAAGCCCATTGGCGAATCGTTCAAAAAGAAGGACCTCGAAAAGGCCAAAAAAGATTTGAAAGATTTGGCCGAACGATTGCGTGATGCGAAGAAAAAGCCGGACAAACAGTCGCTCGAAAAACTTCGCGATGCATTAAAGAAAGCATCCGAGCGGCAAAAAGAGGCTCTGGCTGCGATTGAGGAAAAACGTGCCGAAAGTCGCGAGGAATTGCTCAAGAAGAAAAAGAAGCAAGAAGACCGCGATGGTGGTCCCCACGACGAAGCCGAGGAAAAACTCCTGAAGAAAAAGGAGCGGGAACTCGAACGCCTCGATCGTGAAATGGAGCGTCAGCAACGTACGGCGCGGCAATTGGATCGTCTCGATCGGGCGCTTGCAAAGGCTGCTGAAGATTTGATGCGTGAAATGGGGGATGCCGCGAAAGAATTGGAAGATGCGGCTGAGGACATCAATCGAATGCAGCAAGAAGAGATGTCCGACAAAGAAAAAGAAGAATTGCGTCAGCGCCTCGAAGAATTGCGCGAGCTCATGCGTCAGCAGGGGCAATCGGGCAAACAGCGCATGGCGAGAATGTTGAAGTTCGGCAAACGCGCTCGTGGGGGGCAGCAACAGGGCCAGGGCCAAAAAGGCCAAGGGCAGCAGGGGCAGGGGCAAGAGGGTCAAGAAGGCCAAGAGGGTCAAGAAGGCCAAGAGGGGCAAGAAGGCCAGAATGGTCAAAATGGCCAGAATGGTCAAAACGGCCAAAATGGTCAAGGTGGACAGGGACAAACCTGGGTCATGGGGCCCGGTGGAAAAAAGATGTTGGTCTTGTCCAAAGGTTCGGGCGGAGGTGGAGATCAACCCGGACAAATGCCTGGTGGTGGAGGACAACCTGGCGAAGGTAGTCCTGGCCAGGGGCAAGGAAATGATCCCGGCGGTGGTGGAAAAGGCAATGGGGCGGGAACGGGCCATGATGGGAATTTAAAGGGCGATCGCACGGATCCCAAAATGGGCACGCAAGATGTCAATGCGCAGGGGCTCGATTCGGGAGGAGGACCGTCGAATAGCGAAGTGATTCTCGCGGCAGCCGAAAAAGGATTCAAAGGCGGTGGATACAAGAAAGTATTCACGCAATATCGGACGGTGGCCGAGGATCAAATCAACAAGGAAAAAATTCCCGACGGGTATCGGTTTTACGTCAACCGGTATTTCCAGCTCATTCGTCCACGCGAGTGATTGTACTGGAAAATCGGAGTGCAGGGACAAACATTTCAGCGAATGCTTCGGAAGCGAAGTTTCCTAACCAAGGCAGAGGGATAGATGGCCGAGAAAAACAAGGATCTTGCACGCGGCGAGGTCGCTGTCTTTCAAAAGACCATTGGCGAATTGCGCGAAGAAGTGGGCAAGGTCATCGTGGGCAACCGCGAGATCGTCGACGGTGTCATCACCTGCATGCTTGCGGGATCGCACGCGTTGCTCGAAGGCGTACCGGGGCTTGGAAAAACGATGCTCGTGCGCACGGTTGCGCAGGCGTTGAATTTGCAATTCGCGCGTATTCAGTTCACGCCAGACATGATGCCGGCCGATATCATCGGTACGACGGTCATTGATGAAGGCGCCGGGGGACAACGCAACTTTTCTTTCCGAAAAGGCCCGATTTTCGCCAATATCGTATTGGCCGACGAAATCAATCGCGCGACACCGAAAACGCAAAGCGCGCTTCTCGAAGCCATGCAAGAGCATCGCGTGACGATTGCGAAAACGAGCCATCTTTTGGACGAACCCTTCTTCGTTTTGGCTACGCAAAACCCGCTCGAAAGCGAAGGTACGTATCCGTTGCCCGAAGCGCAGCTCGACCGGTTTTTCTTCAAGCTGCACGTAGGATTTCCAGGGCGCGACGAATTGCATTCGATTCTCGATCGCACGACGGGCAATACGCCTCCGGAAGCGAAGGCGGTCATGAGTCGCGAGCAGATTCTCACCATGCAAAAGCTCGTGCGTGATGTTCCTGTGGCGCGACATGTTCAGGATTACGCCGTGCGTTTGCTGCAAGCGACGCA